>CAYVAS010000154.1:0-1503 GCA_964449375.1 uncultured Iamiaceae bacterium | reverse complement strand
CGACTAATGGGAGTCGACCTGGTCCTGTAGGACTTGGTTCCGAGCCGCTGGCCGGTGAGCACTTTCGACGACAGGGACCGTTGGATCTCTGGGGTCAGAACGTGCCCCGGCTGGTCGGTGAAGGCTGCTCAGAGCACCTCTGGGATGTCGTGCCGCAGAGCACTGATCCATTAGTCCGCGCGGAGCGTCCTTCGGCTCGAGTCCACGATCCCGAGACCAGAACAGCGAGGTGACGATGACGTGATCTTCGTCGGAGACGACTGGGCGGAAGCCCATCACGACGTCTTCATGTGCGACGAGGGCGGCGCCAAGATCCTGGCCCGCCGGTTGCCGGAGGGCATCGAGGGGGTGACTGTGTTGCACCAGCTCCTCGCCGAGCAGGTCGATGATCCCGGCGAGGTCGTCGTCGGCATCGAGACCGACCGGGGCTTGTGGGTGCAGTCCCTCGTCGAGGCTGGCTACGCCGTGTACGCGATCAACCCGCGGGCGGCGTCGCGCTATCGGGACCGCCACACGATCTCGGGTGCCAAGTCCGACCCCGGTGACGCGAAGTTGCTGGCCGAGCTGGTCCGCACCGACCGACACAACCACCGCCAAGTCGCCGGCGACAGCGACCTCGCGGAGGGCGTCAAGGTGTTGGCCCGGGCACATCAGAACCTGATCTGGGACCGGACCAGAGCGACGAACCGGCTGCGCTGTTCGCTGCGCGAGTACTTCCCTGCAGCGCTTGGCACCTTCGCCGACCTGGCCGACCGCGACACCCTCGCTGTGCTCGCCAAGGCCCCGACACCAGCCGAGGCCAAAGCGATGCCGTTGGGCAAGGTCCGCTCCACGCTCAAAGCCGGCGGCAGGCAACGCAACATCGACACACGAGCCCGTCAGATCATCGAGGGCCTTCGGGTCGACGAGCTCGAAGCCCCACCGGCGGTCACCGCAGCATTCGCCGCCACGACCCGCTCGACCGTGGCGATCATCACCGAGCTCAACACCCAGATCACCGCGCTCGAGACCGAACTGGCCACCCATTTTGAACAGCACCCGGACGCCGACATCTACCTCTCCCAGCCAGGAATCGGTGTCATCCTCGGCGCCCGGGCGCTCGGCGAGTTCGGGGACGACCCGAACCGCTATGCCGATGCCAAGTCTCGCAAGAACTACGCCGGCACGTCTCCCATCACCCGCGCCTCGGGCACCCGCCACGTCGCCCTCGCCCGGTTCATCCGCAACCGGCGCCTCGCTGATGCCATCGACCAATGGGCGTTCTGCTCGCTCAACTCCAGCCCTGGCGCCCGTGCCTACTACGACCACCAGCGCGACAAGGGACTCTCACACCACAAGGCCCTCCGAGCACTCGGCAACCGCCTCGTCGGCATCCTCCACGGCTGCCTCCGCACCCGGACCCGCTACGACGAACACACCGCCTGGGCCCACCGGCCCGAGAACACCCTCCCCAAGGAACTTCAGAACGCCGCTTGACACCTACCACCCCTGGGATGTCTGACC
>CAYVAS010000153.1:0-1544 GCA_964449375.1 uncultured Iamiaceae bacterium | reverse complement strand
ATCTGGGAGAGCTGGGTGTCGGCCCCGACCCGGGTTGCCTCCACCACCAGACGACCTCCCGCGTTGACGGTGGCGCCCACCACCGGGTCGGCGGGACCTACCTCGACAGGCACTGACTCGCCGGTGACCATCGACTGGTCCACCGCCGAGGACCCTTCGACCACCACGCCGTCGGTGGCGATCTTGTCGCCGGGGCGGACCACGAAACGGTCGCCCACGACCAGTTCGTCGACGGGCACGGTGGTCTCCACGCCGTCCCGCAGCACCGCGGCGTGGCGGGCCCCCAGGTCGAGCAGGGCGCGCAGCGCCGCCCCGGAACGTCGCTTCGCGCGGGCTTCCAGGTAGCGGCCAAGAAGGATGAACCAGGTGACCCCCGCGGCGGCTTCCAGGTAGATCTGGTCGGCGCCGTCGGCGCGGGTCAGGGTGAACTCGAAGCCGTGGGTCATCCCGGGCATGCCCGCGGTGCCCCAGAAAAGGGCGTACAGCGACCAGCCGAACGCGGCCAGGGTCCCCATCGACACCAGCGTGTCCATGGTGGTGGCGCCGTGGCGCAGGTTGACCCAGGCGGCGCGGTGGAACGGCCAGCCGCCCCACACCACCACGGGCGCGGCCAGCGTGAGCGAGAGCCACTGCCAGTGGGTGAACTGCAGCGCCGGGATCATCGCCATGGCGATCACCGGAACGGTCAGCAGTCCCGAGATCAGGACCCGCTGGCGGAGCTGGACGGTGGCCGGGTCCTCGGGGGCCTCGACCTCGTCGGCGTCGGTGGGCACTGCGCTGGAGGGGACCTGGTGGTCCACGACGGGACGGACCCGGTACCCGGCTGCCTCCACGGTGCCGACCAGGGTCGCCGTGTCCACCCGGGTCTCGTGGTCGATCCGGGCGGTCTCGGTCGCGTAGTTGACCGTGGCGCTGACGCCGTCGAGCTTGTTCAGCTTGCGCTCGATGCGGTTCGCGCACGCCGCGCAGGTCATCCCCTCGATGTCGAGGTCGATCGTGTGGGATCCGGGCGCGGCTCCGCGGGGCGCCGCGGAGTGCGACATGTTCACGACGAGGGCGCGACGAGTTGGTAGCCGGCTTCGTCCACCGCGGCGCGCACGTCGTCGACGGACACCGGGCCGTCGGATGTGACCTCGACCCGTCCCGAGTCCAGATCGACGGCCACGTCGGTGACGCCGGGGATCTCTGCGACCTCCTCGGTGACCGAAGCGACGCAGTGGGCGCAGGTCATGCCGGTGACGGTGTAGGTGGTGGTGGTCATGGGCGTGGAACTCCTGGTGAAGGGCTGGTCAGAACTGTTGCCGATGCATCGGACCCGACGCCAGGGAACGCGGGGCCGACACGGCTCCACCGGATACCCCCAAGGGTATCTGTTGCCGGCGTCGCGCCCAACCTCCCGACCCACCGTACCTCAGCCGCCGCAGGCCCGGCGCGGGCACGCCTACACGGGTGGGATACGCTCGGCCGCGGATTCGAAACTCAAGGGGGTCTTTCGTGCACGTCTCTCGTCCGCGTCGCCATTCGGTCGCCGCGCCCACCAGCGG
>CAYVAS010000152.1:0-1698 GCA_964449375.1 uncultured Iamiaceae bacterium | reverse complement strand
CCCGCCAGATCGGCCTGCTCAAGGCCATGGGCGCGTCGAGCTGGTACGTGATCCGTGACGGCCTGGCCCAGATGGTCATCGTCGTCACCCTGGCAACGATCGTCGGCTCGGCACTGGGGGCCGGTGTCATCATCGCGATGAGCAGCGGGGAGGCCCCGGTAGAACTCGTGCCCTCAACGGTGGGAATCGGGATCGTTCTGCTGGTGGTCGCCGGGGTCGTGGGAAGCATCGTGCCGCTCAAGCGCATCACCTCGATCGAGCCCGCCATCGCCCTGGGAGCCGGTGAACCGTGAGGGCATCCGCGAACGGGCACCCCGACGCGCCACTCCAGATGCGCGCCCTGCAGGTTGCGGTACCCGACGGTGCCGACGAACGGGTGTTGCTGGCGAGCGTCGATCTCACCATCTCAGCGGGCCAGATCGTCGTGGTGACCGGGGCTTCGGGTTCGGGCAAGTCCACCTTGCTCGCCACCGCCGGGCTGCTGCGCCGCTCCGACGCCGGCGACGTCCTCATCGGCGGGCAATCCACCAGGGACCTGTCCGAACGGCGACGCAGCGCGCTGCGTGGCTCCGACATCGGGATCATCTACCAGACCGCCAATCTGATCGGTTCACTCACCTCCGTCGAACAACTCCTCCTCGTCGCACACATCGCGGGTGAGCGGCGGGGGACGGCGCGGCGGCGTGCCACCGACCTGTTGGAGACCGTCGGCCTGGGACATCGCATGGATGCCCTGCCCCGTCATCTCTCCGGTGGTGAACGCCAGCGGGTCGCGGTGGCCCGAGCCCTGATGGCCGACCCGATGGTCCTGTTGGCCGACGAGCCCACGGCGTCACTCGATCCGGAGCTCTCCGGCGACATCACCCGCCTGATCGCCGATGAGGTACATCGGCGCGGCGTGGCGGCGATGCTGGTCACCCACGACGAGGCCCCCCTCGAGGTCGCCGACCGCCACGTGCATCTGGCCTCGGGACGTCTCACCGACGTCGCTCTCGACACGGCCTGAACCCCGGCACACCGGGTTCGATGCAACCGTCCGGCGCCACGCCGGTCGATCCGGCGCGGGCCGATTCAGGACGCGGCGCGGCGTGGCCGGGACGTGCGCGGCGGCGACTTCTTCTTGGGGACCAGCGTCGGGTTGACCTTGTCCCGCACCACCTCGGCGGTGACCACACACTTGGAAACGTCGTCACGCCCGGGCAGCTCGTACATGGCGTTCAGCAGGACTTCCTCCAGGATCGCCCGCAGCCCACGGGCCCCGGTTCCTCGCAGGATCGCCAGGTCCGCTACGGCCTCGATGGCATCGTCGGTGAACTCGAGGTCGACGTTCTCCATCTCGAAGAACTTGTGGTACTGCTTGGTCAGCGCGTTCTTGGGCTCGACGAGGATCTCGATGAGCGCTTCGCGGTCCAGAGAGGACACCGCGCCGATGACGGGCAGGCGACCGATGAACTCGGGGATGAGACCGAAGGACATGAGGTCCTCGGGCAGCACCTGGGACAGCAGTTCGCCCAGGTCCTTCTCCTCGGTGCGGCGCACGTCGGCACCGAAACCCACCCCGGCCGAACCGGTCCGCGACTCGATGATGTCGTCGATCCCGGCGAAGGCGCCGCCGCAGATGAACAGGATGTTCGTCGTGTCGATCTGCAGGAACTCCTGGTGCGGGTGCTTGCGGCCCCCCTGGGGCGGAACCGAGGC
>CAYVAS010000151.1:0-1728 GCA_964449375.1 uncultured Iamiaceae bacterium | reverse complement strand
GACCCTCGATCGGATGCGCAGCATCATCGCCCGGCACACCGGCCGTCCGATCGACGAGGTGATCGCCGATGTCGGCCGGGATCGCTGGTTCGACGCCGACCAAGCCGTCGAGTACGGATTCGTCGACGCCGTGGTGACTTCGCTGGATGAGGTATTGCCGACGCCCTCCTCTCGACGGGTCGGGCTCGTGGGGTCGAACGCATGAGCTCCTATCTCGTCCCCACCGTCATCGAACACACCCCACGCGGCGACCGTTCCTCGGATCTGTTCAGCCGACTGCTGGGCGAACGGATCATCTTCGTCGGCACACCGATCGACGACGACGTCGCGAACGTCGTGATCGCCCAACTCCTCCACCTTGCCGCCGAGTCACCCGACCAGGACATCCATCTCTACATCAACTCACAGGGCGGCGAGCTGTCATCGACCCTGGCGATCTACGACGCAATGTGGCACGTCACGCCCGACGTGGCCACCCTGTGCGTCGGCCAGGCCACTGCCACCGCCGCGATCCTGCTCACCGCCGGCGCCGTGGGGAAGCGGGCGATCCTGCCCCACGGCCGCGTGCTGCTCGTCCAACCCCACGTCGCCGCGAGCCGCGGATCGATCAGCGACCTGGCCGTGGAAGCCACCGAGGTCGCCCGCATGCGCACCCAGACCGAGGCGATCCTGGCCCGCCACACCGGAAAGCGTGCCGAAGACATCCGGGCCGACACCGACCACGCCCTGGTACTCGCCGGCCAAGCCGCCGTGGACTACGGCCTCGTCGACGAAGTCCTCGAACCCGGCAAGGTGGCAAGCCGCTGAGACGCGCTGCGTGCCTGATGGGCGGTGTACCGGCGCTGCTCGCCAGGCCGCTCAGGCCGCGAGCATCTGGGCCGAGCCGACACCACCCGAGCGGATCTGCCCGGCGGCACGCTCGAGCACCGAAGCCAGATCGACCTCGAGTGAGGTGATCACCGCAGCGAGCAGATCAGAAGAGATTTCCTTGCGGCCACGTTCGACCTCGGACAGATACGGCAACGACACCGCTGCCCGTTCGGCCACGTCGGCCAACGTTCGCTGCTGGCGGCGACGCTCCTCACGCAACACGTCGCCCAGCACCTCGGACCAGCGCGGATCGTCCGACGACGGGCCCGTGGCATTGTTCGCCGCACCGGTCTCGCCGACCCCAGCGGAGCGGGAACCCCGAAACGGAATCACTTCGGCACCGTCACTGACCCGTCGGTCTGCGTCCTCACGGCGGTCGGGTCGAGGGACCATCGCGTGAGCATATCCCGCGCGGCAGAGCGATTTCGTCGGTCTGCCGGACAGCTTCTTCGCCACGACGTTGGACTGCTCGTCGACGCCGAGTGCGGTCGTAGCCGGACCGTCGGCGGCCCCAGGAGGGTAGGCACCAGACGAGGCGCACGATTCACCTCGCTCCCGGACTTCGATGTCACACCCACCTCGTCGGCTCATGCCATGGAAACGACGACTGCCGTGCCGCGGCAACGGGACATGTCCGTGGCCATGAGGAAGGGAACCTTCGATGGCTGACGATCCCGGTGGCGAGATTCTGCGGTACCACCGTCAAGACGGCGCACCCGCAATCGATGTTCACCTCGACGGTGACACCGGGTGGGTCACGCAGTCGTCGACCTGTTCCAATCTTCCAAAGCCAACATCAGTGGGCACATTTCCAACATCATCGCCGAGAGCGAGGTCGACCCCGAGGCAACTGTTCGA
>CAYVAS010000150.1:0-1741 GCA_964449375.1 uncultured Iamiaceae bacterium | reverse complement strand
ACTGCAACTTCGGGAGGTTGCGTACGCAGAGGCGACGCAACCTCCCGAAGTTGCAGTAGGGGAGCGGGCGATGGGGGTGGCGGTCCCCATTGGGGCGAGGGTGGGGGTGCGGTCGGGTCGACGGGGTCGCCCTCGAGGAGCAGGGCGGCCCCGACCCGACCGACGGCCCCGACCCGACCGACGGCCCCGATCTGGCCGGCGGCCCCGGCCTGACCGACGGTGCGGGCGCCGGCCCGACGAGTCGGTCGCAACGGCCGGTTCCACTCGTCGATTGCGGCGGAGTTCGGCCAGAATGAACGCCATGCAATCGTCCAATCCCGTCCTCCAGGAAAAGGTCTTCACCCGAGCCGCCCAGACCGGTGGACGGACCGGCTACGCGCCCCGCAGCGCCACGCCGACGACCACCGCATCCGGTGGAGGCGCCATCCCCACCACCGCCACCGAAGCCGAACCGTTCTCCGGATGGCCGCCGGCAGGCACCGCCGTCGACGAGGACGTCATGCGCGTGGGCGGGGTCGCCTCGGCCACCGCCTTCCTGGGCGTCGTGCTGTTCATCGCCGCGTTCTTCGGCTGGAACGCCGTCGAGATCGGCACCGGCGTGAACGCCGCAGGCGAAACCGTGGTCACCAGCACCGAGATCCCCGCGTGGCTGTGGCCGCTCTGGATCGTCGGATTCATCATCGCGATCGTCACCGTGTTCAAACCCGGAATCGCCCGGGTCACCGCGCACCTGTACGTGATCGCACAGGGCCTGCTCATGGGCGCGATCTCGAGGATCTTCGACATCCAGTACAGCGGCATCGTGCTGCAGGCGCTGTTCCTGACCGGCGCGGTGTTCCTGGTCATGCTCGGCCTGTTCATCACCCGCACGATCCGGGTCACCCAGAAGCTGCGCACCGGCGTCATCGTGGCGACGATCTCGGTGCTGGGCGTCTACCTGGTGTCCTGGATCCTGTCGTTCTTCGGAATCCACAACCCCGCGGTGTTCGACGCCGGACCCGTCGGCGTCCTGTTCAGCCTCGTCGTGGTCGGTATCGCCGCGTTCAACCTGCTGTTGGACTTCGACTTCGTGGAGCGTGCCGTGGCCGCCCGGGCCCCCCGCCATCTGGAGTGGTACGCGGCCTTCGGGTTGATGGTCACCCTGATCTGGCTGTACCTGGAGCTGCTCCGCCTGCTCGCCAAGTTGCGCGAGTAGCGGCGATCCGCCAAGCGCTGCCGGCGCCGCTCAGGCGTCGATCGCGTTGCGGACCCAGTCGCCCAACCGATCGGCGGACAGCGCTCCGATGTGGCCGTCGACGAGCTTGCCGTCGCGCAGCACGAGCAGCATCGGGATCGACTGCACCTGGTACCGCTCGGAGATCTCCGGCGCCTCGTCCACGTTCACCTTCACGACCTTGAGCTTGCCGGCGAGTTCGGCGGCGGCCTGTTGCACCGCCGGTGAGACCATCCGGCACGGGCCGCACCACGGCGCCCACAGGTCCACCAGCACGGGAAGGCGCGTGGCGATGGCGTCGTCGAAGGTGCGGTCGTCGGCGTCCACCGACCACGGCAGGTCCGTCTGGCACTTCGCGCAACGGGGCCGACCCGTCACCGAGTCGGGCAGGCGGTTCCTGGTCCCACAGGACGGGCAGGTCGTGATGGCTGCCATGGTGCGCTCCTGGTCGCGGAAGGTGGAGCGCGATCGCACCGGCGCCCCGGTGGGATCCACGGTAGGCGCTGGTCGTCGTCGACGCCGCCGTCA
>CAYVAS010000149.1:0-1876 GCA_964449375.1 uncultured Iamiaceae bacterium | reverse complement strand
CCCGGCGGTCACCGCCAGCGCGATCACCGAGATCAGCTCGGCGGCGTGCTGACCCACGATCGACCCGCCGAGCACCACCCCGGTGGCCGGGTCCGACACGATCTTGACGAAACCCCGCGGGTCGTCGTTGATCAGCGCCTTCGCCGATGCCGAGAAAGGGACCTTGGTGACCCGCACCTTGCGTCCCTCGGCGAAGGCGTCGGCCTCGGCCAGACCCACGTCGGCGATCTCGGGTTCGGTGAAGATCGCCGAGGCGGCCTTGTCGTAGTCGAGGTGCCGGTGCGGACCGGTGTGCAACCCCATGGCGTGTTCGGCGATCTTGCGGCCCTGCATCGCCGCCACCGACGACAGCGGCAGCTTGCCCGACAGGTCACCGGCCGCGTAGATGTGCGGTGCGGTGGACCGGCAGTTGTGGTCCACCACCACGTAGCCGTTGGTGGTCTCCACGCCCACCTCCTCAAGACCCAACCCGTCGGAGTTGGGGATCGACCCGATGGCGAGCAGCGCGTGGGAACCGACCGCACGCCGGCCGTCGTCGCACACCACGACCACCTCGTCGCCGTTCACCTCGATGCCCTCGGCGCGGGCCCCCTTGAACAGCTGCACGTCCCGGGCCAGGAAGTTGTCCTCCAGCGCGGCGGCGACCTCGGGGTCCTTCTGGGGCAGCACCTGCTGGCGCGACACGATCAGGGTCACCGCCGAACCGAAGGACCGGAACATGTGCACGAACTCCACCCCGGTCACGCCCGAGCCCACCACCACCAGATGCTCGGGCACCTCCGGGGGCGGGTAGGCGTCCCGGGTGGTCAGCACCCGCTCACCGTCGATCGGGGCCCAGTCGGGGATGCGGGGTCGACTCCCGGTGGCCAGCACCACGATGTCGGCGGGCAGCACCTCGGCGTTGCCTCCGGTGTGTTGGACCTCCACCTCGTGGGGACCCACCAGACGGGCGGTCCCGGTCAGGATCGTCACCCCCTGGCTGATGAGCAGGTCGGTGACCGAGGAGGTCAGGCGCTGCTGGATCATGCCGATCCGGGTGGCCAGCGCGGCCCGGTCGAGCACCGGCGACACCGACTCCATGCCCATGCTCGCCGCGCCCGCCATGTCGGCCATCGCCCCGCCCGTTGCGATCATGGCCTTGGAGGGGATGCAGTCCCACAGGTGCGCCGCGCCGCCCACGATGTCCCGCTCGATCAGGGTGACCTCGGCGCCGAGCCGGGCCGCGGTCGTCGCCGCCTGATTGCCCGCCGGGCCACCTCCGATGATCACCATGCGCGTCGCCATGAAGGCAACGCTATCCGGGCCGCTCCGCCCGGTCGGTACCACCCCCGGGTCGTTCCCCGCGCCCCACCGGCGCCGCATCCACCGATCCTCCCCCGAGTGTGACCGGCGCCTCGGTGGACCCGTAGCATCGGCGGCGTGGAACACGATCACCTCGACGACTGGCGCGCCGCGGCATCCAAGGATCTCAAGGGTGCCGACCCCGACTCGCTGATCCGGACCCTACCCGAAGGCATCGACATCAAGCCGCTGTACACCGCCGCGGACCTTGAGGGCATCGACGCCGACACCGTGCCAGGGCTGCCGCCCTTCACCCGGGGGCCCCGGGCCACGATGTACGCGAACCGGCCCTGGACGATCCGCCAGTACGCCGGCTACTCCACCGCGGAGGAATCCAACGCCTTCTACCGGCGCAACCTGGCCGCGGGTCAGATGGGACTGTCGGTCGCCTTCGACCTGGCAACCCACCGGGGATATGACTCGGACCATCCCCGGGTACTGGGCGACGTGGGCAAGGCCGGGGTGGCGATCGACTCGGTGGAGGACATGAAGATCCTCTTCGACGGCATCCCGCTCGAGAAGATGTCGGTGTCGA
>CAYVAS010000148.1:0-1928 GCA_964449375.1 uncultured Iamiaceae bacterium | reverse complement strand
GGGCACCCAGGAGTACATGGCGATGGAGAAGCTCTACGCCCTGCACGACGACGACTCCTTCGACGTGGTCGTGGTGGACACGCCGCCCACCCGCCACGCCCTGGACTTTCTGGACGCTCCCCGACGGCTCACCAACTTTCTGGACCACCGCCTCTACCGGGTGTTGATGACTCCCACCCGGGGGGTCATGAAGGCGGTGCACGTGGCGGCCCAGACCTTCGTGCGCAGCGTGTCCAAGGTGGTGGGAACCGAGGTGCTGGACGACGCACTGGCCTTCTTCGGTGCCTTCAGCGGCATGGAGGAGGGGTTCAAGGAACGCGCCCAGGTCGTGCTGGAACTGTTGGACGACCCGGCGACCGCGTTCGTGCTGGTCGCCGCGCCCGGACGTGACACCGTCGCCGAGGCCCAGTTCTTCGCCGACCGTCTGGCCGACGCGGACCTCGCGGTCGCCGCGCTGATCGTGAACCGGATCCACCCCACCTTCACCCTGGATCCGCCCGAGCGGGTCCGCCGGCGGGCCGAACAGCTCGCCGACACGCCCCTGGGGCCGCTGTTCGCGAACCTCGCCGACTTCACCGCGGTCGCCGCGCACGAACGCGCGCACCTCGCCGGGTTGGCCGAGACCGCCGAGGAGGTCGTGATGGTGCCCTACCTGAACTCCGACGTCCACGACATGGCCGGCCTGGACCGGATCGCCGCCCACCTGTTCTCCGAACCCGCCCCGGCCTGACCGACCGGATCGGGCGACGGGTCGGCCCCGGTCAGCCCGCTGAGTCGCCGTCGAGGGCCGCGACGGCCGCCTCGACGTCGTCGACCACCGGCACGATCCGGTCGAAACCGGTGGTGTGCAGCAGGCGGGTGAGCGTCGGACGGCTGCAGGCCACCGAGACCTCGCCGTCGTTCTCACGGGTGCGCCGGATCCCACCGATCAGGGCGCCGAGACCCGCCGAGTCCATGAAGGGCACCTCGGACAGGTCGATCACCAGTCGGGAGGTGGTGGCAAGGCCGGTGAGCGCCTCGCGGAACTGACCCACGGTGTACGCGTCGAGCTCGCCGACCGGCCGACACAGCGTGTAGCCGTCTTCCTCGGTCACTTCGATCTCGAGCACGGGCGTCCTCCTCGGTGATGCGGCACGTCGCTTCCGTGTGACCCGCGCATCATAGGGGGACCGGGAGACGACGACCTCGCCCGCCGGCCCACCGCGGCGCCGGGTCCGGGTCCGGGTGCGGTCTCGTCGCGGACCCACCGGGGAAACTACGCTCGGGCGACGTGTCCACGATCCTGCTCGCCACCGACGCCGACTGGCTGTACGAGGACATCCACGGCACGCTGGCCGCCCGCAACCGCGCGGTGCACCGAGTGCGCAGCGGCTTCGACGTGCTGCCCGCGGTCCGCCACGACACCCCGGACCTGGTGATCCTGGACCTGCAGATCGGCAACCAGGGTGGCATGGCCACCTGCATCCAGCTCCGCCAGGAACAGGAGATGGGTCGCATCCCGGACCTTCCCGTCCTGATGCTGCTGGATCGCGACGACGACGTGTTCCTCGCCCAGCGCGCCGATTCGGACGGGTGGCTGATCAAGCCCATCGAACCGTTCCGTCTGCGACGTGCGGTCCAGGCGCTGTTGGCCGGCAACACCTACTACCAGGAACGCCGCCAGGTGAGCTGAGCGGTGACGGCTCGGGGGGCCGTGACCGGCCTCGTGATCGTCGAACTGGCCATCATCCTGTTCGTCTCCTGGCCGGCCGTGCCCGACGACGCCGCCCATTCGGTCACGATCGTCCCCGCCGCATCGGCGGTCGGGCGGTTCACGCCCCACACGATCTCGACGTTCCAGGACGAACCACCCGGGAAGATGGTGTTCACCGACGGCGAACTGCGCGTCGCCTCGACCGAGGCGCACACCGACGGCAACCACCGGGAGA
>CAYVAS010000147.1:0-1976 GCA_964449375.1 uncultured Iamiaceae bacterium | reverse complement strand
ACGAACTCCTCGGCGTTCTCCTCGAGCACGTCGTCGATCTCGTCGAGCAGGTCGTCCAGCTCGGACTTGATCTTGTCGCCCGAATCCGAACGCGCGGTGGTTTCTGCCTCTGGCGGGGCCTCACCTCTGGTGGTGCTCCGCTGTCTGTGTTCTCTCTCGGCCACTGTGCGCATCTTTCGTGTTCCGGGTGGTCCCCCTCCAAGCTATCCAGGACACGCGCGGCTCCGCACCCGATCTGCCCCTCGACGCGGCGTGTCGGCGGTCAGTTGGCCAGGTTGGCGATCAGATCCGCCGCGGTGGGGCTGCGGTCGAGAAGCGCGCCGACCTGGGCGCGGGTGCCCCGACCGGGCTCCAGCATCGGGACCCGGCGCAACGGTGGTTCTCCCACGTCGAACACCATCGAATCCCAGTTGGCGGCGACCACCGCGTCGGGGTACCGGGTCAGGCACGTGCCCCGGAACCAGGCTCGGGTGTCCTCCGGGGGTCGGTGCACCGCGGCGTCCACCTCGTCGTCGGTGGTCAGCCGGACCAGCCCGGCCCGGGAAGCCAGTGATCGTTCGGGGCGCAGGTCGTGGAACTGCAGCGCGACCGCGCCGAGCCGCTGGTCGGTCCAGTCGACGCCATGACGGGCGCAGTAGGCCTGCAACAGGCGGTACTTGGCGACCCAGTCCAGCCGGTCGGAGGCCAGCATCGGGTCGGTCCCCAGGTCCTCCAGCACCGAGCGCCAGTGCCCCAGGACCAGCTCGGCGACCGTGTCGCCGCCCACACAGGCCGCGCCGCCGGTCGCCACGTAGCGTTCGGCGGCCTCCAGCAACCCGAACTGGACCTCGAGCGCGGTGACCGTGGTGCCGTCGACACACCGGAGCGGCGCGCGCACCTCCAGGTCCTGGGACACGGTCCGCATCGCGGCGACCGGGGCCACGAGGTGCACCTCGGGCAGGGCGAACCCGTCCTCGATCATCGCGAGCACCAGGGCCGTGGTGCCCACCTTGAGCAGGGTCGCCACCTCCGAGATCGTGGCGTCCGCGTTGATCACGTGGAAGCGACGGTACCGGGTCGCGTCCGAGTGGGGTTCGTCCCGGGTGTTGATGATGGGCCGCTTGAGGGTGGTCTCCAGCCCGACCTCGGCTTCGAAGAAGTCCGCCCGCTGGGTGATCTGGTAGTCGAGATCCACCCCGGGGATCTCGCTGCCCACCTTGCCCGAGCCGGTGTAGATCTGGCGGGTCACGAAGTGGGCCGTGCAGTGGTCCACGATGCGGTGGAAGGGCACCGACCGGGCGATCAGGTAGTTCTCGTGACACCCGTAGGAGTTGCCCTTGCCGTCGGAGTTGTTCTTGTAGACGACCAGTTCCTCACCCTCGCCCAGCAGGGCCCGGGCCGCGGTCATCGAACGCTGGATGATCCGGACCGCGGCGGCATCCCAGACCACGATCGAACGGGCGTCGGCACACTCGGGGGTGGAAAGTTCGGGATGCGCGTGGTCCACGTAGTAGCGGGCCCCGTTGCCCAGCACGGTGTTGACCAGGTGGGTTTCGACCTGGGGCGGGGTCGCGGTCGGTGACGGGGTGTCCCGGGCGTCCTTGCCCGGGGTCTCGCTCTCGAAATCCCAGTCGATGCGGGTTCCCGACGGGCCCGCGGCATTCAGGGACTCCAGGTAGGCGTTGATCAGCAGCGAGGAGGCCGCGATCGGGTTGGGGTCCGCGACGCCGCGGTGGACGATGCCGAATTCGGTCTCGAGTCCCAGGTACTTGTGGACGGCCATGAGGCGCTATCGCCCGCTCCCGGTCGCCGGTCCGGTCACAGGTACTGACCGGTGGCCACCCGCTCGATGGCCCGTCCCCCGTCGACCTTGGATTCCGAATCGCGGCTCACCAGCGTGCGCACGTAGACGATCCGTTCGCCCTTCTTGCCCGAGATCTTCGCCCAGTCGTCGGGGTTGGTGGTGTTGGGCAGGTCCTCGTTCTCGGTGAACTCGT
>CAYVAS010000146.1:0-2046 GCA_964449375.1 uncultured Iamiaceae bacterium | reverse complement strand
CTGCAGCAGGAGGTCTGGGAGCGCATGGGCGTGCCGGTCGCCGACACCCTGGAGCTGGTGATGCACGCGCCTGAGCGCACCGTGTTCCAGCAGATGCTGTTCACCAAGATCGTGCCCAACTGCAAGAAGCTGGGCCTGCTCGACGCCGGCGACGGCTGGCTGCGGACCAAGTTCGGCGAGCTGGGAGTGATCCAGTTCGAGGACTGGGCCGACACCGAGACCGAGTACGACGACTACGCCGTCGACGTCGCTGACCACCAGACCGGCTGAGGGTCCGCTCGCACACCGGCGACCCGGGGAGGTGAGGCACCTAGGCTGACCGGCGATGGCCGGCGACACGCGTGAACGGATCCTGACCGCCGCGGTCGCGTGCGTGGGCCGCGCCGGGTTTGCGCGCACCTCGCTGGACACGATCGCCTCCCGGGCCGGGGTGAGCCGGGCGACGATCTACCGGCACTTCCCCGACGGTAAGGAACAACTCTTCGAAGAATCGATCGCCCACGAGGTGGCGCGCTACTTCACGAGCCTGGCCGCCCACGTCGACACCGAAGTCGGCCTGGCCCGGCGGCTCGAGGTCGGCCTGCCCTTCGCACACCGGGCGCTGGTGGACCACGAGGTGTTCCAGCGGGTCATGGAGACCGAGCCCGAACGGCTGCTGCCACACCTTTCCACGTCGATTCCGCTGATCACCGACGCGTTGCGGGCCTATCTGACCCCCCTGCTGGCCGCCGAGGACCTGGCCCCGGGCACCGACGTCGCCGAAGCCGCCGACTACCTGGCCCGCATGATCCTGACCTTCATCCGGGGCCAGGGAACCTGGGACCTGGACGATCCTGCCCAGGTCAGCGCCCTGGTGCGGCGTCACCTGCTGGTGGGGATCCTCCGGGACCCGGGCGCGGTGTGACCGAAATCACCCGCCCCGCCCCTTGCCGGTGAGACACTGAAGCTCTTACTGTCTCACCATATGGGGGACCCGGACATCCAGGTCGAACTGCCGCTCGACGGCACGCAGCGCACCGTGGTCGAGGCCGCGGGGGCCTGTCTCGCCCGGTGGGGCGTGACCAAGACCACCGTCGCCGACATCGCCGCCGAAGCCGGCTGCTCCCGGGCGACGATCTACCGGATCTTCCCCGCAGGCAAGAGCCAGATCATGGCGCTCTACGGACTGACCGAACTGCACGGCTTCTTCGACGAAGCCGCCCGCCGGGTCGCCGCCGCGCCCACCCTGAAGAGCGCGCTGGTCGACCTGATCACCGGCGCCTCCCAGGGCCTGGCCGAACACCGGGGCTTCCAGTTCATGCTCGCCCACGAGCCGGGCCTGGTTCTGCCCTACCTGGGCTTCTCCAACATCGACCGTCTGTACCGGCTGAGCACCGAAGCGCTGGCCGGCCCCTTCGAACGGTTCGCCCCGGGCCGGGCCGCCCGCCTCGTCGAGCTGGCCACCCGCATCACGCTCTCCCACGCGCTGCAGCCCTCGGCGACCGTCGACCTGTGCGATCCCCAGGACGTGACCCGTCTGGTGGAACGCCACCTGTTGCCGATCTGCGCCGTGGACGACCCCGGCACCGCCACGAACGCCCCGATCACCGACCCCTCACCCCTCGCCGTACCCGCATAGGAGAATCATGAGCCTCGACGAAACCATCCGTTCCTCGACCGAAGAGCTGATCGGTCGCAGCGACGTCAACGACCTGGAGAAGATCCTCTCGGTCGTCAACACCGACACCGATTCGGTGTACCACCAGGTCGAGAACAACGCGGACTCGATCTTCACCTGGGATTACGAGAAGGGTGCCCGCCCGGGCCTGAACAAGCTCTACGAGAAGGCCAAGGTCAACCAGTGGAACGGCGAGACCGACCTGCCCTGGGACACCGACGTGGACCAGGAGAAGGTCGTCATGGACAACTCCGTGGCCAACGGCGGCCTGTTCTCCGGAGACCGGGACCTCACCGGCACCCCCTTCGAGAAGTTCAACGAGGCCGACTGGCTCAAGTTCGGCGTGGAGTCCCAGAACTGGACCCTGTCACAGTTCCTCCACGGTGAGC
>CAYVAS010000145.1:0-2062 GCA_964449375.1 uncultured Iamiaceae bacterium | reverse complement strand
GCACGGTTCCTTTCCACCACGCATTCTCGCGTGGCCTGAACCGCACAACTCATGGACCACTTCCAGGGGGTCACCTCATGCTGCCCGCCGCGGGAACCGCTGCGGAACCTCGTCGACGAGTCGTCAACGTGGCCACCAGAACCGCCCTTCCGGATGTGCACGGGCGTCGTCAAGACTGTCGATTCTCTGGTTCCACCATTCTGCGTCGAACGGTTCGGTCATCGCCGGATCGTGGTGAGCGCTGCGGGAAAGATGCTCGGTGTGGCGGCTCATCTGCTGGCCCGATCGAATCATGACCGACGTACCGATCGGTTCCCTGGCGCGGGAGGAAGGAGCATTCGCCGCTGGTTCAGTCGCGGCGGAACGTGTGGGGGATGTCGAGTTCCCTGATGAGTCGTTCGGGCTCGGACGACTCGCTGCCCGAGTAATCGCGGACGAGGAGGTCGAAGATGTCATCGGTGTCCGGGTCGCCGCCGAGAGCGGTGATCAGGGCCGGGACGTCGCGACGGTCCACCTCGGTGTACCACTCGTACTCGTCGTCTCCGCCAAAGCCGTCGACGTTGAAGTCGAGGCCGTGGAAGGTCACATCACCTCCCGGGCTCACCGTGAGGTCGAGATAGCGCGAACCCATGGAGTCACGCGTGTCGCGAAGTGTTGCTTTTCTCATGGTCGGTGGCTCCCGTCGGCTCGTTGAGTGATCTCCCCGGCAAACCGAGGGGTGATCGGAAGAGTGATGTCGTGGTCTTCGTGCCAGGTGGGTCCCTTGGCCCACCACCGCTCATTGGAGTTGAACGTTGGCCCCAGCAGCTGAATAGCGGTTTCTTCGGCCCACTTCAATCGGGCGTTCGCCCCCTGCGGGGGTTTCTCGTCCGATGACAAGTCGAAGAAGCCGCCCGTGTGAACGATTGCGAAGTTGTCGGATATGCGCGCCAGGGGTGCATACCGGAACACGACGTGGTCTCTGACCCACATCTGGGTGATCGGCATGGCCCGTCGTGCCGTGACGACCGCTTGCAGACGTTCGGGCGTGACTGCGGGCGCGATGACGAGATCGAACAGGCGCTGCAGCGTCGTATCGGCCACCGCGGTGCCTGACGAGAACGAGTGGAGGCGACGACGCAGGTTCTTCGACGAGCCGACAAAGAGCACTTCGTCGGACTGTTCGGGGAACGGACCCGGTTGACGCCGCCGCATCCACACGTACAGTCCGGGGACTGTCGGTACCTCGGTGTATTCGGTTGACTGTGTGTCGAACGGGTCGGCGGTCTGCCAACTGAAGTCCGTTCTCCGTTCGATCAGGTCCATGGTGTCGGTCCTCGATGCGTCGTCCGGGTCATTCGAATTCGGTGGCGTGGGCGTTGAGGTTGGTGGCGTTTTCGGAGACGATGCGGATGGTGGCGTCGTCGTAGCCGGTGGGGTTGGTGGCTCGGATCTCCAGGTCGAGTTGGATGTCGGGGCCGAGACGTTGGGTGACGTGTTCGAGGATCTCGCTCAGTTGCTTGATCGCTCGGACCGAGTCGAGGGTGAACTGGGCGTAGAACTGGGTCTTGCCCGTTCCGGTGCCAGACGCGCCCGCGGACGCGTCCCCGGGCCCGCTGACGGCCGCGCCTCCGGTGAGGGCTCCTCCCGCACCTGCGGTGGTTCCGTCTGCACCGGAGCCGGTGCTTCCGCCAGTTCCGGGTCCTGAGCCGGCGGCGCCTCCGGATCCAGCGGTGCCAGCCCCGGGACCCGTGCCGCCGCCGCCAATAGCGCCGGCCGTATCGCCGTCACCCGCAGCGGGTTTGGGGACGGCTGCGGGCTCTACCAGCAGGCCGCTCACCACGGGGGTGACGTGTTCGCCGGTGTGGATGCCTACCCAGCCAGAACCGTCCCATGCTTCGGCGTAGGCGAAGGTTTCGGCGGCCCAGTCGAGGCTGGACGTTCCGTCGCTGATCGCGCTGGCCAACACGTCGAACGATGCCAGGCGGGGCATGTGGGGGTAGCGGGCGTAGGCGGTCCACAGCTCGCCGACGGCCAGGTCGCCACGCTCTGACCACAACGCATACCGGTCGATGTCCATCTT
>CAYVAS010000144.1:0-2137 GCA_964449375.1 uncultured Iamiaceae bacterium | reverse complement strand
GCGGCGATCCCGCTGGCGGCGTTCGGTCTGCTCGACCCGATGATCGCCGGGGCGGCGATGGCGTTCTCGTCGGTGTTCGTGGTCACCAACAGCCTGCGGTTACGCCGGTTCCGCTGACCCGCGAGGCCCGGTGACCCGGAGCCGGTGCTGCCGGGGGGATCCCGACGGTCAGTCGGCCAGTTCGGCCCGGATCGCGTCGGCCACCAGACCACCGGTGTGGGCCATGCCCGCGGTGTTGGGGTGGAACATCGACCCGTCCCCCGACAGCGACACGCCATTCACCCACTTGGCCGATCCGGCGCAGGCGTTGTGGGCGATGCTGGAGGTCGCGGCGTCCACGAAGTGCGCGCCCATCGCGGTCGCCTGGGTTTCGAGCATGGCGTTCAGGTATTGCTCGACGCCGTACAGGTAGGCCACGTCACCCCCGCTGATGGGCACCGTGGGCCAACAGCCCTGGCCGGTGTCGGGCAGGATCGTGGGGTAGCCCACGATGAAGACCTCCGCCTGGGGCGCCTGGGCCTGCACGTCGGTGATGAGCTGGGCGATGTCCGGGGCCAGCGCGTCGATCCGGTTGCGCAGCTCGTCCACGCCGTCGACCACATAGTCGGACTTGCAGTCCGCCTGGATCGCGGGGATCACCTTGAGACAGCTCTGGAGGATCTCGGCGAAACCGATGTCGTTGCCGCCGATCCCGATGGACACCACCTTGGTCGCCGACCCCACGAGCGAGAGCTGGGGCAGGTTGGTGCCGTTGCTGGTGACCTGCCCGTCGTACATGTGGGGCACGCGCGCGCCCGAGCAGCTCAGGTCCCAGTGGCGCTCGATGCCCAGATCCTCGGCCACCAGCTCACCGAAGGCCACCGACGCGTAGTTGCGGTCGGACTTCAGGCAGCCGGCGGGTTCGCCGGTCTGGTTGGAGATCTGGGGGCCCGAGGTGTAGCTGTCGCCGAGCGAGACGTAGATGTCCGGATCTGCCGGCGGTTCACAGGCGGCGAGCGCGCCGACGGTGAACACCACCGCGGCGATCGTGGCGATCAGACGACGCGACGTTCGTATCGGCATCCCGTGCAACCCCTTGGCTCCATGGCGACGGCACGTCTCCCGTCGCGCTTCTCCGTCCGGTGTGCTCCGGAGGCTAGTGGTTCGGCCCGCTGCGATGTGCCCTCCCGCATCGACTCACTGGAAACCTCCGCGTCGTGGGTTCGTTGCCTCACGAAGGAATCTCCGTCGGGCTCAGGTTCCGGAATCGGTCGCCGGTGGTGCTTCGAGCCGTTTGGCCAAGGCGTCGTTCTTGGCCCGCGCCTGGCCGGCCAGCCCGTCCTGGAAGCGGCTCATGGCCTCTGCCAGCGTCGGGTCGTGGGTCGCCAGGATTCGCACCGCCAACAGCCCGGCGTTGCGCGCCCCGGCGATCGACACCGTGGCCACGGGCACCCCCGCGGGCATCTGCACGATCGACAACAGCGAATCCACGCCGTCCAGATACCGCAGGGGAACCGGCACGCCGATCACCGGCAGCGTGGTCATCGAGGCGACCATGCCCGGCAGGTGCGCGGCGCCGCCCGCCGCGGCGATGATCACCTGCAGGCCGCGCCCGGCGGCGGTGCGGGCGTAGTCGGTCATCTCCATCGGCGTGCGGTGCGCAGAGACCACCCGCACCTCGTGGGCAACGTCGAACTCGGTCAGGGTCGCCGCGGCGGGTTCGAGCACCGACCAGTCCGAATCCGATCCCATGATGATGCCGACGAGGGGCGCCGCGGTCATGTGAGGCTCCTGGATCTGCCGTGGGCGAGGAACGACGCGGCGGCAACCGCACGGCTGTGGGTGCGGTCCCGGTGGTTGCCCTGCGCGGTGACGTGGCCCACCTTGCGCCCGGGACGCCAGGTCTTGCCGTACAGGTGCACCTTGACGTCGGAGAACTCGGCCATGGTGTGGGCCACCCGGTCCGCGAGCGCCGCGGGTTCGACGGCGGCGTCGCCGGCGAGGACGTTGGCCATCACCGTGACCGGCGCGGTGACCGCGGTGTCACCGAGTGGCAGGTCGAGCACGGCCCGAAGGTGCTGTTCGAACTGCGAGGTCCGGGAACCCTCGATCGTCCAGTGCCCCGAGTTGTGCGGGCGCATCGCCAGCTCGTTGACCA
>CAYVAS010000143.1:0-2188 GCA_964449375.1 uncultured Iamiaceae bacterium | reverse complement strand
GTACACCCAGGCGTTCGAACGGCTCGTCGCCAAGACCGACCTGCCCCGCATCCGACTACACGACCTTCGCCACACCCACGCCACGATCGCCCTGTCGGCCGGCGTCCCACCCAAGGTGATCAGCGAACGCCTGGGCCACGAATCCCCGGCGTTCACCCTGAAGCAGTACGCCCACGTGATCCCCGGCATGCAAGCCGACGCCGCCCGCGCCATCGCGAACCTTGTTGGGGGAACCGGTGCCCATGGCAGGTGAGCACCAGACGAGAACCTCGAGAAGGACCGGGGTAGCCTTCACGGCATGGACATCACCGCGTTGATCGAGACACGCCCGGGCGTGCGAAGCGGCAAGCCGTGCTTCACCGGCACCCGCATCACCGTGTACGACGTCCTCGAATACCTGGCTGCCGGCATGTCGGCCGAGCAGATCGTGGAAGACTTCCCTGAGCTGGGGACCGAACACGTCCGGGCCGCGCTCGAATTCGCTGCCCTCCGTGAACGCCGACTCGCGTCCGCGTGAAGCTCCTGTACGACCAGAACCTTTCACGACGACTCGTTCAACGACTCGAATCCGAGTTCCCCGAAAGCCGACACGTCGCCGACGTCGGCCTCGACACGGCGACCGACCGAGCAGTCTGGGAACACGCACGCGCCCACGAATTCGTCATCGTCTCCAAGGACTCGGACTTCCGCCAGCTCGCGTTTCTCAACGGCGCCCCGCCGAAGATCGTCTGGCTGCGCGTCGGGAACGTCACCACAGACCAGATCGTGGAACACCTACGCAGAGCCGCCGGTGCCATCGAACGGTTCGACGCGACCGACGACGAAGCACTGCTGGTCATAGAGCCGACCCAACCGCCCGCCGCGGATGTTTGACACAGGTTTGACACGGGTGCCGGTCGGGGCACGAAACGGCCGCCACAAGAAAACGACGAAGGCCCGGAATCTTCAACGATTCCGGGCCTTGCGTGCTTGGTAGCGGGGGCAGGATTTGAACCTGCGACCTTCGGGTTATGAGCCCGACGAGCTACCAGACTGCTCCACCCCGCACCGTGCACGTTAGCGGCGGTACCCCCAACCCGCCAACCTCGGCGCCCGCCGGCAACATCAACGGCGAACGATGTGCAGCACCACGCTGTCGACCCGTGGCCGGGGACTGAACGCCGACCGTGGAATCCGGCGCCCCAGGGACACCTGATGCGTTGCCGACCAGCGCCCGGCACCCGGCGCCCGGCCGGTCGCCCAGCGCAACGCGGCGCGTCGCTCCAGCACCAGATCCGCGCGCTCCAACCGAGACCCGCGGGCCAGGATCCGTTGGAGAATCGCGCTGGTCAGCGCATAGGGAGGGTTGGCGACCACCCGGAACGGACGACGCGGCAGCCGTAGATCACCGGCATCCGCGCGCACCACCGTCACCCGCTCATCAACAAAGCGCTGCCGCAGGACCGCCAGGCGCCTGGGATGCAACTCGACCGCGATCACCCGCGCGCCGGCCGCGACCAACGGCGCGGTCAACGCACCGGTGCCCGCCCCGATGTCGAGGACCAGATCGCCGGGGCGCACCCCGGCACCTGCGACGATCCGCTCAGCCCAACGCTGATCCAGCCGGTGCCAGCCCCACGAGGAAACCCCGGAGGCGGGCACGACGCACCATCACGAAGAAGCTCATGGCCCCGACCGTAGAACTCGACCGGCCCGGCGGACCACCGAATTCCCGGACCTGCCCGCGCACGCACTCCCTTCTGTGCTAGCCCCGTGCCCGCGGGCACGCCCAGCCCACCAAACCCGCGCGCCCGCGGGCGCGCCTGGCAAACGATCTCCTTCATGATCTCATTGGTCGTCGTTGCGTGCCCGCGGGCACCTCACTCACCAAGACCGCCACCCGGCCCCCCCCCCCGCCCACCGCAACTCGACCACCGGCGACGCGACTCGTGACCGATCACCTCTGGAGCCGCCGCGCCGGCATCGGTAGGTTCCCCCGGATGGCTCCGGACCCCTCGACGCCGCCACCAGAGGATCCGGACGCCACGGGCATCCACAACCACCCCCGGCGGTGGGTCATCCTCGCCGTGCTCTGCCTCGCCCTGCTGGTCGTGGGCATCGACGGCACCATCGTCAACGTCGCCCTGCCCTCCTTCGTGCGCGAACTCGGCGCCACCTCCACCGAACTGCAGTGGATCGTCGACGCCTA
>CAYVAS010000142.1:0-2207 GCA_964449375.1 uncultured Iamiaceae bacterium | reverse complement strand
GCAGCATGTCGGCGCACTTGTGCTAGATCGCCTGGAACGAGCCGATCGGACGGCCGAACTGGATGCGTTCCTTGGCGTACTCGACCGACATGTCCAGGGTGTGCTGGGCGCCGCCGACCTGTTCGGCGGCCAGGGCCACCGCGGCCAGGTCCAGGACCCGCTCGAGCACCGACCAGCCTTCGCCGTCGGCGCCGATGAGCGTGGCCGGGGTGCCCGAGAAGTCGATCTTGGCCTGCTTGCGGGTCTGGTCCATGGTCGACAGCGGGGTGCGCTCGACCCCTGCGGCGTCGGCGGGCACGCTGAACAGCGAGACGCCGGCGTCGGTGCGGGCGGCGACGATCAGCAGGTGGGCGGTGTGGCCGTCGATCACGTAGGACTTGGTGCCGTCGATGGTCCACCCGTCGCCGGACTTGGTGGCGGTGGCGGTGACACCTTCGGCGTCCCAGCGGCCGTTCGGTTCGGTCAGGGCGAGCGCGGCCCGGGTCTCCCCCGAGGCGATGCCGGGCAGGTGGGCCTTCTTGGCGGCCTCGTCGCCCGAGTGCAACAGCGCCTGCGCGGCGAGGACGACCGACGAGAAGTACGGCGCGCACAGCAGCGCCCGGCCCATCTCCTCGAGCACCACGATGAGTTCGACGTAGCTGAACCCGGACCCGCCGTACTCCTCGGGGATGATGAGGCTCTGCAGGCCGAGCTGTTCGGCCATCTGGGACCACACCGCCGGGTCGAAGCCGTCGGTGGTCTCCATCTGTTCACGCACCGCCGCCTCGTCGGACTTGTCCTCGAGGAACTGGCGCACGATGCCGCGCAGCGCTTCCTGTTCTTCGTTGAATGCGAAGTTCACGTGGGTCCCCCTGGGAGCTCGACAATGGGCCGACGCCAGCGCGTCGGCGGCGGTCGCAGGATTCTGACAAGGAACCCCGGCGCCGATCCAGTCCAGATGTGTCCACCGGTGCGACACCGACGCCGCGGCCCACCTAACCTGCGCCGACATGGACAGTCTCGGGATCCGTCAATTGCGCAACGCCACCGCCGACGCGGTGCAACGGGCCGGGCGGGGCGAGCGCATCGTGATCACCGTCGACGGCCGACCGGTCGCCCAGCTCGGCCCGGTCGAACCTGTGGGTGCCGACGACCTGACCCTGGCCGATCTGATCGCCCGGGGTGCGGTGCTGGCGCCGCGCACCGCCGTCCGGGCCGCGCCCGACCACACCGTGGATCTGTGGGCCGGCAGCCGGATCGACCGGGCCGCGGCGGAGCTGCGGGGCGACCCGGGCCGGCGCGGTCCACGATGACCACCGCCCGGACCGTTTCCTGGCGCGCCACCCACCCTGTGGGCGCCCCGGACCAACAGGAGCCACGATGACCACCGTCCGCACCGTCCCCCGGCGCGCCACCCACCCTGTGGGAGCCCCGGACAAGAAGGAGCCACGGTGACGATCGCGCTGGACACCACCGCGTTGGTCGCCCGTTACGTCAGCGGCCCCGGCCATGGTGCGGTGCTCGAGGCCATGGCGGCCGATCCCGACTGGTGCGCCAGTGCGCTGGCGCTCACCGAGGCGACGGTGCTGATCGAGCGGCTGGCCGAACCCGCGCAGGTGCGGTCGCTGCGCGGGATGCTGCTGGAGGACTGGGCGTCCTTTGCCGTGGTGCCCGTGGACCAGGCCTGTCTGGAACGCGCCGCGGAGTTGGGCCGTGCCCACCCGCTACGCACGATCGACGCGCTGCATCTGGCCGCCGCGGACCGCCTGCCGCGTCCGGTCCGCTTCGCGACCCTGGACGCCCATCAGATCCCGGTCGCCGAATCCCTCGGCTTCGCGGTCGTCTCCCCCGCCACCTGACCCCCATCGAAACTTCGGGAGCTTCCTTCGCCATAGACCACACAACCTCCCGAAGTTGCTCACGCGCACCACCGCCATGCCGGCCCGCTGCCACCTGCGGGCCACCGCCACCCCCAGCCCACCCCGGAACCCGCCCACCCCCATCGAAACTTCGGGAGCTTCGTTCGCCATAGGCCACACAACCTCCCGAAGTTGTCCTGGGGTCCCGATGGTGCGGCGGGCGTGGACAAGGTGAAAGCGGCCGCGATGTGTGACACGCGCGCTCGGCGGGCATGGAGTCGGTGTGAGTTCCCTGGATCAGACCGTCGCCGCGGTCGCGGCACGCCAGCACGGCGTGTTCGCGGCCTCACAAGTCCCCGAGGTGGCCGC
>CAYVAS010000141.1:0-2297 GCA_964449375.1 uncultured Iamiaceae bacterium | reverse complement strand
ATCCGCCTCAAGGCCTACGACCACGAGGTGATCGACCAGTCCACCAAGAAGATCGTCGAGACGGTGCTGCGCACCGACGCGACGATCCGGGGGCCGGTACCGCTTCCCACCGAGAAGCACCGCTACACGGTGATCCGCTCGCCGCACAAGGACAAGGACAGCCGCGAGCACTTCGAGATGCGGATCCACAAGCGTCTGCTCGACATCCTGGGCCCCTCCCAGAAGACCGTCGATTCGCTCCAGCGGCTCGACCTGCCCGCGGGCGTCGAGGTGGAGATCAAGCTCCAGACCGCCTGACGCCTGTTCGCCGTCGACACCGGTGGGCGGTTTTTCGCCCCGTCGACTTGGACGCGGCAGTGACCGGCCGTTAGCATGGCCCTCCGTGCCCTGACGGGATTTCCCTCCCTCGGTACGAACCGAAGTCCTTCCAGGCCCGGCTCTTCTCGGAGTCGGGAACCGGACGGCGAAAACCCACACCACGCTCCGCCTCGGGCCCGCCCGGCGGAGCGTTCGCATGAACGCCCCACCTTCGGGTGTGCGAAATCCAAGGAACTCGAGCCTCATGGCAACGAAAGCAATCGTCGGCGAGAAAGTCGGCATGACCCAGATCTGGGACGACGACAACCGCGTCGTGCCCGTGACGGTCGTGCAGGTTCCCCCGATGCGGATCGTGGATGTCAAGACCCCCGAGCGTGACGGCTACGGCGCGCTCAAGGTGACCTTCGGTACCCGGAAGGCCTCCAAGCTGACCAAGCCCGTCGCGGGACAGTACGAAGCCGCCGGGGTGGAGCCCGGCGAACGACTCGTGGAACTGCGCCTCGACGACGTGTCGGGTTTCGAGGTCGGCCAGGAGATCGCGGTGGACGTGCTCGCCGACACCCCGCTGGTGGACGTCACGGCGGTGTCGCGGGGCAAGGGCTTCGCCGGAGTCATGAAGCGTCACAACTTCGCCGGCCAGCGCGCCAGCCACGGTGCGCACCTGGTGCACCGGATGCCCGGCGCGGTCGGCGCCTGTGCCACTCCCGCCCGGGTGTTCCGCGGCAAGAAGATGGCCGGACGGATGGGCGGGACCACCACCACGACGCTGAACCTGAAGGTGGTCAGGGCCGACGCCGACCGCAACGTCCTGCTGGTCAAGGGCGCGGTCCCCGGACCCAAGGGTGGTCTGGTCTACGTGCGCGACGCGGTCAAAGGAGGTCGGAGCTGATGCCTGCGGTCGACACGCTCGACGCAACCGGAGCCAAGGTCGGCTCGGTGGAACTGTCCGACGACATCTTCGGACGTGAACCCAACGTGCCCCTGATGCACCAGGTCGTCACCGCGCAGCTCGCGGCGCGACGTGCGGGCACCCAGAGCACCAAGACCCGTGCCGAGGTCGCCGGGGGCGGCGCCAAGCCCTGGCGCCAGAAGGGCACCGGCCGTGCCCGTGCCGGCAGCACCCGGGCACCCCAGTGGCGTGGCGGCGGCGTCGCGTTGGGTCCCAAGCCCCGCGACTACGCCCAGCACACCCCCAAGAAGATGATCCGCGCCGCGCTGTACTGCGCCCTGTCGGACCGTGCCGCCGACGGTCGCCTGTTCGTCGTCGACGACTGGGGCTTCGACGCGCCCTCCACCCGGGACGCCGTCCGCTTCCTGGACGCCGCCGGTCTGGAAGGCCGGGTGCTGGTCGTGGTCGGCGACGACGACACCAACGTGGTCAAGAGCTTCCGCAACCTGGGTCAGGTCCACCTGTGCCACGTGCGTGAGCTCAACGCGTACGACGTCCTGGTCGCCGACGACGTCGTGTTCTCCCGTTCGACCCTCCCGGAAGGCAAGGCCTAGACCATGGATCCATCCGACGTGCTGATCCGGCCCGTGGTGTCCGAGAAGTCCTACGCCCTGCAGGAAGAGGGCGTCTACACCTTCATCGTGCACCCGGACGCCTCCAAGCCCGAGATCCACGCCGCCGTGGAGACCAACTTCGGCGTCGAGGTCGTCAAGGTCAACACTCTGAACCGCCGGGGCAAGGCGCGCCGGGACCGGCGCACCAACCGGGTCGGTCGGCGGCCCGACACCAAGCGGGCGATCGTCACCCTCGCCGAGGGTGAATCCATCGAGATCTTCCAGAGTTAGAACCATGAGCCTTCGCAAGCGCAAACCATCCAGCGCCGGTCGTCGCTTCCAGACCGTCTCGGACTTCGCCGACATCACCCGGTCCACGCCGGAGAAGTCGTTGCTGGCCCCCAAGAAGCGAAGCGGTGGCCGCAACGCCGCCGGGCGGACCACCGCCCGTCACCGCGGCGGGGCCCACAAGAAGC
>CAYVAS010000140.1:0-2307 GCA_964449375.1 uncultured Iamiaceae bacterium | reverse complement strand
GGCGCCAAGGAGTGCGCGGTGGAGCTGTACTCGATGACCAAGGCGTTCTCGATGGCCGGTTGGCGGGTGGCCTTCGTGGTGGGCAATCCCGAGATCGTCGGCGCGCTCACCAAGCTCAAGAGTTACCTGGACTACGGCACCTTCCAGCCGATCCAGATCGCGGCGACGGTGACGCTGAACGAAGACGCCGACCATCCCCGTGAGGTCCAGCCGATCTACCAGTCACGACGGGACGCCCTGTGCGACGGGTTGAACCGGATCGGTTGGGAGCTCACCCCGCCCCAGGGGACGATGTTCGTGTGGGCGCCGATCCCCGAGCCCTACCGCGAGATGGGCTCGGTGGAGTTCGCGTCGTTCCTGGTCTCGGAGGCGCATGTGGCGACCTCGCCGGGGGTGGGCTTCGGGCCCGGAGGCGACGGCCACGTACGGTTCGCGCTGATCGAGAACGAACAGCGCATCGCCCAGGCCGTCCGCAACCTGCGCCGGACCCTGGTCAAGTTGCACTAGGCGGCGAACAGCCGGGCTCCCGGGTGGGCGAGAACAGGTTCTAGGCTCGGCGCCCATGACCATGCCCACCGACGTCGCCGTGATCGACACCATGATCGGGTTTCCGCACCCGGACATGAAGGCGACGTACCGTTTCATCACCGAACAGACCAAGGACGTCGAGTCCCGGGAGGACTTCGAGTTTCCCGCGGAGTACCTGTTCGGCGACGTGCCCGACAAGAAGCTGCGTGACGTCGACGATCCGATCGCGTTGACGGTCGCCGAGATGGACCGGTGGGGGATCGCCCAGGGGATGATCGGCGTGTCCACCGACGACGACTCCCAGGGTGTCGAGGCGTTGAGGCGCTTCCCGGACCGGTTCGTGCCGGCCGCCTCGGTGGACCCCAACCGGGGGATGGACGCGATTCGTGACCTCACCCGCCTGTTCGAGACCCACGGGATCCGGGCGGCGACGGTGTTTCCCGCGGGCACCTTCCCCCAGGTGGCGATCAACGACAAGTTGATGTATCCGGTCTACGCCAAGTGTGTGGAGCTGGGCATCGCGGTGTTCTGCTGCGCGGGCGTGCCCGGACCCCGGCTGCGCTTCGCGCCCCAGCACGTGGAGCTCATCGACGAGGTGTGCTTCGACTTTCCCGAGTTGGTCTTCGTCACCCGCCACGGTTGCGAACCCTGGACCGACCTGGCGGTGAAACTGATGCTCAAGTGGCCGAACCTGTACTACTCGACCTCGGCGTTCGCGCCCCGCCACTACCCCCGGGCGATCATCGACTACGCCAACACCCGGGGGGCCGACAAGATCATCTACGCGGGCTATTTCCCGATGGGGTTGTCCCTGGAGCGGATCATGACCGAGCTGCCCGACGTGGGCTTCGCCGACGACGTGTGGCCCAAGTTCCTGCGCCACAACGCCGCCCGGGTGCTCGGCCTCGACGGGTGACCCGATCCTGTCATCGGGCAGGCTCGTCGTGGACGAAGACTGGCGGCCATTTCTCGAGAAAGAGGGTTGTAACTCGAACGTATGTTCGCTAGAATTCGGGGTATGGATCTGCTGGATGCCTCCACATCGGTCTCTGAGGCCGCTGCGGGGTTGGACATCGAGGATCTGAGGGTTGCCTTGGTGGAGGCGTCCGCGTCGATCACGGCGGCTCAGGCCCGTCTGGCCCAGGCGATGGCGATCTTCCGTGCCCGCAACGGCGAGTCGGAGGGGTCGGGGTTCACGTCGTTCGGGCAGTGGGCGTCGGTGGATCTGGGACTGTCGTCCCGGGCGGCTTCCGCGTTGGCCGATGCCGGCGATGCGCTTGCCGATCGGCCACAGGTGCGTGCTGCCTGGGAGTCGGGTGTGTTGTCGACGACCAAAGCCCAGTGTGTGCTGGGCGTGGCGACCGATGCGTCGGAGTCGTCGTGGTGTGAGTTGGCCGCGGAAGCTTCCGCGGCCCAGTTGTCTCGGATCGCGTCCGCGTACCGGCGAAATCAGCGGGCCGATGATGAGGCGGCGGCGCGGCGGCAGGGTCGTGCCGCAGAGGATCGTGAAGCCGCGTGTGGGGTGTGGTGGCACACCCGCGATGACGGGCTACGTGAGTTGTTGGCGGTGTTGGCTCCGGATGACGCCGCGGTGGTCCAAGCCGCTTTGGAGACCGAGATCGAAACCCACTGGCGCGCCGGTCATGCCGGGGCCGACGAAGGCGACGAGGCTGAGACCGCGAAGGCTGCGCCGATGCCGACGGCGAAGCGGCGTCTGGATGCGTTGGTTGCGGTGGCGGCGAACCGCCTGGAGGCCGGGGCGGTGCCGATCGTGCGGGG
>CAYVAS010000139.1:0-2445 GCA_964449375.1 uncultured Iamiaceae bacterium | reverse complement strand
TGGGGTCGATCAACGGTTCCCTGTGGAGCATCTCGCTCGAACTGCACCTCTACCTCGTGTTCCCTGTGCTCGTGGCGATATGGCGACGCTGGGGGATGGCACCTCTGCTTATCGGGAGCGTCGTCCTTGCCTCCGCGTGGGCCTGGTCACGAGGCCTTGATGTCTCTGGACCGGTGGGCTTCAGCCTTGGTGGCATCCATGCGCTTCCCGCGCGGTTGCTGCAGTTCGTCGCCGGAATGTGGTGCGCGACCCGAATGATGAGTCCTGCGCCTGTCGGCGCCCACGCGTGGGCGTTCGGCGTCCTGCTCACGGGCGCCGGTGCAGTTGTGGCGTCAACCGCTCAGGTAAATGAAGTCATCATCCACATGGCATGGGGTGCCCTGGGGGCGTGCCTCGTCCTCGTGATGTGCGCTGCACGCCCAGGCGGTCGGGTCCTTGACGTCTCCGAACGGTTCGGGGAGCGCGCATACAGCTTTTACCTGCTGCACCAGCCGGCCTTGCTGCTCCTTGGCCCCATCGTGGCGCTGCTCCCCGGATGGCCAGCGCAACTGTTCATCGGTGGGACAGGGACATTCGTGGTGGTCACGGCACTCGCCGCGCTCATGTATCGGGCCGTTGAACTGCCCACTCACCAACTGGGTCGAAGACTCTTCCCAAGCGCCACCCGAGCGCCCAAACCCGCCTCAGGCGTCCAGGTGAAGGATCGTTAAGATCCACAGCGACCACTATCCAGCCTCCTCGGGTTCCAGATTCGCCAGGTACGCCGCGAGGCCGGTGATCTGATCGGTGGGTTCGAAGCCGGTCGCCCGGATCTTGCTCAGGTCGAGTACGGACCGGGCGGGGCGTGGTGCGACAGGTCCGTCCTTGTCGGCCGTGTATGCCGTGGTCGTAGTTCCGGTCACCAGGGCCGGGTCGGCGCCGGTGAGCTGGTAGACCTGCCGGGCGAGATCCGCCCAGGAGGCCGTTTCGCCCGAGCAGGTGAGGTTGTAGGTGCCGAACGGCGCACCAGTCTCAAGCAGGTGGACCGTGGCGCGGGCCAGGTCGTCGGTGAAGGTGAGCCGTCCCACCTGGTCGTCGACCACCGACGGGGACACACCCCTGGCGGCGAGGTCGGCCATCGTGGTCACGAAGTTCCTGCCCTCTCCGACGACCCAGGAGGTCCGCACCAGGTAGTGCCGCGGGACCACCGACACGGCGAGGTCACCGGCGGCCTTGGACGCGCCGTACACCGACAGCGGCGCGAACGGGTCGTCCTCGCCGTAGGGGTCCCGGGTGCCGTCGAAGACGTAGTCGCTGGAGTAGTGCACCAGCGTGAACCCGTGCTGCGCCGCGGCCAGGGCCAAGGCTGCGACACCGGTCGCGTTGGCCGCCCACGCCGCCCGTCGCCCGTCCGCGGTCTCGGCGGCATCGACCGCCGTGAACGCAGCAGCGTTGATCACAGTCCCGACCCCGGAGAAGTCGAACCTGGCCACCGCGGCCGGATCGGCCAGGTCCAGCTCGCCCCGGTCCAGCCCCTCAGCGCCAGGCAGGGCAGCGAGCAACGCCCGTCCGAGCTGCCCGTGCGCCCCGAGAACCAAGGTCCGGCGCGGCGGTACGGGCGTCACGTCCATCAGGGCCGGGTGGGCCTTGTCCTTGGCGGAGATCTCCGCGTCCTCCAGCGGGATCGGCCAGTCGATGGCGACGGTCTCGTCGGCGAGGTCGAGCATCGTGTAGGTCGCGTCCGGGGACCAGTGGTCGTTGACGAGGTAGGAGTACACGGTGTCCTCGACCAGGGTCTGGTAGGAGTTGCCGACCCCGCGCGGCACGAACACTGCGGTGCGTTCGTCGAGCTGCTCGGTGTGCACGGCCCCGAACGTCGGGCCCTCGCGCAGGTCCACCCAGGCGCCGAACGCCCGCCCGGCCACGACCGAGACGAACTTGTCCCACGGCTCGGCGTGGACACCCCGGGTCACCCCGGCCTCGCGGTTGTGCGCGACCGAGTGCTGCACCGGGCAGAAGTCCGGGAGGCCGGCCGCGCCCATCTTTGCGCGCTGCCAGTTCTCCTTGAACCAGCCCCGGGCATCGACGTGGACCTGAAGGTCGACGACTAGCAGTCCCGGGATGGCCGTCCCCCGGACGCGCAGCTCGTGGGCCACGCTCACTGGCCCTTCGCGGTGTAGGCGGCCTCGACCGACGCCTTCTTCGGCCGCCACCAGTCCGCGTGGTCGCGGTACCAGTCGATCGTGCGGGCCAGACCCTCCTCCAAGGAGGTGAACCCCGGCTCCCAGCCCAGCTCGGTGCGCAGCTTGGTCGAGTCGATCGCATACCGCAGGTCGTGCCCGGCCCGGTCGGTGACGTGGTCGAAGTCGCCGGGGTCACGACCCATCAGCTCAAGGATCAGACGCACCACCTCCAGGTTCGACCGCTCCCCGTCCGCCCCGACCAGGTAGGTCTCCCCGATCCGGC
>CAYVAS010000138.1:0-2468 GCA_964449375.1 uncultured Iamiaceae bacterium | reverse complement strand
CAGGGCCAGGCCCTCGACCATGATCTGCATGCCCAGGTAGGTCATGTCCCAGCGGCTGTCGCGGACGATGTCGTCCAGCAGCAGCCCCAGGTGGGCGTTGATCGGGTAGTGCCCGTCCAGCTTGGAGTTCAGGTACCGCTCGAAGACCTCGACGTGGCGGGCCTCGTCGTAGACCTGGGTCGAGCCGTAGTACTTGGCGTCGACCCAGGGCACGGTCTCCACGATCTTGGCGGTGCAGATCAGCGCGCCCTGCTCACCGTGGAGGAACTGCGACAGGGTCCAATTCTGGGACTCCACGCCGAAGCGCAGCCAGTCGGCCTCGGAGAACTTGGCCAACGCCGTACCCGACAGGTCGCGCTCGGCGGAGAAGATCCCGGCGTTCGCGATGGAGTTCTCCACCGCGACCTGTTCGGGGTCGACCTCGATGTCCCAGTCGATGTCGGTGGAGGCGTTCCACTGACTCCGCTTGGCCTTCTCGTACAGCCGCATCAGCCCGGGACGCTCGTCGGTGTGGTAGTCCCACGAGAAGATCGCGTCGGCGTTGTTCTCGACCACGTGCATCACGGCGTCGACGTCGGAGTTGGCGACCGAAAGGATCGCGGCAAGGTCGTCGATGTCGGTCCGACCGATGAGCTGCTCGGTCGAGGGTCGTCCGGCGTCCGGTACCGGAGCGGCGAGGTCGGTCATGGCGGTTCCTCCTTGGGATCGGATGCGGGTCGATCCCCGGTGGCTCCCCCGTCCTGGTGCTTCGGCGGCGCCGCGGTGCAGATGTCCCCGTTGGCCGTGACGGTACGGGTGGGGCGTCGCAGGGGTCAGGGGCGAAGGTCCGTGACCCCGGTCACCTGGGGGTCGACGGTGCCGGGCGCTCCACTCCGGTGAGGTCGATCACGCCGTGCTCGTCGACGAAGGCGCCCTCGGGCAGCTCGTCGGGGTCCGGTGCGGATCCGCTGCGCTCGTCGCGTCGGCCGGTGCGGTCCCGGCCGATCATCCACAACAACACCGGGTAGCCGATGACCGTGACCGCGGCGAAGCCGAACCACTGCAGCACGTAGCTCAGGTGCGGACCCGGGGTGAGTTCAGCGAGCGCGAGGTTCTGGGGTGGGCGCGCCCCGGTGTCGGGCGGGGTCTGGTCCTGGCGGATCACGAAGGCGGGGACGAGGTCCTGGGAGAACTGCTGGGAGATCCGGGCGATGTCGATGCGCAGGAAGTTCGACTGACGTTCCGAGGCGATCTCCGGGGACGCCCCCTCGGCGGGGGTCTGGGTCTGGGCGACCGATCCGGTGACGGTGACCTCGCCCGGGGGCGCGGCGGCATCGGCGGGTGGCTCGGTGAGTGGTCCGTTGGAGGGCAGCCAGCCCCGGTTGACCAAGAGCACGCGGCCGTCGTCGAGCTCGAGTGGGGTCACGATCCACACCCCGGGCACGCTGTCGGGCGACGCCTGGGCGTTGATCACGATCTCCTCGTCTGCCAGGTAGCGACCCGTGGCGGTCACGGACCGGTCGAGCACGTCGGGCACGTCGTCGAAGCCCGCCGACGGCGGGAGCACCTCGTCGACGGGCGCGGTGGGCGCGGCCCGATTCGCGGCGACCTGGTCGTTGAAGGCCCGGCGTTCGTCGAGGCGCTGCCATTGCCACAGCCCGGCGTTGACGAATCCGATGACCGCCAGGACCACCAGGATGTGGCCGAGGATCCACTTGGGCTTGAGCGCGAACGCGTACCGCGACACGCCTGTGAGGCTACGGGGCCCACTCGGTGACCGTGCACTCGGCGGGCTTCACCGCGCCCCGCGTCACCACAGCTCGACGCTGAGCCCGCCGGCCAGGGTGGCGCCCAGTTCGCGGGCCGCCTCCAGGTGGTCGTCGGTGACCTCGCCGATCACGACGAGCGGGGGCTGCACCTGGTGCCACTGCAGACCGGTGATGATCCTCTGGGTCTGGTCCAGCGCGCCGGTCGCGTCGGTGTCGCCCTTCATGACGATGGCGTAGGGCAGCCCCACGGTCTCGTCCAGGCACGGGTAGTAGATGCGCTCCAGGAAGTCCTTCATCAGCCCGGCGATCATGCCCAGCCGGGGCGGCCCGGCCAGCACGATGCCGTGAGCGGCCTGCACGTCGTCGGGGCCGGCGTCGAGCGGCTCGAGAACCCGGGTGCGTACCCCTTCGATCCCTTCGGAGCCCGTGCCTTCGACGAGCGCGTCGACCAGGCGCCGGTTGGAACCGGTGCGCGAGGCACAGATCACCAACAGCACCTTGTCGTCGCTCATGGCTCCAGCCTGTCAGCCCGGATCGGCCACGACCACCAATGGGCGGCCGGTCGCCGCTTCGGTGCCGATTCCGGGCGAGGTCGTCAGGCGGTGGGCAGGGTGTAGTCGGCGAAGCGTTCGCGCAGGTCCTTCTTGGAGAACTTACCGACGGATGTCTTGGGGATCTCGTCGATGAACACGACGTCGTCGGGCAGCCACCATTTGGCGA
>CAYVAS010000137.1:0-2573 GCA_964449375.1 uncultured Iamiaceae bacterium | reverse complement strand
TCGTGCGCGAACTCGGCGCCACCTCCACCGAACTGCAGTGGATCGTCGACGCCTACACCATCGTCTTCGCCAGCTTCCTGCTCATCGCCGGATCCACCGGCGACCGCTTCGGCCGCCGCAAATGCTTCCTCGGTGGTCTCGTCGTCTTCGGCATCGGATCGGCGGCCTGTGCCCTGTCCACCACCGCCACCGCGCTCATCTGGTTCCGGGCCCTGCAGGGCCTGGGCGCCGCGTTCATCATGCCCTCCACCCTCTCCATCCTCACCAACATCTTCCGTGACCGGGCCGAACGCCGCCGGGCCATCGCCATCTGGGCCGGCGTGTCGGGCCTCGGCGTCGCCATCGGTCCCCTGTCAGGAGGCTTCCTGCTCGAGCACTACTGGTGGGGATCGATCTTCTGGGTCAACGTGCCCCTCGTGGCCGTCGCCATCGTCGCCGCGCTCGCCCTGGTCCCCGAAACCCGCCACGTCGGCGCCCCCCGCCTCGACCTGATCGGCACCGCCCTGTCCACCATCGCCCTGTTCGGGCTGCTCTTCGGCATCATCGAAGTGCCCAACCTGGGCTGGACCGACCCCCTGGTGCTCGCCGCGTTCGCCGCGGCCGCGCTCCTGGGCACCGCGTTCGTGTTCTGGGAACGCGCCGTCGACCACCCCCTCATCGACCTGAGCGTGTTCGCCGACCCCCGCTTCACCGCCGCGTCGGTGGCCATCACCCTGGTGTTCTTCGCCATGTTCGGGTCGGTGTTCTTCGTCAGCCAGTACCTGCAGTTCGTGCTCGGCTACTCCGCCTTCAAATCCGGCACCGCGCTGCTGCCCGTCGCCGTCACCCTCATGGTCTCCGCACCCCTGAGCGCCAAACTCGTCGGCCACTTCGGCACCAAAGCCGTGGTCACCATCGGGCTCACCCTGGTCGCGCTCGGTCTGTACCTGTTCACCCACGCCGGTGCCGACAGCGGCTATCTGCCCATCGCCGGGATGCTCATCGTCGTCGGTCTGGGCATGGGCCTGGCCATGGCCCCGGCCACCGACTCGATCATGGGGTCCCTGCCCCCCGCCAAGGCCGGCATCGGTTCGGCCATCAACGACTCCACCCGCGAGATCGGCGGCGCCCTGGGCGTGGCCGTGCTCGGCTCCATCACCACCTCCACCTACGCCGCCGAGATCAGCGCCCACCCCGAATTCGCCACCCTCGCCGCGGTCTCCCCCGACGCCGCCGACGCGGTGCGCAGCTCGGTGGGCGCCGCCGCGATCGTCGCCGAACAGCTCCCCGCACACCTCGCACGCGTCCTGGACGCCGCTGCGCACGCCGCGTTCATCTCCGGCGTGCACGACGCGCTCATCGTGGGCACCGTCGCCGCGCTCGGCGGCGCCCTGGTCGCGTTGGCCTTCCTGCCCGCCCGGGCTCGCGACGAAGACCCCGTCGCCCGCCTGGTCGCGGACGCCTCCCTGCGCCTGCCCCGCGACCCCGAACAGCGCCTGCAACTCGCCCGCAGCGCCCTGGAGTTGTTCGCCGACGCGGGCATGTCGAGCCTCACCTACAACGCCGTCGCCGCCCGCTCGGGCATCGGCACCGCCACCCTGGAACGCCACTGGACCTCCCGGGTCGACGCGGTCACCGACGCCATCGCCGAGATCGTCGACGCCCACCCCGTACCCGACACCGGCGACCTGGAAGCCGACCTGCGCACCTACCTGCGCGCCATCGCCGACCTGCTCGCCGACGACGACGCCCGCCGGGTGCTGCGCACCCTGGTCGCCGAAGCCGGCAACGACCCCGAACTCGGCGCCGCGGTCCACGACCGGATCCTCGGGCCCTGGGCCCGAGCCCTGACCCACCGCCTGCAGATCAGCGACCACCCCGCCGGCCGCCACGTCGACCACGCCTTCGACCGGCTCATGGGCCCCATCTACGCCCGCGCCCTGCTCGCCGGCCCCCCACCCGACCACGACCTGGTCGACGCGATCGTCGACGCGCTCCCCGACTGACCCCGCCCGGGCGACCCGCCCGATCGCACACCACCCACCGCCGGTGCCCTACCGTCAGGACCCATGAAACTCCGCGAGAACTGGGACACGATCGCCAAGGCCTGGGAAGCACGGACCGTCGCACTGGTCCCCCAGGACGACCCCTACACCCGCATCGCCATGAACGCGCTGCCCCTCACCGACGAATGGCAGGTGCTCGACGTGGGCTGTGGCACCGGAAAGACCACCGTCGCGCTCGCCGGGCGCGCCGGGCCCAACGCGCGGGTCACCGGCGTGGACATCTCCCCCCAGATGATCCTGTACGCCAAGCGTCGCAACCACGCCACGATCATGCGCGGCGAACTCACCCCCGGCAACGTCGACTTCCTGGTCGCCGACGCCGAAGTCGCCGAGCTGGGCACCGGCTACGACGCGGTGTTCTCACGTTTTGGCACCATGTTCTTCGACGACCCCGACGCCGGGTTCACCAACCTGGCCGGCACGCTCAAACCAGCCGGATGGCTGTCGATGGCCGTGTGGGCCGAACCCGAGGGCAACCCCTGGATGCCCCTCCCCACCGAAGCCGCCGCCAAGGTGCTCGACGCAACG
>CAYVAS010000136.1:0-2692 GCA_964449375.1 uncultured Iamiaceae bacterium | reverse complement strand
CATGCGCTACGGGATCAACGGATCAGGTCGGATGCTCACTCACGGGGTCGCCGGGGTGCTCGACGACATCACCGCCGCGGAACAGGCAGGCTTCACCAGCTACTGGGTGGCCCAGGTCGGCCTGATCGACGCGCTCGGCCTGCTCGGCGCGCACGGCGACACCGGCTCGGACATGGAGCTGGGCACCGCGGTGATCTCCACCTGGGAACGCCATCCCCACGCCCTGGCAACCCAGGCGCTGACCACCCAGACCCTCGTGGGCGACCGACTCGTCGTCGGCATCGGGCTCAACCACGAACCGATGGTCACCGGGTCGTTGCGCATGGCGTGGCACAAGCCGGTCCGCCACATGATCGACTACCTCGCCATCCTCACCGAGCTGCTCGCGACTGGCGCCGCCGACCACCAGGGCGAGGCGTGGTCCTACACCGGTGAGGACCCCAAACCCTCCCCCGGCGTGCCCAAGGTGATGATCGCCGCGCTCGGCGAACAGATGCTGAAGGTCGCCGGCCGTCGGGCCGACGGCACGATCCTGTGGTGCGTCGGCCCCAAGACGATCCGCAGCCACATCGCACCGGTCATCACCGACGCCGCAGCCGCCGCCGACCGGCCCGCCCCGGCGATCGTCGCGTCGCTGCCCGTGTGGGTCACCGACGACGACGCCCCCGCCCGAACGTTTCTCGCCGAGATGCTCGCCAACTACGCCACCCTGCCCAGCTACCGGGCCATGCTCGACCGCGAAGGCGTCCACGGCCTGGGCGACCTGTCGATCGTCGGCAACGAGGAGTTCGTGCGCGACGCACTGGGTGAGATGGCGGCGAGTGGCGCCACCGACTTCACCGCGGTGCCCCTCGGCAGCAACCCCGACGAAGAGGCCCGGACCCTGACCGTGCTGCGCGAAGCGATGACGGCCGGCTGACCAGCGCCCTCGCCGCGAGGCGCACGCTGCACCGGTTCGAGTCGATGACCACGTTGCCGCGCCTCTGACGAGCCGAGTGCGCGTCCCGCCGGCGCACTTTCCGACCGGGTCTACCCCTCGAAGGTTCTTCTTCTCACGGGTACGACTCGGGATCGATCTCCCACTTCTTGTGAAGGGTGTCGGCTGCTGTTCGTCGACTCCTCACTCTCGGACGAAGGTCACGACCTTGGGCCGCGGCTGTGACCCGGCCGCGGCGAGTCCACCGCGTGCGGCCGGTTCCGCAGCCGCACACTGTTCCGAGTGCGGGCAACGTGGGTGCGGTCGGCGAGCAACGAGAACGCTGCCTGAGTGCCGGCGTGGTCCACCTCCCACTGCTCGAACTCATCACGGGTGAACCCGAGCCGTCGGGCGTCCCACATCGTCTCGGGGACGCCAAGAAAGCAGAACTCCCAACCCCGGGCACGCCGCCGCTCGATCATTCCGGCGACATCGTCCACGCTGAACGACCGCGACGCGTTCTCCTGACCGTCGGTCACCACCGCGAACAGCGTCGCCCGATCCTCGCGGACGACCCGCCGGTCCTGCGGTCGCACGTCGAGCCACCTGAGAGCCCGACCGACCGCATCGAAGAGCGGGGTCCTGCCCGCGGGCTGGTAGGTCCGCACGTCCAACCGCGGGTGTCTCATCCCACTGGTATGATCGACGATCACGTCGAACGGGGAGTCGTCGTTGAAGGCCACGATGGTGATCGTGGCCGTCGGGTCATCGGCGAGGACCGAATCGATGAGCCGATTCACCTCGGTCACCACCGTCTCCTGGAGGGAACGCATCGATCCTGACTGGTCCAACACGACGGTCAAGGCGATGCCACGCTCGAGAGTTTGATCATTTTCCATGGTTCTGCCCCTTCGGGGTCAGGGGGCCCCGGATGGGCCCTTCAACCACCAAGACCCCGCTCACGCCCCGACCTCAACAAAAATCAGGAGGAATTTTTGAATGGAAGGTCTCTCAGACGCAGACGTGATGCGCATTCAGGACATCGCCCGGCGAGTCGCCCAAGCGAAGGCGCTCAACAACCCGGACCTGTCCGACCACCTCGACGACATCTGTCAGCAAGTGGTGATCGACGTCAGCAAACGCATCGCCGACGGTGCCGAGATCGACGACCTCGAGGCATACGTGAAGCAAGCCACCCGCAACAAGTTCGCCAAGGTTCAACGACGGATCATCAAGCAACGCGAGCTGGATCTGGCCGCCGCGGTCCGCAACGAGGTGGCCGGCGACCCGGACGCGGTCGTCGACCGCTGCATCACGTCGGTGTCCGACCGAGCGGTTGCGAGGCGGATGCGCTCCTCGGTCAATCGGAACGTGCGCAGGGTCCTTGCCTCCAGCGGTCCACTCAACATCATCGAGCGGTGGGTGCTGGCTCACAAGATGGACGGACTGCCCGCTGTCGCCATCGCCGAACGGGTCGGCCTGGCGAACGCCCACACCGTCGATGTCGTCGCGTCCAGAGCCAGAAGGAAGCTACGCCGCCAACTCCTTGGGGCCTCCTCGACCCCGAAACGTCGCGCGTTCCGCTGAGCACCGGGGTCGCCGGTCCGGGCACCTCGACCTGCACCCGCACCCCACTTGCAGACGATCGCCCACGACCGCGGCGTAGCCTCGGCCCATGAAGATCCCCCAGCTGCGCTACCGCGACCAGCGGATCGCCGTGTTCGGCGAATCGGGCAGCGGCAAGACCGTGCTGTTGTCGTCGTTCTACGGCTCGGC
>CAYVAS010000135.1:0-2829 GCA_964449375.1 uncultured Iamiaceae bacterium | reverse complement strand
GGCGCCCGCGACCAGGACCCGGTGGGCCGCGATGAGGTCGCGTGCCTCGGCGTCGGTGTCGGCCAGGCCGCGCCGGACCAGCTCGGCGACCAGGGGGCGCCGTGGCGCGGTCAGCTGCTGGAGGCCTGCTTCTTGGCCGGGGCCTTCTTGGCAGCAGCCTTCTTCTTGGCCGGAGCCTTCTTGGCGGCCGCCTTCTTCTTGGCAGCAGCCTTCTTCTTCGCCGGGGCCTTCTTGGCCGGGGCCTTCTTCTTCGCGGGGGTCGATCCCGACGACGAGGCGGCGACCTTGTCGATCCGCCGCTCGAGGCGGTCGATGTCGGACCGGGTGGCGAGCCCGAGCGACTGGACCTGGGCCCGGACTTCGCTGCGGACCTGGTCGACGAGGGCCTCGGTGGAAGCCCGGGAGCGCGCGAGCAGCTCCTGCACGGCCTGGCTGGCCTGGTTGGCCTGCACCTCGCCGGCGGAGACCAACTCGGAGACGATCGCCTCGGCCCGCTTCTGGGTGAGCTGCGTGAACGCCACACCGGCGTCCAGGTAGCGCTTGAGGACTTCACTCTGTGCCATGGCGACGATCGTAGGCGAACCTGCGGGGTGCTTGCAAAAGTTTGCAGCCGCCGCGCCGCTGCCGGTCTCGGAGCCGGCGGGTCGGCTCTGCTAGGAAGTTCGACCGTGCCCGAGTTCAAACCGTTCCGTGGAATCCGTTACGACACGACCCGCTCACCGATCGCTGCGGTGACCGCGCCGCCCTACGACGTGATCGGTCCCGCCGAGCGCGCCGAACTGGTCGCACGGGACCCCCACAACGTGGTCCGCATCGACCTGCCCGACGAGGCCGAGGGCCCCAACCGGTATGCGACGGCGGCGGCCACGCTGCAGGGCTGGTTGGAAGAAGGCGTGCTCGTCCGTGACGCCACCGAGGGCTTCTATGTCTATCGGATGGACGCCACCGACGACGCCGGCAACCCCACCAGCACGCTCGGGGTGCTCGGCGCGCTGACGCTGTCCCGACCCGGTGAGGGCGAGATCCTCCCCCACGAGCACACCACCCCCAAGGCCAAGACCGACCGACTCGACCTGCTGCGGGCCACCCGGGTGAACCTGTCCTGCATCTGGGGACTCTCGCTCACCGAGGGCCTGACCGAGCTGTGTGCACTCGACACCGCCCCCGACGAGTCGTGGACCGACGACGAACAGGTCACCCACTCGCTGTGGTACCTGACCGACCCGGAACGCTGCCGTCGGATCGCCGGGGCGGTCGGGGCGTCACCGGTCGTGGTCGCCGACGGCCACCACCGCTACGAGACCTCGCTGAACTACCTGGAGGAACGGCGTGCCGCGGCGGACGCGGTCTCCGGCGCCGAGTCGGCGATGTGTTACGTGGTGGAGCTGAGCGAGTCCGTGCTGAACGTCCGTCCCATCCACCGGCTGGTCGACGGGGTCGACCCCGAGACGCTCTCGGCCGCCCTGGACCGTTACTTCACCGGCCGTGAGCTGGGGCCGATCGACGGCTCGATCACCCAGCAGATGGATCAGGCCGGCGCGTTGTGTCTGGTCGGGCCAGGCGGCGCCGGGACCCTGCTGGTCCCCCGACCCGGGATGTTCGAGGGAGTCGACGACCTGGACTCGGCCCGTCTGGACCACGCCCTGACCGACCTCGAGGGTCTCGAGGTGCGCTACCAGCACGGTGTGACCAACGTGCTGGGTGCGGTGGACGCTGGCGAGTCGGCCTTCGGGGTGCTGCTCCGCCCGGCGACGGTGGCCCAGATCGAAGCGAACGCGCACGCGGGGCGCCGCATGCCGCCCAAGACCACGTTCTTCCACCCCAAGCCCCGAACCGGCCAGGTGTTCCGCCCCACCGACTGACCGGATGTCGACGGCTAGTCGACGGTCCAGGTGGGCAACGACGTGAGCAGGTCCCCCAGGTCGCCGGGTCCCTGATCGGCCTGCGCGGCCGCGAGCTGCTGGTTCATCCGGGTTCCGAAGTCGGGCCGGTCCACGGCCCGGAACACCCCGATCGGGGTCGGTTCGGTCGGTCCCGACGCCAGCCGTGAGAGCTGGAAGGCCAGTCCCGGATTGTCGCGGGCCTCGTCGTGGACGAGGATCGAGTCGATCCCCACCTCGGCGACGTCGACGATCTCCAGACGGCCGTCGCTGTCGAGGCGCACACCCCGTTCGCCTTCGGCGCCGAAGACGATCGGCTTGCCGTGCTCCAGGGGCACCAGCATGTTCGGCCGGTTGGCCTTGGCGGTGATCGCCTCGAAGGCCCCGTCGTTGAACACGTTGCAGTTCTGGTAGATCTCCACCAGCGCGGCACCCTGATGCTCGTGGGCCCGACGGAAGGTCTCCATCATGTGCTTACGGTCCATGTCGTGGGTGCGGGCCACGAAACTGGCTTCGGCGCCCAGCGCCAGGCTGACCGGGTTGAGCGGCGCGTCGACCGACCCGAACGGCGTGGACTTGGTGACCTTGCCCACCTCCGAGGTGGGTGAGTACTGGCCCTTGGTGAGCCCGTAGATCTGGTTGTTGAACAGCAGGATCGTCAGGTTCACGTTGCGGCGCAGCGCGTGCAGCAGGTGGTTGCCGCCGATCGAGAGCATGTCGCCGTCGCCGCCGATCACCCACACGTGCAGGTCCGGTCGGGTCATCGCCACGCCGGTCGCGAGCGCGGGGGCACGACCGTGGATCGAGTGCACCCCGTAGGTGTCCATGTAGTACGGCAGGCGGGCGGCGCAGCCGATCCCCGAGACGAACACCATCTCGTGCGGCGGGATGCCCAGCTCGGGGAGCATGAGCTGCAGCGCGGCGAGGATCCCGTAGTCGCCGCAGCCGG
>CAYVAS010000134.1:0-3010 GCA_964449375.1 uncultured Iamiaceae bacterium | reverse complement strand
CGGGCTTGATGTACTGCATCGTGTCGTAGATGGCGAACAGCGCGGTGATGTCGCCACCCGGCGAGTTGATGTAGATGTTGATGTCCTTGTCGGGGTTCTCGGACTCCAGGTGCAGCATCTGGGCCGAGATCAGGTTCGCGACCGTGTCGTCGATGGGCGTGCCCAGAAAGATGATGTGGTCCTTGAGCAGTCGCGAGTACAGGTCGAAGGCCCGCTCGCCCCGGTTCGTCTGTTCGACGACGGTGGGAACCAGGTGGTTGTGGATCGGGGCGATGCTCACTCGGTGTCTGCTCCAGCTTCTGGGTCTGCGGGGTCGTCTCGTTCGTCGGTGTGATCGTGGTCGTGGTCGCCGGGGAAGTCGCCGGTTACGTCGATGAGATCCCGGTCGATCGGCTCGCCGTCGGCGTCGACGATCTCGACGTGGTCGATCAACCAGTCGAGCGCCTTGCGGCGGCGCAGGTCCGATCGTACCAACGGAAGTTGGTCGTTGCGGTCGAGCTGTTTGCGGACCTTGGCGGGCTTCTCGTTCACCTGGGCCGCGATCCGTTCGATCTCGGCGTCCAGGTCCTCCTCGGAGACCTCGACCTCGACGGCGTCGGCCAGGGCGCGCAGTCCCAGGTCGACCCGGATCGCCTGGACCGCCTCGGCCTCGAGCGAAGCGGTGAACTCCTCGGGGCTCTGACCGTTGGCTTCCAGGTAGGTCTCCAGGTCCACGCCCTGGGCCGACAGGCGCTGGAAGACGTTCTGCATGCGGGCCTCGACCTCGGAGGTCTGCAGCGTCGCCGGAATCTCCTCGGTGACCAGCGCGGCGAGCGCTTCGGTGACCTTCTCGCGCAGCTGCATCTGGGCCTGGAACCGCTTGATGGTGGCCGCCCGGCGACGCAGGTCGTCGCGCAGTTCGGCGATCGTGTCGAACTCGGACTCCGCGGCCGCCCAGGCGTCGTCCGCGTCGGGGAGGACCTGTTCGTTGACCTCTTTGACCAGCACCCGGAACTGCACCGGGGACTGTTCGGGATCGGGGTGGTCCGCGGTGAACTCCAGGATCGCCCCGGCCTCCGCGCCACGCAGTTCGGCGTCGAGTTCGTCGACCACGGTGCCGGCGCCCACCTCGTAGACGTAGTCCGAGGCGGTCAACCCCTCGAGTTCCTCGCCGTCCTGGGTACCGGTGATGTCCATCCGCACGAAGGATCCGTCGATCGCCGGCTGGGACACCGGGCTCAGCTCGGCGTTCTGGGCGCGCATCCGGTCGATCTGCTCGTCGACCTCGTCGTCGTCGGCTTCGGGGCGGTCGATGGTGACCCGCAGGTTCTCGTAACCGGCCACCGAGACCACCGGGCGGACCTCGACGACGGCCTCGAAGGCGACGGGGCCCTCGTCCTCACCGGCGGTGATGTCGATCTCGGGCGGAGCGATCACGTCGATGTCGTGCTCGCGCACCGCGTCGGCGTAGTACTCGGGCAACGCGTGGCGCAGCGCCTCTTCGCGACCCGGTCCGACGCCGAGTTGCGCCTCGAGCAGCTTGCGTGGCGCCTTGCCCGGACGAAACCCGGGCACCCGCACTTCGCGGGCGATGCGTCGGAAGGCCGCGTCGATCTGGGTTTCGAACTCGTCCGCGTCGACCTCGACGGAGACCTTGACCTTGTTGTCCTCTAGGGGTTCCACAGTCGTCTTCACAGGCGTCCGAGTGTACCGGTCGGTCCGGCGACCCCCAGCAACGGCCCGCCATGCACGGTGCGCGGACGCGAAGCGGACTGCCAAGATGCACGGGTGGCCGCGCCGATCGTTCCTCCGCCGTCGGAATGGCAGTTTCCGGACCCGAGTCTGGCCGACCGGCACGGGATCGTCTGTGTGGGCGCGGACCTGGAACCCGCCACCGTGCTCGCCGCGTACCGTCACGGACTGTTTCCCATGCCGATCGGGGGTCGCCGTTTCCGCCGCCTGGCCTGGTGGTCGCCCGACCCCCGCGGGGTGCTGCCCCTGGACGGTCTGCGGATTTCCCGCTCGCTGCGCCGTTCGCTGCGCCGCTACGAGATCCGCATCGACACCGCGTTCGTCGACGTGATCGAAGCGTGCGCCGACCCGGACCGGCCCGGTGCCTGGATCACACCCGAGATGCGCGACGCCTATGTCGAGCTGCACCGTCTGGGCTGGGCCCACTCGGTGGAGTCCTACGACCCCGAGTCCGGCGCGTTGGTGGGAGGCTGCTACGGGCTGGCCATCGGCGGGCTCTTCGCCGGCGAGTCGATGTTCCACCACGCCCCCGACGCCTCCAAGGTCGCGCTGGTCCACCTGGTGGAACACCTCCGCGACGACGGCGCCGAAGGTGCCGGCCGGCTGCTCGACGTGCAGTGGCGCACCGACCACCTGGCCTCGCTGGGTGTGGTCGAGATCTCCCGCGACCGCTACCTGGAACGTCTGGCGAGCGCGCTGGAGCTGCCGTTGCCGGCGGTGTTCGCGCACTGAGGTGGCTCCGGCCGCCGGACCCGCAACCCCCTCGGCGGGTCGGACCGGGGCGGCCCGGGGCGATGTGGGGCACGAGGTCGCGGTGAGAGAGAATGGAACCATGAGCCAGCACGCGTCCTCGAAGGCCCCGGACTCCTCGCCCGGCCCCGACCGGGACCGCCCCTGGATGATGCGGACCTATTCGGGGCACTCCACTGCGAAGGCCTCGAACGAGCTGTACCGCACCAACCTCGCCAAGGGCCAGACCGGCCTGTCGATCGCGTTCGATCTGCCCACCCAGACCGGTTACGACCCCGATTCGCCCTTCGCGCGCAGCGAGGTCGGCAAGGTCGGGGTACCCGTGGCGCATCTGGGCCACATGGAACAGCTCCTGGACGGGATCCCGGTGGGCGAGATGAACACGTCGATGACGATCAACGCCACCGCGGCCTGGTTGCTCGGGCTGTACGTGGCGAACGCCGAGAACCAGGGCGTCGAGGCGAGCCGTCTGCGCGGCACCACCCAGAACGACATCGTCAAGGAGTACCTGTCGCGGGGCACCTACATC
>CAYVAS010000133.1:0-3068 GCA_964449375.1 uncultured Iamiaceae bacterium | reverse complement strand
CGGCCCCGACGCGGCCTTCCTCGAAGGCGACGGCGCCCCGGGCGCCTTCCTGGCATTGGCGTGCCGGGCGATGACGATCGCCGGGGGCACATCGGAGATCACCCGCAACCAGATCGCCGAACGGATCCTGGGGCTCCCACGGGACACCCACCTGAACTGACCCCGCGGCACCCGACCGCCTTGGTGTAGGTACCCCTGCTCGCCACTCCGATGCAGCAGCGGTGGGCGTCCGCGTAGATCCACTCGCCGTGGCGCCGGCCGTTGTTGTAGTCGGCGAGTGACGCCACGGAGATCAGTGGCCGTGCCCGCGGGCCGGTCGCATCCGCCCCCCCCAGACCATGCCCGTCGCCTGTGACATTCTCGGAGAACGCGGGTGCGATCAACGTCCGAGTCGGTAGTCGGTCGGGTCCGCTACAGAGTCGTAGTCCCGCCGGGTGAGGTAGTGGCACCACATCTTCGGGAGGCTGAGGCGGGATGCGAAGCCGCGGTCGGGCTTCCACGCCGCCACTTCGACGTGTTTGCCGGCTGCGCGGGCTTCTTCGAGCGCTGGCAGCAAGTCGGTGTCTGCCGAGAAGAGCACGGCCACGTCGTAGGCGTCCCGTTCGGCTCCGAGCGCGATCGACAGCGCGATCTGCACGTCGATCCCCTTCTCTCGGGCCACGTACTGGCGTTGGCCGTCCGTCTCACCTTTCGGGTAGTACCGGAGCGGTCGCGTCACGGCCTCGACTCGATCCTGCGCCTCCCACGCGTTGACTTGCCGCTGGCAGGCAGCTTGGCCTACCGGGGAGTGTTTTGGCGACGGTGATCCACGAAACACTCGAACAACTTCGAGTTCTCTGTTGGAACCGTGGGTGCGCCCCCGGTCCCGCAGAAGCAGCCCCAGTCGCCGGGGGTGAACTTGGCCCTCGGTGAAGTTGGCTGCCGGCGACGAGAACGCCTCTCGGGCGCGCATGTAGACGTTCTGGTAGTCGATGAAGACGGCGACCCGACTCACATCGAGGTCTCGAACGGCAAATCCCCGCCATTCCGACCGGGTCGACCGGTACGAAAGGCGGGGAGGATTGGCGGTACCGTAGCTTGTTGGCAGTTTCGTTGACAAGCGAATCCCGCGCGGTACGAGGCGACGTCGAATCCCGAGTTCCTGCGGGCATGGGCGGCGACAGCGATTCTGACCGCGGCGCTGTCCGCCGTCGAGCTGTCGTTCATCCGATGCCTCCTGCCACGCGATGATCTCAAGAAAATCGTACGGCGCAGGTGGGACATCGACGCGCCGCTGGGACGTCATTGGAACTTCGGCAGGGAGCTCCAGCGGAATCAACCCATCCTCACGTGGTGACGTGTGACGTCCGAGCGCTCCTCGAGAAGTGGTACCGCGAGCAACTACGCCTTGCGCTTCCCGAGGCCATTGCCATGTGGGAAGCCGAAATCGGCGTCCAGGTTCCCAAGTGGTCGATCCGGAGGATGAAGACCAAGTGGGGCTCGTGTCTTCACGCAACCCGCCACATCTGCTTCACCGCGGAGCTTGCGAAGAAGCCCCCGAATGCTCGGAGTACATCATCGTGCACACACCGATGGTGGGTGTCGCTGGACTCGTCAGCCGGCGAGACCGGATTCCAGTTCCCGGTCGGACTCGGCGATCCAGTCCCGCTTGACCTGACGCCACTGTTCGTCGTTGCGTCCCCGCCGCCAGTACGGCGAGATCGACGAGTCCTCCTTTGGGATGCCCCGGTCGTTGACCAGGTGCTTGCGGATGGCGCGCACCTCGTAGGCCTCGCCGTGCACGAAGGGCTGTACCCGGCCCGGGGGCAGCTCGAGGGCCTGCACGGCACGCAACAACTGGTCCGGGTCCCCGGGCGCGGCATCGACCCGGTGCAGCCAGGTCAGGTGCAGATCCGCGGGGCTGGACAGTTCCAGCTCACCGTCGGCGTCGTCGACGACGACCACCACGAAGGCGGGCGACCCGGCGGGGACCTGTTCCAGCGAAGCCGCGATGCCCGGCAGAGCGCTCTCGTCCCCGGCGAACAGGTGCACGTCGGCGTCGGGGTCCGGGCGGTAGCCCCCGCTGGGTCCGGTGAACTGCAGCCGGTCACCGGGGCGGGCCCGGCCGGCCCACCGTCCGGCGTGGCCGGAGGCACCATGGACCACGAAGTCCATCGTCACCCGGCGCGTGGCAGGATCCCAAGCCCGGATCGTGATCCGTCGGCCCACGGGGCGCTCGCCGCGGGGCCGCGCCATGGCCTCGTCCAGGTCGAAGGGAGGACCGTAGTCCACGCCGTCGGGCAGGAAGCGGGCATTGACGTACTGGTCGGTCCACTCGGTGAGTTGGAACTCCGCGAGTCCGTCGCCGCCGAACACGATCCGGACGAGGTTCGAGGTGAGCGGTTGGGTGTGCTCGACGATTCCGTAGGTGGACAATGACGGCTCCTGACAGCGACGGGTCGATGCGGGCGCTGCGATGCGGCCGCGGGACCCTGCATCCGACGGTGCCGCCGGAGCGGTCGGGGTTCACGGCGAGCGACCCGCGTCCCCATCGAGGCTAGCGGCAGAACCGGCCTGTTAGGCAGACCTAACGTCCGGGGCCCGGTCGTGGCGGGCCGCCCAGGCCGGCGACAGCTCGGCGAAGGTAGCGGCCATGCGATCCAGGGGAAGCTGACCCGGGGCACCGGGCCGACCCACCGCGGCGAAGGTGAGCCGCGACCCGAGGAAGGGGAACAGCAACCGCGACGGCGCCCCGAGCTCTCCCATGCCGATCACGATCAGCCCGACGCCGTGGTCGTCGGCCAGGACCCTGCCCAGGGTGCGCAGGTCCTCGGTGTGGTGCGCCATGGTGGCGATCTTGACCAGGTCCGCGCCCAGCGAACGGGCCGCGTCGATCCGGGAGCGCAGCTCCGATTCAGGCGGGGTGCGTTCGAAGTCGTGGAACGACACCACCGCGACCCGTTGCTGCTGTTTTGCGGCCGCCACCACCCGCTCCGCGGTCGTCGTCGACGAGGCCTCCACGTCGACGCCGCCTACCCAGGGCAGCACCGCCTCGTAGAGGGCCAGCCGCCGGGTCTCGTCGCCGTCCC
>CAYVAS010000132.1:0-3215 GCA_964449375.1 uncultured Iamiaceae bacterium | reverse complement strand
AGCGAGCAGTCCATCACCGGCGCGGTCCGCCTGGGGATGATCGGCACCACGGCCCGCTGGCTGATCCCGGAGCTGCTCCCCGCGGTGACCGCGGCCCACCCCGGGATCCGGCTCACCATCATCGACGCCACGACCACCTCGCTGCTGCCCCAATTGCTGATGCGCCGCCTCGACCTGGCCGTGGTCAACCTGCCCGTCCCCGGCGAGGACATCACCGTGGAACCCCTCTTCGCCGAACCCCACGTCCTGGTCGCCCCGCTGGGTCACGCACTCAGCGACCTCGACGAGGTCGACCCCGTCGAACTGGCTCGTCACCCGTTGCTGCTGCCCCCACCGGGGACGTCGTTCCGGGACGAACTCGACCTGGCAATCGCCCGGTTCGGGGTCCAGCTCCAGCCCGCCGCCGAGGTCGACGGCGTCCGACTGCTGGCCACCCTCGCGTTCGAAGGGTTCGGCGCGTCGGTGGTACCCGCCAGCGCCGCCGGGGGTCGAGGCGGTCGCGGGTGGCGGCGGATCCCGATCACCGGGCTGGCGCCGCGGGAGGTCGGATTGGCCACCGAACGGCGCGCGATGCTGTCGAACGCCACCCGGGCCGTGCACACCAGCGTGCTCGAGGTGTGCCGGGACCGGGCAGCCGACTTCGTGGAGATCGGTTCCACGGCTTCCTCGCCGACCGCACCCTGAGGCGAGTCGAACCGGGCGATCAAGATGGCCGGGTCCCACCGGCGCGAAGCTAGGCTCGCCTCGGGTGTGCACGGGGGACCCGGGCCCTCGTGAGCGCCGCCGACGACGGCACAACACCGCGACCTGCTCAGGAGTATGCACACGTGGCCGACAGCGTAACGATCACCGACAACCGCACCGGGCAGACCCTCGAGATCCCCATCGTCAACGGCGGTATCGATGCCACCGAATGGGCCAAGCTGCTGGGCAACGTCTGGTTCTACGACCCGGGCCTGGCCCAGACGGCCTTCACGTCGTCCGCGATCACCCAGATCGACGGTGAGAACGGGACGTTGCACTACCGCGGTTACCCCATCGAACAGCTCGCCGAGAACTCCACCTACCTGGAGGTCGCCTACCTCCTGATCTACGGCGAACTCCCCACCGTTGCGCAGTTCGAGGCCTGGCGTCACGAGATCACCTACCACACGTTCATCCACGAGAACGTGCGCAAGCGGTTCATGGAGGGCTTCCACTACGACGCCCACCCCATGGGCATGCTCGTGTCCGCCTTGGGCGCACTGTCGACCTTCTACCACGAGGCCAAACAGATCGACGACCCGGCGGTCCGCCACAAGCAGATCGTTCGGCTGGTCGCCAAGATCCCCACCCTGGCCGCATGCGCGCACCGATTCAGTGTCGGCCAACCCTTCGTCTATCCCGACAACACCCTGGGGTTCGCGGCGAACTTCCTGTCGATGATGTGGAAGGTCGCGGAGCCCCACTATGACGCCGACCCCGTGCTCCAACACGCGCTCGACGTCCTGTTCATCCTGCACGCCGATCACGAACAGAACTGCGGCACCGCGGCGATGCGGGTGATCGGCTCGGCACACGCCGACCCCTACTCCGCCTGCGCCGGAGCCGCCGCTGCCCTCTACGGGCCGCGGCACGGCGGGGCCAACGAGGCGGTCATCCGGATGCTGACCGACATCGGTTCGCTGGAGAACGTCGACGCCTTCGTCGAGGACGTCAAGGCAGGCAAGGGACGGCTGCAGGGGTTCGGCCACCGCGTCTACAAGAACTACGACCCCCGGGCACGCATCATCAAGGAGATCGCCTACGAGGTCTTCGAGGTCACCGGCAAGAACCCGCTGCTGGACATCGCCCTCAAGCTCGAAGAGGTCGCGCTGAGCGACGACTACTTCGTGTCCCGTCGGCTGTACCCCAACGTGGACTTCTACTCGGGTCTGATCTACCAGGCGATGGGTTTTCCGACCGACACCTTCACGGTGCTGTTCGCGATTCCCCGCGTGTCGGGTTGGTTGGCCCACTGGCAGGAACTGTTGGAGCAGAACCAGCGCATCGCCCGTCCCCGCCAGCTCTACACCGGCCACGAGCCGCGGGACTACGTGGCGATCGCCAACCGCTGAACGGCCCGGACGCGACGACGACCATCCGAGGCGTGTCTGGGGTGACCGCCGAATCCCACCCCGTCCGCTACTACATCAACTCCTGGTCGGCGCGCGCCACCCAACGGCTCGCGGCCCGGGTCGTCGACTCGCTGGTGGCGGTGGCCTGGGTCGCCGCGGTGATCGTGATCGGCCCCCACGGTCGCCCCGTGGCCCAGAACCTGGTGATCATCGCGGGCGTCGCGGCGATCGAGGCGATCAGCATCAGCCGGACCGGCGCCACGCTCGGGATGCGGCTGGTGGGCATCCGGGTCGCGACCGTGGGACACGCCGGTCATCCGGACTTCCTGACCGCCTGGCGTCGCAGCATCCCTGTCGCGCTCTGCTACCCGCTGTTGAGTCCCGGGTTCCTCCTGGTCGCGGTCATGCCTTTCGCGCTGCTGTTCTCCATCGGGTTCTCGCCATTGCGGCGGGGCTTCCACGACCGGCTCTCGGGGACCGTGGTGGTCCAGCACGACGCGCCGAATTCGATCACCGACGGGGACCTGGCGACCTGGTGGGAACCCGACCAACGCATCGTGATGACCCGGTGGGGCCGGGTCCCGGACCTGGACGACCGGCGCCGGGCCCGTGCCAGCCGCCTGGACGGCGCGTGGTGGTTGGCCGCGGTCGTCATGGTGCTCACCATCGTGTCGGTGGGCATGCGCGACCTGCCGCTGTTGTGGTTGTGGTCGACGACGGTGTGGGTCGTGGTGGCGGCAATCGACGAGTACTGGTGGATCTCGACCCGGGGCGCCACCCCAGGCCACGCCCGCCACGGTTACCGGGTCGTCGACATCCACACCGGGGAGCCCCCCGGTCCCTGGAGGGCCGCGTTGCGCGCCGGGCTGACCTCGGTGCTGGTGTACGTGCCGCCCCTGCAGCTCCTCCTCGCCGTGTGGGTGCGCGCCTCGGCCCAGAACCGCGGACCTCACGACCTGATCGCCCGCACCGTCGTGGTCGAACCCGACCACGTGGTTCACGCCTTCGCCGCGCCGCCGGTTCCGGTGTACCCGTCCCTTCCGACCTGGAGTGGATGGTCGCCGGTTTCGGCCCAGCCTGGCTGGGGTCAGGGACCGTGGACGCCCCCTCCGGTCCCGC
>CAYVAS010000131.1:0-3322 GCA_964449375.1 uncultured Iamiaceae bacterium | reverse complement strand
CCCTGCCCGACGGGGTCACCTTCTCGTCGGCCACCGGCGGCGGAGTCTGGGACGGTGCGACCCGGACGGTCACCTGGCCGGCGGTCGATCTGACCTCCGGGGCGCATCTGGAACGATCGGTCGTCTCGACGGTCGTCGAGGAGGGCTGGGACCTCGGCGATCATGACCTCACCGCGTCGGCGACGGTGGTCTCCGACGGGTCGCTGGGCCCCGAGAGTGACACCGACAACAACCAGGACGTCGCTTCTGTGCTGCTCCGCGTCGATCCGCCGTCGAGCACCACGGCCCCTGACACGACGGACGCGTCGAGCACCACGACGGCCGCGTCGAGTACCACGGCCCCTGACACGACGGACGCGTCGAGTACCACGGCTCCGTCCACGACGTCGGCCCCCGCCACGTCGATGACCCCGTCGAACCCGACCGAATCCTCCACGACGGTGCCGTCATCGACGACCGGACCGGCCGTCTCGACTCCGACCACTCCGGAGTCGACGTCGACCACGGACCCAACCGGCCAGACACTGCCACCGTCATCGTCTGCTCCGGCCACCTCGTCGCCGGACGGATCGGTGGCGGCGGATTCGGTGCCGCCGGGCGACGCGGTCCAACCGTCACGGAACGGTCCGGTGCCCGATCCGGCCACCGATCCGGGCCCGACGGAACTCGCTCGGACCGGCCCCGACCGGCCGATCCTGGCGACCACCGGGCTGGGCGTGCTGCTGGCGGTGTTGGGCGCGGTCATCGTGCTCCAGGCCCGTCGGCGAACCAGCCGGTCCTGACGGTCGGTGGCCGGGGTGGCGGCATCCCGGCTCCGGCGTCCACGGCGCCCATGACGTGTGCTGAACCTCGTGACGTCGACGTCCGGCTGGGCCGAGGCGATCGTGCAACGATGGGTTGAGTGCCGACCCCGGCGCGACTATATTTTCCGGCGACCCGCAGACATTCGGAAGCGGGTGGCGGCCAGATCGATATGAGGCGGGAGTCAAATGAACAGTGCGGGAACGGCGGACCGACGACGGGTGGTTGCGGTGTTGGCCACGGTCGTGCTGGTGATGGGCACGTGGTGGACGGTGATCGGTGTCGAGAATGCGGGCGCGGCGACCACCACGGAGACGTTCACCGCCGATGGGACCTTCACGGTTCCTTCAGGGGTGACGAGTGTGCAGGTGACCGTGACCGGCGCGGGTGGTGGCGCGGCGTCGTTGCCGCCTGTGGTTTCGGGGGAGACGCCGCCCCAGGGTGGCAGCGGGTCGACGGTGACGGCGACGGTTGCGGTGACGCCGGGGATGGATCTGACCGTGGTTGTGGGCCAGGAGGGCCACGACGGCACCGACGATCGATTGGGTGGTGTCGGTTTCGGTACCGGCGGAACCGGCGGCAGTCGTGGCAACTACAATGGCGGAAACGGCGGTGGCGGTGGCGGTGGATCGGCGGTGCTGGACGATGGAACCGCGCTGGTCGTCGCCGGTGGTGGTGGCGGTGGCGGCGGGCAGCTCGGATGCAACACTCCGGATGGCCCGGCTTCGCAGTGCGGGCCCGTGTGCACCGGGCTGGATGCCGGCAGCCCTCCGGCTTCACCGGGTCCAGACTGCCCGTTGGATGCGCCCCCGGCTGGCCACGACGGAGCCGACGGTTCAGACGGACGTCTGGCCGGGAGCATGGAGATCTACCTGCCGGCCGGCGGTGGCGGCGGAGGCTGGATCGGCGGAGCGGCGGGGCCAACCGCGGTTGCTGAAGGCGGCCTGATTTTCAGCGGTGGCGGTGGTGGGACGAACCACACCGACCCGACGGCGGTCAGCGCCGTGAGCTCCGAAGTCGCGGACAATGCCGGAGCCCCGGGCCGCGTCGTCATCACCTACGACGAGCCCGAACCCACCACGTCCTCGTCGACTCCGGTGGGCCCGACGCTCACCGGCGAGAACTCGACGACCTCGTCCACCTCGCCGACGACCGTGGCGACCTCGTCGACAACGGTGCCTCCGACGAGTGTCACCGCGCCCCCGACCTCGTCGACCAGCCCGGAGCCCACCACCTCGCCCCACGTGGGGGGCACCGTCGGCGATCCGCCACCGCCCGTGACAGACCCGCAGCCCGCGGTCCCGATCAGGGCGACACCCCACTACAGCGGCTGACGCCCCCACCTCGATCACCTCTGAGCCCGGTGAGGTCGATGTCGCTGCCGGTCAGTCTCGTCGAAGGGGCCGTCCGGGCCGTGCCCGCGGGCACGGCTTCAATGGACGGCGAGGACGAGGCCGCCCAGTAGGGAGAACAGGGCGATCATCAGGGCGATCATCCGGTTCGACTGGATTCGGAACTGCCGCTCGAGGTGCGCGTTCATCTCTGCGAAGCCGACGCGCATATCCGAGCGGAGCTCGGCGACCTCGCCCTTCAGCTCCGCGAACTCGCTGCGGAGCTCGGCGAACTCGCTGCGGAGCTCGGCGAACTCGCCGCGCAGGCCGGCGAACTCGGGCCGGTAGTCGGCCTTGGTGACCAGATCTTCCCAGTGGACGTCGAGGACCTCGCGCATGAGGATCTCCGCGGTTTTCGGGCTGGTTGCTGCTGCCAGCTCAGTGTAGATCTGTGATCGGTCGGTTTCACTCAGGTTCGTCATGGCGGGCCGTTCCCTCGGGTCGCATCGTCGACGGTTCGGGCCGCGCCGCGCGGCGATGTGGAGCAACGAGTCGCTACGGGTCATTTTCGTCGGTGGGTGTGACAGCGTCGGGCGGGAGGTGTCGCCTTTGGGTGACTGGTCAACCCGAATCCGGCGCACTACCCGCAGCCGCGGGCCTCAAACGACGGCTGCAGAATCGGCTGCTAGAGTCCGGCTTCGTTCACCCGCGCGGTGAATTCCCCGCCGACGTCGTGATCAAGGAGTCCCCCTCATGGGTTTCATCAAGGCCTTCACCGGTGCACTCGGTGGAACGCTCGCCGACCAGTGGAAGGACTTCATGATCCCGCCGCCGGGGCTGCCGCCCACCGCGGCGCTGTTCCCGGGCGTGCGCAAGGAGACCGACGCCGGACGGGGATCCAACACCAAGGCCTCCGACAACATCATCACCAACGGCAGCCGGATCGTCGTACCCGAGGGCTACGCGCTCGTCACCTTCCAGGATGGCGAACTCACCGGCTTCATCGCCGAACCCGGCGGCTTCATCTTCACCTCCGAGGACCAGAACGCCCAGTCGATCTTCGCCGGTGACGGCCTGATCTCGCCGACGGTCAAGACCTCGTGGGAACGTTTCAAGTTCGGTGGCCAGCCCGCCTCCCAGCAGCTCGTGTTCTACGTGAACCTCAAGGAGATCCCCAACAACCGCTTCGG
>CAYVAS010000130.1:0-3686 GCA_964449375.1 uncultured Iamiaceae bacterium | reverse complement strand
ACGACACCAACACGTCGACCTCGGCGTCGCGCAGCGCCTGGGTCACGTCCACCGGTTCGGCGGGGGACTCCTCGGCGCTCAGCGCGTAGTAGCGACCGAACCCGTCGAAGGTCGGGCCACGCTGGACCTCGACCCCGGTGTCGGGAACGTCGGCGAAGCGGATCGTGTTGTTCAACCCGGCCCACATGGCCTTCGCGGCGTCCTGGCCGACCTTGGTGGCGTCCACGTCGAAGGCGGCGACCAGTTCGATGTCGCTGATGTGGTAGCCGCCGAGGGTGACGTGCATGAGGCCGGGGACCTCGTCGCCGTCGGTGGCCTCCGAATAGTAGGTGAGACCCTGGATCAGGGAATTCGCACAGTTGCCGACACCGGCGATGGCGAGACGGATGCTGCTCATGGGAACGAACCTCCAGCGGTTCAGGGGGACGCGTCGACGGGTGCGTCGACGCGGAGATCGGTCGGGTCAGGATCGGCGAGGTCGCCCGCCGGTTCGGCCGGCGAGGCGCCCGGCGGGCCCGCCGCCGACGCGGCGGCCTCGGCCCGTTCGGTCGCCAACAACTCGTCGAGCCAGGCGAGCTCGGCCTCGTCGGCCAGCCGGTCCCGGTCGTGCAGGGCGCGGCGGTACCGGTCGAGGAGCGAAGAAGGTTCCTCGGCCAGACGGTCGACGAGCGCCTGACGGCGGCGGCCGAGCAGCTCCACCCGCTCGGCAGGCGACAGGTGCCCGGCCGCGGCGAGCTGCGCGGCGAAGGTGCGGTCGTCCTCGGCCGGGGTGGTCAGCAGATCGTGCAGGCGCCGACGGCCCGCATCGGTGATCGTGTAGACCTTGCGGCGGCGCTTTCGTTTGGGCCGCGGACCCGGTGCGGTCAGGCCCCGCCGCAGTCGGGCGACTTCCGCGCCGAGCGACCCGGTCATGGGCCCGGTTCCCGCCGGGGCCTCCTCGGCGGACGCCGACGAGATGAACCCCTTGTGGTCCAGGCGGGCCAGCGCCGGATACAGCGCGCCGTAGGACACCGCGCCCCGCCCCTGGTCGCGCAGCCGCTTGGACAGCTCGTAGCCGTGCAGCGGCTGGTCGGCCAGCAGGCCGAGGAGGGAGAGGTCGAGAAGGCTCATGGCGGGAAAGTCCAGCGACTATATCGAATCGAAGTATCGAAATGATAGATCGATGGAAGGTCAAGTGTGCGCCGGATGCTTCCCGATGTCAACCCGATGTCACCGAAGTCGCAGCCGCCCGACCACCGGCCGTTACCCGCCAACGCCTGCAGCGCCCGCCCCTGCCCGGTAGCGTGGTCGGCTGTGGCTGCCCGAAGCGTCACCGCAGCGTCCCGGTTCAACGGGGTCGGCGAGATCGACTACCGCCTGGCGCGCCAGTCGCTGCTCGCCCAGTACCGGGCGGGCCGCGTCGCCCAGCACGAGGTGTGCGACGCCCACCCCGAACTGCGCCGCAACGCCTCGGCCCTGGGCATCGCCTCGGACCGGGCCTGCCCGGTCTGTGACACCCGGAACCTGGTGCTGGTCACCTACGTGTTCGGCACCCGCCTGCCCGCCTCGGGGCGCTGTCTGTCCAGCCGGGGCGAGCTCGCCAAGATCGCCCGTCGCCGGGGCACCTTCACCGGGTACGTCGTCGAGGTGTGCACCGGGTGCTGGTGGAACCACCTGATGCGGTCGTTCCCCGTGGGCGACTCCTGAGGCGGATCATCCCCCCGACGACCGGCCCGGGCGCATCCCGGTTTTCGAAGGCGCGCTGGTAGCCTCGAAACCCGCTTCGCCGAACCCGACGCGGAGTACCGCGGATCCATGACCAAACCCCGACTCCGACGCCGACGCAGAGCGCCCGTCGATCCCAACGCACCCGGCGCGTCCCGTCGCTCGCTGCTGTGGCGGGCCCGCCGACCCCTGTTCTTTCTGGGCGTGATCGTCGTCGCCTCGATGGTCGGACTGCTCTGGGTCGCCTCCCAGGTCCAGATCCCCACCACCAACCCCGTCGTCGACCAGACGTCGTTCGTGTGCGCCGCCGACGTGACCGAGGACTGCGACGAGACCAACGCCATCGCCTCGCTGCACGGCGACGTCAACCGCGTGGTGGTCCCGCTCGACGAGATCTCCCCCGAGATGCAGAACGCCGTGCTCGCCGCCGAAGACAAGGACTTCTTCCGGCATGGCGGCGTCGACCCGGTGGGCATCGCCCGCGCCGCCTGGATCGACATCCGGGGCGGCGCCACCACCCACGGTGGGTCCACCATCACCCAGCAGTACGTCAAGCTCACCTACCTGAGCTCCGAGCGCACCTTCCAGCGCAAGATCAAAGAGGCGATCCTGTCGGTCAAGCTCGAACAGCAGCTCTCCAAGTCCGAGATCTTCGAGCGCTACCTGAACCTGGTGTACTTCGGGCGCGGTGCCTACGGGGTGCAGGCCGCCGCACAGTCCTACTTCGACGTCGACGCCGCCGAACTGAACCTGCCCCAGGCCGCGTTCCTGGCCGGCATCGTGCGCAACCCCTCCTGGGCCGACGACGCCGACCAGGCCCGGTGGCTGCGCAACCTGGTGCTGCGCAACATGGCCGACAACGACATGATCGACGTGAACCAGCGCCTGGCCGCCGCGTCCGCGCCCCTCGGCGTGATCGACTTCCACCCCACCACCGGGGTCAACTGGCTGGGCGGTCCCCTGGGCAGCACCGGCGCCGACCCCTACGGGGCGCGCTATTTCGTCCAGAGCGTCATCGAGGATCTGGTCGACGAACTCGGCAAGGACGAGGTCTTCAACGGGGGGCTGCGCATCTACACCACCCTGCAACCCGAACGCCAGAAGCAGGCCTACGAGGCCGTCACGGGGGTGCTGAACACGATCCCCGACCCGCCCTCGGGCGCGCTGGTCGCCGTGGACGGCAAAGGCCACGTGGTGGCCATGATGGGCGGCGCCGACTACGACGAATCCCAGGTCAACCTGGCCACCGGAGAAGGCGGAGGCGGCGGCCGGCAGGTCGGCTCCACCTACAAGGCCTTCGCGCTGGCCGACCTGGCCCGCCGCGACATCGCGATCACCTCGTCGGTGCCCGCGCCCTACGAGGCCACCTTTCTGGCCGAGGACCACCCGGACCTGCTCACCGAGGACTGGCCGGTGCGCAGCGACTGCTGCACCTCGGGGGTGGCCACCGTGGTCGACGCCACCGCACAGTCGATCAACTCCGCGTATGCGAACCTGATGTTGGAACTGGGTCCCAGACACGTGGTGGAGACCAGCCACGACCTGGGAGTCACCCGCCAGTACGAGAAGATCGACGGCGAAGCGCGGTACCTGCCCTCCTACGTGCTGGGATCGGTGAACATCCCGGTGCTCCAGGTGGCCTCGGCCTTCAGCACCTTCGCCCGCAACGGCGTGCAGCTCGACGCCACGATGGTGACCCGCGTCGAGGACCGGTCCGGCAACGTCATCGCCAGCTTCACCCCGACCCGCAACCAGGTGCTCACCCCCACCCAGAACGCCCGGGTCGTCTACGCGCTTCAGAAGGTGATCGAGCAGGGCACCGCCACCTCGGCGGACATCGGCCGTCCCGCCGCGGGCAAGACCGGCACGGTCGCGGTGGCCGACACCGACACCGGCGAGGAGATCGAAGCCGGTAGGGAGAACACCGACGCCTGGTTCACCGGGTTCGTGCCCGGGCTGACCGCGTCGGTGTGGATGGGCTA
>CAYVAS010000129.1:0-3771 GCA_964449375.1 uncultured Iamiaceae bacterium | reverse complement strand
GACCTCGACCAGCGTGCGGTCGACCATCCCGACGTCGACCTGGACGTGCCCACCCGCGAGCTGATCGAGTCGATCGCGGCGCCGCTGCGGGCCCGGCTGGTGCGCGCCCTTGGCGAGGACACCGCCGGGGGCGACGACGAGGACGACGCCCAGGCCGCCGACGACCTGGAGCTGGCCGACCGGATCCGTGCCTGTTACCGCGAGTGGCGTGGCGCCCGCCTCGCCTCGTCGGTCGCGGACGCCGCGGCCCACGCGTTCGGGCTGGGCATCCGCGGCGCGCTTCCCGCGTCGGTGGGGCTGCGCTGGTACTGCGGGCCGGGCGACGCGCCCTGTTCGGACTGCAACGACAACGAACTCGAAGGGGTGGTGGCCGCGGGCGCGGCCTTCCCCACCGGTCAGCACGTCGCGCCGGCCCACCCGGGTTGTCGCTGTCTGGCGATGCCCGAGTTGGGCTGATCCGGGGGGAGGATCCTGGGCGGGTTCTCCTAGGCTTGTGGGCTCATGCGACGGTCCGAAGGCAAGCAACCCAAGCGGCCGCGCCGGACCACCTATGAGGTGAAGCGGCGTCGGCGGATCATCGCACTGGTCGCGCTGGTGGCGTTGATCGTGGTGATCGCCTCGCTGCGGGGCGCGTCGGGCTTCTACGTCGACTACCTGTGGTTCGCGTCCCAGAACCGCACCAGCGTGTGGAGCGCGGTGCTGGGCGCCAAGTTGGTGCTGGCGCTGATCTTCGTGGCGCTGGGTTTCGTGATCGTGCTGGTGAACCTGTGGATCGCGGACCGCATCGCCGGGGAGTATTCGCTGATCACCAACGAAGACCCGGTGGTGCTGCGGTTCCACGAGTTGTTCGCGCGCCGCCGCGGGTTGCTTCGGGCGGGGTTCGCGCTGCTGCTGGCGTTGTTCATGGGGGTGGGCGCGGCCACCCAGTGGAAGGAATGGATCCTGTTCACCAACCAGGTTCCCTTCGGCGAGACCGACGCCACCTTCGGCCGTGACATCGGCTTCTACGTGTTCCGGTTGCCCTTCATCGAGTTCCTGATCTCCTGGGCGTTCGCGGCGCTGGTCATCACGTTGCTGGCCACGCTGGTCGCCAACTACTTCAACGGTTCGATCCTGATGCAGGCCACCCCGGGGCTGTCGTTGTCGGACCGGGTGTCCCAGCGGGCCAAGGTGCACGTGTCGGTGCTGCTGGCGCTGCTGGCGCTGGTCAAGACCGCCGACTACTACTTCGCCCGCTACCAACTGGTGTTCTCGACCCGGGGCACCGTGGACGGGGCGCTCTACACCGACACCAACATCCAGCTCAAGGCGATCGAGCTGCTGATGGTGATCTCGGTGTTCGCGTGCGCGTTGTTCGTGGTCAACATCTGGCGGCGGGGCTGGAGGCTGCCGGTCATGGCGGTGGGCCTGTGGGCGGTGGTCGCGGTGTTGGGCAGCGTGGCGGTGCCCGCGCTGGTCCAGCGTTTCAGCGTGCAACCTTCCGAGGCGTCCAAGGAACGCCCCTATCTGGAGCACAACATCGAGGCGACCCGGGCGTCCTTCGGGTTGGACCAGGTCAACATCGAGGCCTTCACCAACGACGGTGAACTCAACGCCGAGGTGCTCACCGACAACGACGTGACCGTGCAGAACGTGCGGTTGTGGGACCCCGCGGTCATGCAGGAGGTCTTCACCAAGCTGCAGGGGATCCGCAGTTTCTACCGGGTCGCCGAACCCGACGTGGACCGTTACACCATCGACGGTCGTCTCACCCAGGTGCTCACCTCGGGTCGTGACGTGGACAGTTCTTCGTTGCCCCAGCAGTCCTGGGTGGCCAAGCATCTGTCCTACACGCACGGCTACGGCAACATCATGGCGCCGACGAACGCGTCGGATTCGGGTCAGCCGGTGTTCACCAACAAGGACATCCCGGTGGCCTCCAGCACCTCCGACACCGAGGTGGAACGGCCGGCGACCTACTTCGGTGAGGGGCTGAGCGGGTATGTGATCGCGGACTCCAAGACCGAGGAGATCGACTACACCGACGAAGAGGGCAACACCAAGTTCACCCGCTACGAGGGCGAAGACGGCATCCGGATCGGGTCGGGGCTGGGCGGGTTCCTGCACCGGGCGGCGGTGTCGTTGCGTTTCGCGGACATCAACCCGTTGATCTCGTCCAACGTGGACGCCGATTCCAAGGTGCTGATGTACCGCGACGTGCGCACCCGGGTGGAGACCCTGGCGCCGTTCCTGGCCTTCGACAACGACCCGTACCTGGTGGTGCGCGACGACGGCACCATCGTCTACATCATCGACGCCTACACGACCACGCCGCACTACCCGAACGCGCAGCGGGCGAGCACCTCGGACATCGCCGATGCCAGCGGACTGAACAGCCGGTTCAACTACGTGCGCAACTCGGTCAAGGCGGTGGTCGACGCCTACGACGGCACCGTGACCCTGTATGTGATCGACGACGAGGACCCGCTGGCCAAGGCCTACTCCAAGGCCTTCCCCGAGTTGTTCACCGACGGGGACGAGGTGCCCCGCGACATCGCCGAGCACTTCCGCTACCCCGCGGATCTGTTCAAGGTGCAGACCCGCATGTACGGCCGCTACCACCTGACCGACCCGGATGGCTTCTACACCCAGGAGAACGCCTGGGAGGTCTCCGCGGACCCCAACCGGGCCGGGGTGCAGGCCGGTGCGGTGCCCGGCGCGGTGGACGCCAACGGCAACCCGATCGAGCCCGGGTCCACCCCGATGGAGCCCTACTACCTGTTGATGCGCCTGCCCCAGGCCCAGAGCGAGTCGTTCCTGATGCTGCGGCCCTTCGTGCCCAAACAGGCGGGCGCGCCCAACAAGCAGGTGCTCACCGGGTTCATGACCGCCGACAGCGACCCGGACGACTACGGCCGGTTGGACCTGTTCCAGATCCCGGCGAGCAACCTGCCCTCGGGCCCCTACAACGTGGCCGCGTCGATGATGTCGGACCGCAAGGTGTCGTCCACCCAGACGCTGTTGTGCAGCAGTTCGGGGGGTGAGAGCGGCGGTTCGGAGTGTGAGTACGGCAACCTGTTGGTGATCCCGATCGATCAGTCGCTGCTGTACGTGCGGCCCTGGTACGTCAAGGCGACGGGCAACTCACTGCCCGAGCTGCAGCAGGTGATCGTCGCCTACGAGGACGACAAGGGCAACCTGCGGGTGGCGGTGGAGTCGACCTTCCGGGGTGCGCTGGTCACGTTGTTCGGTGAGGGTGTGCCCGAGACCGCCGAACGCAACCCGGCGGATCCGTTGGATCTGTCTCTGGCCGAACAGGTCGAAGACGGTGACGACGGCGAACCGGCTGCGACCACGACCTCGTCGACGACCACGAGCACCACTTCGACGGTGCCGCCCACCACGGTGCCTCCGGCGGAAGGGTCCCAGGCCGAGTTGATCGCGGCGTTGAACGCGGAGTTCGACGCCGCCGACGAGGCGTTGCGTTCGGGCGACTTCCCCGGTTACGCCGAGCACATCGACCGGGCCCGACAGCTCGCCGCCCAGCTCGAAGGCACCGAGTCCTCGCCGTAGGTTCACCGGGGCGCGCCAGATGCTGGCGCTGGGTGGGCTGCGATGGTGGGGGAGGGCCGGGGCGTGGCCGGGGCCCGACCGGACGGCTTGTCCGGGTGGCGCGCCGGGGTGGGTCAGGCGCGTCGGGCGACGAAGACCCGGGCGTGCGCGGGCAGCTCGATGTCGCTGGTGGGGCCACCGGTGCGGTAGCGCTCCAGGGCTTCGACCACGGCGGCGACC
>CAYVAS010000128.1:0-3791 GCA_964449375.1 uncultured Iamiaceae bacterium | reverse complement strand
CGCGAGCTGGGTTTAGAACGTCGTGAGACAGTTCGGTCCCTATCCTCTGCAGCCGGAGGAAACTTGAGAAAGGCTGTCCCTAGTACGAGAGGACCGGGACGGACGCAGCTCTGGTGTGCCAGTTGTCCTGCCAAGGGCATGGCTGGTTTGCCACCTGCGGTAGAGATAAGCGCTGAAAGCATCTAAGCGCGAAGCTCGTTTCAAGATGAGGTTTCCCACTGGGACAACCAGGTAAGGCCCGTGGTTAGACGACCACGTCGATAGGCCGGAAGTGTACGCGTGGCAACACGTTCAGCTGACCGGTACTAATCGGCCGAGGGCTTGGATCGACAATGAAGTTCGTGCTCGCTTTGAAGTCTTCAAAGATCAAAGACAACAGTTTTCGGTGGCCATGGCGGTGGGGACACACCCGTTTCCATTCCGAACACGGAAGTTAAGCCCACCAGCGCCGATGGTACTTGGGAGGAGACTCCCTGGGAGAGTAGGACGCCGCCGGATTTCTCTGTCGAATGCCCCCGCTTCGTGCGGGGGCATTCGTCGTTTTCGGCCCGACCGTGTAGCGTTGGCACCCCATGGCCGGCCCAGACGAACGCAACGATCGGGCCCGCAAGCGCCCGCCGAAGAAGGGGCGAAACGGCCCTCCGAAAGGCCGGAGCGGTCCACGCAAGGGCGGCGGCCCGAAGCGTCGCGACACCGAAACGGATTGGAGTACCCGGCCCGACTGGGGCGGGGTGGCCCGTCGCGGTGCGGCCCGGGTCGACCCTCGTCGAGGGCGGACCAGTGGGATCCGGCCTCCCAAGGACCGGCCGGTCCGTCCGGATCCCGTCGACGACGCTGCGGACCAGGCCGTTGGTGACCCGTCGGAGTCCCACAGCGATGCTTGGGTGCTCGAACGGGTCGAGGTGGAAGCCCAGGAGGCCGTCCGTCGGGGAGGGCGTCGGGACCGCGGGCGCCGCCCGTCCCGCGAACCTCGGGACGGCTCCCGCCCCACCAGGGAACGGAGCGAGGTGCACATCGACGGCGAGGGGCTCTTCGACGACGTGGGTTCGCCCCGCCGCGCCGAGTACTTCGAAGGGCGCCTCGAAGAGGCGTCCCGGGCGTTCTCCCGTGAACGGTACGGCGACGCGCTCAAGATCCTGCGACCCCTCGCCCAGGAGGCCCCCGGGGTGCCCGAGGTGCGCGAGCTGGCGGGGCTGACCTACTACCGGTTGGGTCGCTGGAAGGACGCCATGCGCGAACTGCGGGCGTTCGCGAGCCTGACCGGATCCACCGAACAGCACCCGGTGCTGGCGGACTGCGCCCGGGCACTGGGTCGCTACCGGGCCGTGCGGGAGTACTGGGACGCGCTGCGTCGCGAGGCGCCCAGTGCGGACCTGGTGGTCGAGGGCCGGATCGTCATGGCCGGAGCACTCGCCGACCAGGGCCGCCTCGACGACGCCATCGCGCTGATGGTCGAGGGCCGCCGAAAGGTCAAGCGGCCCAAGATGCGACACCTACGCGCCGCCTACGTGCTGGCCGACCTGCACGAGCGGGCCGGTGACCTGCCGGCGGCACGTTCCGGGTTCTCCTGGATCATCTCCCACGACCCGGATTTCGGTGACGCCGCCGACCGCCTGGCGGCGCTGCACTGATCCTCTCGGGCTCCATTGCGAGGGACTACGATGTGCGACCAGGCTCGACCGAGCCGACGGCAACACCGACCTGGAGAGTGAGACGAACGTGGACATCGCGGCCCTACTCGGCGACGAGGCCGAGGACCTGCTGACCTACGAGGCCAAGGGCATTCCCGCCACCGATCTGAGCCTGCCCGGACCGGACTACGTCGACCGGGTGATGGTCGACTCGGACCGCTCCCCCCAGGTGCTCAGGAACCTCTCGGCGCTGTTCGGACACGGCCGCCTGGCCGGCACCGGCTACGTGTCGATCCTGCCGGTGGATCAGGGCATCGAGCACTCCGGCGCCGCGTCGTTCGCGCCCAACCCGGCCTATTTCGACCCCAAGAACATCGTCGAGCTCGCGATCGAGGGAGGCTGCAACGCCGTGGCCACCACCTTCGGGGTCCTGGGCATGTGCTCGCGTCGCTACGCGCACAAGATCCCCTTCATCGCCAAGCTCAACCACAACGAACTGCTCACCCTGCCGAACAAGTTCGACCAGATCATGTTCGGATCCGTCGAGCAGGCCTACGACCTGGGCGCCGCCGGCGTGGGCGCCACGATCTATTTCGGGTCCGAAGAATCGGGTCGCCAGATCGTCGAGGTCGCCGAGGCGTTCCACCGCGCGCACGAGCTCGGCATGTTCACGGTGCTGTGGTGCTACCTGCGCAACAGCGATTTCAAGGTCGACGGGGTCGACCACCACACCTCCGCCGACCTCACCGGCCAGGCCAACCACATCGGCGTCACCATCGAGGCCGACATCATCAAGCAGAAGCTCCCGGAGGTCAACGGCGGTTACAACGCCCTGTCCGGCTACGGCAAGACCAGCCCGCTGGTGTACTCGGAGCTGACCACGGACCACCCCATCGACCTGGCCCGCTGGCAGGTCGTGAACTGCTATTCGGGGCGGGTCGGGCTGATCAACTCCGGTGGGGCCTCCTCGGGGGCCAGCGACAAGGCCGAGGCCGTGCGCACCGCCGTGATCAACAAGCGCGCCGGTGGGCTCGGCCTCATCAGCGGCCGCAAGGCGTTCCAGCGGCCCATGGCCGAGGGCGTCGAGCTGTTGAACGCAATCCAGGACGTGTACCTCGACGACCAGATCACGATCGCCTGAGACAGCCGTCACCTTCGCAGCGGAAATTTTGTGTTTCCGTGACCAGCGCGGCAACCTGAGCGTCAGACTGCCCGAGTCGTCGGGAGCGCGCACCACCATCTCCTCCTAGGGGGCCCTCGTGGCCGACACGGCCCAACGTCAATCGGATTCGGTCCAACTCGACCGCGTCGTCATTCGCTTCGCCGGGGACTCCGGCGACGGCATGCAGCTCACCGGAGCTCGCTTCACCAGCGCAAGTGCGATCCTGGGAAACGACCTGGCGACCCTGCCGGAGTACCCCGCCGAGATCCGGGCGCCGGCCGGCACCCTCGCGGGCGTCTCGGCGTTCCAGGTGCACATCTCGGACCATGAGATCACCACCCCCGGTGACGCTCCCAACGTCCTGGTGGCCATGAACCCGGCGGCCCTGTCCTCCCAGCTCGGCCAGCTCGAGCGGGGCGGCACCATCATCGTCAACACCGACGCCTTCAACGAACGCAACCTGGGCAAGGCCGGCTACGAGTCCGACCCGCTGGCCGACGGCTCGCTGCGCGGGTACACCGTCTACGAGGTGCCCATGACCCAGCTCACCAAGGACGCGGTCGCGCCCCTCGGGGTGAAGCCCCGCGACGCGGAGCGCTCCAAGAACTTCTTCGCCCTGGGTCTGGTTTCGTGGATGTACTCACGTCCCACCGAGCCGACCCTGGAGTGGATCGAGCAGAAGTTCGGCAAGACCCCCACGGTCGCCGAGGCCAACCGGGTGGCCTTCGGGGCCGGCCACGCCTTCGGTGAGACCGCCGAGCTGTTCGGCAACTCCTACACGGTCAAGCCCGCCCGACTCCGCCCGGGCACCTACACCAACATCACCGGCTCCACCGCGCTCGCCTGGGGCCTCATCGCCGCAGGGCATCTGGCCAAGTTGCCGGTGTACCTGGGTTCGTACCCGATCACCCCGGCCTCGGACATCCTCCACGAGCTGTCCCGTCACAAGAACTTCGGCGTGCGCACCCTGCAGGCCGAGGACGAGATCGCCGCGGTCA
>CAYVAS010000127.1:0-4009 GCA_964449375.1 uncultured Iamiaceae bacterium | reverse complement strand
ACCGGGGCCTGCACAACACCAACAACGTGATCAACTCGATCATGCCCTTCGACGTGGAGAACGCGGTCCGCTACGACGCCAACTTCCTGGCCGGGTTCACCTCGGAACGCCGGGACAGCGACGTGGGTGACCTCACCCCGCTGGTGACCGCCCAGGCCACCGACGTGGCCCGGTTCTCGGCCAACGACACCCTCGGGTTCTACGACCGGGGCGTGCGTTGGGACCGCCAGGACCTGACCGTACGCGGCCAACGCTGGATCTCGGCGTACCTGCCGGTGTGGCTCTACAGCTACCACCAGGACAAGGGCGACGGAAAGGGCCTGCTGCACTACGTGGCGGTCAACGGCCGCACCGGCGAGACGATGGGCAGCGTGCCCCTCGACCAGAAGAAGCTGCTCGCGGTGTCCGCGGTCGTCCAGGTGATCGGCATCATCCTCGCCATCTTGATCTTCGCGCTGGCGGGCTGAGCCGATGATCGACTTCCTCACCACCGGCGCAGCGCTGCTCGCCGCCCAGAACGACGACAACAACCTCGGCGTTCTCGGCCTGGTGTTCCTGCTGTCGGGCTTCGTGTTCTACGGCGTGGTGTTCCTGCGGTACCGCAACGTCAACAAGCGGCACCGCCACGAGGTCGAGACGTCCTCGACGCGGGTGAACCTGCAACAGGAAGACGTGCTGATCAGGTCGATGACCGGGCTGCGCAACGCCAAGATGAGTGGCGCCAACAACACCGCAGTGTCCGGCGCCGGCGGGCTGCCCACCTCACTGGGCGAGCTCAAGGGCTCGATCGGCAACCTCGGCTCTCTCATGGGCCAGGTCTCCAAGACCGTGCAGTCCCAGGCGACCAAGGCCCAGGCCGCCCAGCAGCAGTCCGCGCACCAGACCGGCGACGACCAGCGTCCGGCCGCGGCACCCACGACCCCGCCTCCCGCAGCACCGGGTGCCGCACCGACGCCACCGCCTGCGTCGCCGCCCCCGCCCGCTGCACCGCCGGCCAGTCAGCCGCCCCCACCGGCGGCGCCCCCCGGGCCGCCGCCGGACCGCGGCCAGTCGTTCTGACGCGATCGCCGTCGATCGGCCCGCCGACGACCGGCCCGTAGCCAAATTTGGAGCGAAAAGGTCGAATGACCGCCTTTTCGCTCCGAATTTCGGGTCTGTGCGACCGGCGGGGATTGCTTCCTCCGAGACCCGACGGCCCCACACACGACAGAAAATCAGTAGCGGACTACTGAGACCCTTGCCAGGGCGCACGGGCATGCTCGTGGATGCAACCGTCGTCGAACAAGGACAATCGTCGTGAAGCTGGGATCGAGACGTCGGGGCACGACGCGTCGTCGCCAATTCGGAATCGTGATGGCCGCCATCGGTCTGCTCGGGGCGTTCGGGTTGACGGCATGTGAACCGAGCCCCGCCGAGACCGCACTGAAACTGACCCTGACCGACACCGGCGCCGGAGCCCCGGCGGAGAACGTGACCGTGTCGGTGTTCCCGGCAGCGGACAGCTCCGCCCCGGCGACGGCAGACGGCATCTCCGACGCAGACGGCAACGTGTGGTTCACCCACGGGGCGTTGCCCGCGGGCAGCTACGTGGTGCGCTTCGGCTCGCCGCCCACCATGTACGAGACCGTCCCGAGCTATCCGAGGCCTGGAAGCGAGAATGCGCGTTGGTACAACGGGGCTGGGGCCGACGCGGCCACCGATCGTTCCGGTGCGGTGACCATCGAGGTGCTCGACGATGCACCGGCGGATCTGGTCGAGTCCTACTCGGTGCCCCGTGGGCACATGGACGGGGACCTCTACCAACGCCACAACGGCGGCGTGAAGGACGTCACCGCGACGTTGTACGCGGTGCCGTCGGGCAAGATCGTCGCGACCGCGACGACGGACTCGGCTGGCCACTTCGAATTCAGCGGTGTTCCCGCGCAGGACTACAAGGTTCGCTTCGCAAAGTCGGGTTGGACAACGATCTGGGCCGGGCCCAAAAATGACACGGCCTACAGCTTCGCCAACGCGGCCGCCTATTCGGCGATGACCGGCGACAACGATGACACGTTGGTCGACCACTATGTAGTACCGGAGTCGACGATCACCGGGACGGTCACCGATGGAACGAACCCGGTGTCGGGTGAGATCGTGATCGCATACTTCGCTGACTCGAACCGTGCGGCGACGTTCACCACGACCGCCGCTGATGGCACGTTCACCCTGCACGGCCTGTCGGGCTTCGGGTACAAGTTGGCGTTCGTCACCCCTGGCAACACCTTCGCCCCGATGGTGTTGGGCGCGGGAACCGGGCCCGGTGCGAGCCTGAGTCTGGACGACGGGTCGACGTTCTCGCTGCAGACCGGTGGAACGCTGTCGTTGGGCGAGGTGCCGCTCACCCAGGGCGCCGACTGCACCACCGCGCAGGCGGCATCGGGGACGACCGCCGACCTCGGGTCTGCAGACCTGCACAACTGCAACTTGTCCACCGCCGATCTGACGGACACGCAGTTGCAAGGTGCGAACCTGTCGGGAGCGAACCTGGCGACGGCAACCCTTCCCGACTCCTTGATACTCGACCCGTCGAGTTCCTACGGGGATTTGTCGAACGCGGATCTGTCGAACGCGAATCTGTCACAGGCCGAGCCGCCGTCCGGCGGTTACACCGACATGGGCGGGGCGGACCTGTCGGGGGCGGACCTCTCGCATGCCGACATGACCTCCAGTGTCATGGACGGCTCGGACCTGACCGGCGCGAACCTGTCCCACGCGAATCTGTCGTACGGGACGATCGACGGATCGAAGGTGTCGGGAGCCGACTTGTCGTCGACGACGTTCTTGTACACGATGACCATGGACCTGTCGTGGTCGACGCCGCCGACGCTCCCCGCGGGCTACAAGTTCGTCGGCTCCACGCTTCTGGGTGCCGGAGTCGGTATGAACGGTGTCGACCTGTCAGGTGCGGACCTGTCCGGTATGGACCTGTCCCGACTCTGGCTCACCTCGACGAACCTGAGCGGTGCCGACCTGTCGGACTCGACGTTGACCAACATCTCGTGGAATGTCGTCGACCTGTCGGGTGCGAACCTCGCCGGGGCGACCCTCAGCGTCGGCTATGCGGCGCACCTCACCCATGACGAGAACACGGTGCTTCCCGAGGGATGGGACATCGTCGACGGGACGTTCGTGTCCACCAGCCCCTGACTCGGGCCTGGTCCCCAGCGAAATTCGGAGCGAAATGGTCGAATATCCGCCTTTTCGCTCCGAATTTCGTTCGGGGTGGAGGAGTTCGGCCTCAGGCTTCGCCTGCGGCGAACGCCTCCACCATCTGGTGGGCGACCGAGTCGTGGTGCTGCACCGGGGGGGACTTCATGAAGTACGCCGAGGGGCCCTCCAACGGGCCGCCGATGCCCCGGTCCAGGCCGATCTTGGCGCAGCGCACCGCGTCGATGATCACCCCGGCGGAGTTCGGCGAGTCCCACACCTCGAGCTTGAGCTCGACGTTGAGGGGCACGTCACCGAAGTTGCGACCCTCCAGGCGGATGTAGGCCCACTTGCGGTCCTCCAACCAGGGCACGTGGTCCGACGGGCCGATGTGCACGTCGTCGGCGGCGATCTCGTGGTCGAGCTGGCTGGTCACCGACTGGGTCTTGGAGATCTTCTTGGACTCCAGACGCTCACGCTCCAGCATGTTCTTGAAGTCCATGTTGCCGCCCACGTTGAGCTGGTAGGTGCGGTCCAGCACCATGCCCCGGTCCTCGAAGAGGCGGGACAGGATGCGGTGCACGATCGTGGCCCCCACCTGGGACTTGATGTCGTCGCCCACGATGGGCACGCCCGCCTCGGTGAACTTCGCCGCCCAGGCCGGATCCGACGCGATGAACACCGGAATCGCGTTGACGAAGGCAACGCCCGCGTCCAGGCAGCACTGGGCGTAGTGCTTCTGGGCCTCTTCGGAACCCACCGGCAGGTACGACACCAACACGTCGACCTCGGCGTCGCGCAGCGCCTGGGTCACGTCCACCGG
>CAYVAS010000126.1:0-4016 GCA_964449375.1 uncultured Iamiaceae bacterium | reverse complement strand
CCCTCGATCGTCCAGTGCCCCGAGTTGTGCGGGCGCATCGCCAGCTCGTTGACCAGCAGGCGGTCGTCGATGGTCTCGAACAGTTCCACCGCCAGGATCCCGGTCACCTCCAGTTCTTCGGCGACGGTCCGGACGATGTGTCGGGCCCGGGTGTCCAGCGCGGTGCCCAGCAGCGGCGCGGGGGCGATCACCTCCACACAGATGCCCTCGGACTGCACGGTCTCGACCACCGGCCAGGTGGCGAGCTGGCCCGAGCGGTTCCGGGCCGCCACCACCGCCAGCTCCCGGCTGATGGGCACCAGCTCCTCGGCCAGCAACGGCGTGCCCGACGCCAGCAGCTCCGCGGCGTCGGCGGGGTCGTCGATCACCCACACGCCCTTGCCGTCGTAGCCGTGTCGCGAGGCCTTGAGCACCAGAGGCCACGAGACGCGGTCGCCGAACTCGGCGAGCGTCGCCGCGGGATCCTCGGCGGTCTCCAGATCCACCCATTCGGGGTTGGCGACGTCCAGCTCCTGCATCCGGCGTCGCATCGCGGCTTTGTCCTGGGCGAAGTGCAACGCTGCGGCGTCGGGCTCCACGGCCACGCCCTCGGCGGCCAGGGCCGCGATGTGGGAACCGGGCACGTGTTCGTGATCCCAGGTGACCACGTCGCACCCTTGGGCGAAGCGCCGCAGCACATCGAGGTCGTCGTGGTCGCCGACGGTGACGGCGGGAACGACCTGGGCGGCGCTCTCGTCGGCAGCGGCGGCGAGCACCCGCAGCGTGATGCCCAGGGCGGTCGCCGGAGGCTGGCACATCCGGGCGAGCTGGCCGGCGCCGACGATTCCGACCACCGGCATCCCCGTTCGATCGTCCACGGCTCCCGACCCTACCTGTGCCGGGGCGCACCGATCGGGTTCTGCCGGTCCGGTCGCTCGGCGGGGCCGCGTCGGGCCGGTGGCGTCGGCTCGACCCGGGCGTGCTTGACTCGGTCGGCGATGCCCGAAGGACACGTCACCCACCGGATCGCCGACGAGATCGACCAGCGCTTCGCCCGGCGGGTGGTACGCGCCTCGAGCCCCCAGGGGCGCTTTGCGGACGGAGCGGCGCTCATCGACGGCACCCGGGTGCTGGGAGCCGACGCGGTGGGCAAGCACCTGTTCGTGCGTTTCGCGGGAGCCCGGCACCTGCACGTGCACCTGGGTCTGTACGGGCGCTTCACCTTCGGCGACACCCCGGTGCCCGAACCCGTGGGGCAGATCCGTCTGCGTCTGGTCAACCGTTCCTCCTGGGCCGACCTACGGGGTGCGGCCCGCTGTGAGCTGATCGATCCCGACGAACGCCGACGGGTCGAGGACCGGCTGGGTGAGGATCCGCTGGACCCGGATGCGACCGGCGAGCGGGCCGGGGCCCGGGTGACCCGGTCGAGGTCGCCGATCGCCACGCTGCTGATGGACCAGTCGGTCGCGGCGGGCAGTGGCAACATCTTCCGGGCCGAGGTGCTGTTCAGAAACCGGATCGATCCCTGGCGCGAGGGCCGCTCGATCACCGCGGAGGAGTGGGACGGACTGTGGGGCGACCTGGTGGACCTGATGCAGGTCGCGTACCGCACCGGCACCATCGACACCGTCGACGACGAACACCTGCCCGAGGCGATGGGCCGGCCACCCCGGGAGGACGCGCACGGCGGCGAGGTCTACGTGTACCGGCGGGCCGGTGAGCCCTGTCACGTGTGCGGCGACACGATCCGTCGCACCGAGCTGGCCGGGCGCAACCTGTACTGGTGCCCCACCTGTCAGGTGAACTGAGCGTCGCCACCCGGACGGCGCCGGACCGCGGCTCGCCGAGGTGATCGGCCGGCGGGACCGGGCGAGAGCTCGTCGGGTCGGGCGGCGGGGTGTGGGCCAGGCGGATTCGGGGGCACGTCGTCGTGAGGTGCAATAGGGTCGACGCTCGCGATGTCCGGTAGCCCTGATGTCCCCACCGTTCAAGACGGGGCGTTGCACGAGGTGGCGCCCGGCGTCCACGCCTGGATCCAACCGGACGGCACCTGGTGGATCAACAACGCGGGCGCGGTCACCGGTTCGGCGGGCACCCTGATCGTCGACACCTGCGCCACCGCGACCCGCACCCGCGCCTTTCTCGACGCCGTCGCCGTGGCGACATCCTCGGCGCCGATCCACTTTGCGCTCAACACCCACGAACACGGCGACCACACCTACGGCAACTGGCTGCTGCCCGACGACGCGACCCTGATCGGGCATCCCAAGATGCGAGCGGTGCTGGCGGTGGACCCCTTCATCGAGGCCTGCCCGCCGGTGTGGGAGCCGGTCCCCGAGTGGGGCGCGGAGCACCGGCGTCTGCCGGAACTGACCGTGGCCACGAGCACCACGGTGCACCTGGGCGACCGCGAGGTCGAGATCCGTCACCTCGGACACGCCGCCCACACCACCGGTGACCTGGTCGCCTGGTTGCCCGACGAGCGGGTGCTGTTCTCCGGTGACCTGATCTTCTCCGGACTCACCCCGTTGGTGATGGCCGGCTCGCTGGAGGGGGCGCTGCGCTCCCTGGAGTGGGTCGCCGGGTTCGACCCGACCGTGCTGGTTCCCGGCCACGGTCCGATCGTGGGCGCCGACGACCTGGACCGGGTGCTCGGTGAGCACGAGCGTTACTACCGCCTGGTCGCCGACCTCGCCGAGGACGTGCTCGCCTCCGACCGGGGTGTGCTCGAGGTGGCCCGCGCCGCCGACCTGGGCCCCTTTGCCGACTGGGACGATGCCGAACGGATCGTGTTGAACCTGCACCGGGCGGTCGCGGACGCCGGCGGCACCGACTTCGACCTGGTCGCCGCGTTCGGTGACACGCTCGAATGGAACGGCGGGCCCCTGACCACCCACGTGTGCGGGCGGAACTGAGGGGAAGCGCTTCGGCGTGGGTCCGCGGCTCGTCCCGGACCCACCATCGATCTCCAGGAGGTTCCCATCATGGATCTGACCGGACAGGCCGTCATCGTCACCGGTTCGTCCTCGGGCATCGGCGAGGCCATTGCCCGACGTTGCGCCGCCGCGGGTGCCGGGGTGCTGATCAATTCGGCGTCCTCGGTGGAGGCCGGCGAGCAGGTCGCCGCGTCGCTGCCCGACGCACACTACGTGCAGGGCGACATCAGCGACCCCGGCACCGGACCCCGTCTGGTGGATGCCGCGCTGGAGCGTTGGGGCCGCCTCGACGGTCTGGTCAACAACGCGGGGCGCACCTGTGAGGTGCCGCTCACCGACGTGGACGCCTTGGAGCCCGAGCACTGGCAGGGCGTGTTCGCCACCAACGTGTTCGGCACGTTCTACGTGACCCAGGCGGCACTCGAGCCCCTCCGGGCCGCCGAGGACGGCTGGGTGGTGACGATCACGTCGATCGCCGGGATCCGCCAGACCGGGTCGTCGTTGCCCTACGCGGTGTCCAAGGCGGCGCTTGACCACCTCACGACGCACCTGGCCAAGCACGTCGGCGGCGGGGTGCGCTTCAACGCGGTGGCGCCTGGGCTGGTGGCCACGCCCTGGACCGAGACCTGGGACGGCCTCAAGGCAGGGGTCGACAGGATGGCCCCGCTGCACCGGGTGGCCACTCCCGAGGACGTCGCCGATGCGTGCGCCGGCCTGATCGCCAGCCGTTACACGACCGGTCAGACCCTCCTCGTCGACGGCGGCCTTGGCCTCGTCCTCTGACCCACACCACCCCCGGGTGCACCCACCACCGATTGCACCCATCCTTCCCGGGTGCACCCACCACCGATTGCAACTTCGGGAGGTTGGGTTGCAATGGGCAACGCAACCTCCCGAAGTTGCAGTGAGGGGCGGTGTCGGAGGGCTTCACGCGCGCTAGACAGGGGCGGGGCCGCGGTCAGGTCCAGGACGACTGGGCCGCGACCCGGTCATGCCGCCAGCGGCGCGACCGGGGCCATGACGTCACTGGCCGGACCATTCCGAAGCGAACCGAACACAAGGGGACAACCGGGACCATGGGAATCGCCATCAGCGATGCGC
>CAYVAS010000125.1:0-4122 GCA_964449375.1 uncultured Iamiaceae bacterium | reverse complement strand
CCCCAGTAGCGCTCGTCGTCGCGGCCCAGGGGCGCCTCCACGGCCGCGCATTCGATCTGGGGATCGGCGACGTTCGGGTTGGAGGGGTTGACCACCACCGGTTCGGGCGGGCGGGTGAGCAGCTCGTCGGGGTGACCGAGCAGGTACTGGTCGAGCTGGTCGGTCCCGGCGACGAGAACGGCGAGCGAGGGTTCGCCCGCGCGTCCGGTGCGGCCGATCTGTTGGCGGAACGACGACACGGTGCCGGGAAAGGTGTGGACCACGCAGGCGTCCAGGCCGCCGATGTCGATGCCCAGCTCCAGCGCGTTGGTGGCCACGACTCCCAGCAGGTCGCCCCGGGACAGCCCGGCCTCGATCTCGCGCCGTTCCGAGCGCAGGTAGCCGGCCCGGTAAGATTGGACCTTCTCGGCGATGGCAGGGTCGACCAGGCGGCGGATCGCCGCGGTCACGGTCTCGGTGGCGTGGCGGGACCGGCAGAACACGATCGTACGGTTGCCCTGGGTCATCAGGTCGGCGGCCACCGAGGCGGTGACCCGGTGGGACGACACCCGCGCGCCCGTCTCGGCGTCGACCAGGGGCGGGTTGACCTGCGCGATGAACCGCTCGCCGCGGGGTGAGCCGTCGGAGTCCACGACCTGCACCTCGTCGATGCCGGTGAGGGTGCGGGCCAGACCGGCGGGGTCGTCCACGGTCGCCGAGGCCAGGATGAACACCGGATCCGATCCCACCTGATGGCACAGCGGCCGCAGGCGGCGCAGCACGTGGGCGACGTGACCCCCGAAGATGCCGCGCAGCGCGTGGGCCTCGTCGACCACGACGTGACGAAGCCGGCGCAGGAAGGTCGCCCACTGACCGTGGCGGGGCAGGATCCCCAGGTGCAGCATGTCGGGGTTGGTGAACACCACGTTGGCGTTGCGGCGCACCCAGAGACGTTCGGCGTCGGTGGCGTCGCCGTCGTAGGCGGCGGCGACCACGCCCGGCAGGTCGAGCGCGTCCAGGGCACGGAGCTGGTCGTGGCCCAGGGCCTTGGTGGGGTGCAGGAACAGGGCGGTGGCGGGTCGTGGGTCGGCCATGGCGGTGCCGACGGCTGCCTGGGCGACCAGCGACTTGCCCGACGCGGTCCCCGTGGTGAGGATCGTCGATCTCCCCGCCAGCACGGCCGTGAGCGCCTCGGCCTGGTGCGACCAGAGCCGGTCGACCCCCAGGCGGCGCCGCACGAGGGGATCCAGCCCGGACGGGTCGGCCGCGGCGGTGCGGGCGGCCCGGGAGGCTTCGCTCGCCAGGTGGATGGTGCCCGCGGTTCCGGGTTCGTCCGCTTCGGAACTGCGGTGACCGGCGCCCCCGTCGTCGGGTTCGGATTCGGGGGGCGGCACCTCGGCCCAGGAGCGAAGGCGGTCGTCCAGGTCCCGGATCACCGCCGCGAAGTGGTCGGGCAGCCGCGCGGGGTCGACCGGCACCGCCGCGGATCGGGACGGGCCCGAATCGACACGGGAGCTGCCGGATGACGGGGGTGGGGGCGGAGACATCGGTCGGGCGGTGGGTGGGACCGGAGAGGTCGAGGGGCGGTCGAGCGCGCCGGGCGCGCCCGGTAAGGGGGTCCGACGTGAGGGAACCCTTGGCAGGGTAGGCTTCGAAGTGGACCGCAGGTGCCTCGTGGAGTTCACCGGATGAATCGCTCGCTCATCGCAACCCGGCTCGGTGACACCACGACCATCCCGTTCCCCGAAGCAGACGGGGTCGCCGCGACCCCATCGAGTCGAGCCGTTGTCGTCCGCCGCTGAGGTACCGATGGCCGGGGAGTCCACCGACGTGGTGGTCGACCTCACCCTGCCCTCGGACCCGCGGTATCTGGCACTGGTGCGCGTCGTGGTGGGGGCGACCGCCGGCACGGTGCCCAGCCTGGACGAAGCCCGCATCGCCGACCTCAAACTCGTCACCACCGAACTGTTCGCCAACGCCATGGAGGCGAACTGGAGCGTCGTCGAGGACTGCGACGAGGGCGACGCCGGCAGCGGCCGTGCCCGCAGCGGCGGTGTCGCCAACGCCTCGGCCACGGTGGTGCCGCCCGGCTCGGCGACGGTGCAGGTGACCTGCCGCGCCGAGGCGCACCAGGTGACCGTGACCGTGGCCGACTCGGGCCCGGGGATGGGCGCGGCCGACGACGAACCGCACCCGCCGGTGGAGGACCCCACGCGGCTGCACCACGAACGGGGCCTGGGCATCCCGCTGATCCAGTACCTCGCCGACGAGGTCGACTACGACTCCAGCCCCGAAGGTACCGTCGCCACGGTGGTCCTGCGCGACCGCGCTCCCAAGTCGTCGAAGCGTTGACCGAGCCCGCGACCCGGGGTCGCGGCGGGCGGATCCGCCGGCTGATGATCGAGCCCGTACGGCGGTTCCTCGCGATCGAGGCCGCCTCGGGGGTCCTGCTGTTGGTCGCCACGGTCGTCGCGCTGGTGTGGGTGAACGCCGGCGCGGAGGCGTCCTACGTCGAGGTGTGGGCGTGGAGTCCCGGCTGGGACTGGGCGGGGCCGCTGGGCGGGATGGACCTGCACCATCTGGTCAACGACGGGCTGATGACCGTGTTCTTCTTCGTGGTGGGCCTCGAGGTCAAGCTCGAATGGACCCAGGGCAGCCTGCGGGACCGACGCTTCGCCCGGCTTCCGATCGCCGCGGCGGTCGGGGGGATGGTCCTGCCGGCGGGTCTGTATCTGGCCATCACCGCGGGGACCTCGGGGACACCGGGCTGGGGGATCCCCATGGCCACCGACATCGCCTTCGTGGCGGGGATCATGGCGCTGCTCAGCTTCCGGGTGCCCCACGCCATCCGGGTGTTCGTGCTGACCCTGGCGATCGTCGACGACCTGGGCGCGATCGTGGTGATCGCCGTGTTCTACGCCGAAGGTGTGCAGGCCGCCTGGCTGGCGGTGGCAGCGGTGGGGTTGGCGGCGGTGCTGGGGCTGCGCCGCCTCGGCGTCCAGCGCATCAGCGCCTACCTGCTGTTGGGCATCCCGGTCTGGTACGCCACGTGGCAGTCGGGGGTGCACGCCACCATCGCCGGCGTGGCTCTGGCGTTGTGCACCCCGATGCAGGTGCGGGGGCGCACCCAGGTGTGGTCGCCGGTCGGGCACCTCCTCGAGCGCCTGCACCCCTGGAGCAGTTTCGTGGTCATGCCCGTGTTCGCGTTGGCCAACGCCGGGGTGCTTCTGGCGGTGCCCGACGCACCGGACGCGGGGCGGGTCGTCGTCGGCGTGGTGGTCGGGCTCGTGGTCGGCAAGACCCTGGGCATCGTGGGGGTGTCGTGGGCGATGGTGCGGGCCGGGGCGGCGAGTCTGCCCACCGGCCTGGTCTGGGGCCATGTGCTGGGCGCGGCACTGCTGGCCGGCATCGGTTTCACGATGTCGCTGTTCATCACCGGGCTGGCCTTCACCGACTCCGGCTCGACGGCGCTCGACAACGCGGCCCGCCAGGGGATCCTGGTCGCCTCGACGGTGGCCGCACTGGGGGGCACGGTGGCCTTCGTCGCCACGGCCCGCCGACGACGGGCGATCCAGGCGCAGGTGCTCGCCGGCGAAGGCGCGCCGGGCGGCCAGGATCCGGTCGGCGCCTGAGGCGACGGCGCCGCCGGGGTGTCGACCGCGCGGCGCGCGGTTCAATTCCGGTAGGGGGCCAGTTCGCGGCGGGCGATGGTGCGCTTGTGCACCTCGTCGGGCCCGTCGGCGAGGCGCAGCGTGCGCAGCCCCGCGTACATCCGGGCCAGCGGCACGTCTTCGGACACCCCGGCGCCCCCGAAGGCCTGGTTGGCCCGGTCCACCACCCGCAACGCCACGTTCGGGGCGACCACCTTGATGGCCGCGATCTCGGTCGCCGCGCCCTTGTTGCCCACGGTGTCCATCAGCCAGGCCGCCTTGAGGGTCAGCAACCGGGCCTGTTCGATCTCCACCCGGCTCATCGCGATCCACTCACGGATCACGCCCTGGTCGGCCAGCGGCCGGCCGAAGGCCACCCGGTCGGTCACCCGCTCGCACATGAGTCGCAACGCCACCTCGGCCACGCCCAGCGAGCGCATGCAGTGGTGGATCCGGCCCGGGCCCAGACGCGCCTGGGCGATGGCGAATCCGC
>CAYVAS010000124.1:0-4125 GCA_964449375.1 uncultured Iamiaceae bacterium | reverse complement strand
CCGCGACCCCGCAGGAGTCGTCGGTGCCCCGCGCCGACGTCGCCGGGATGATCGCTGCGGTCGTCGACCGGGACGACACGATCGGCCACACCATCCCGTTCAACACCGGACCCGACCTCATCTCCGACGCGCTCGACCGCTTCGTCGGCGGCTGAGTCCGCCGCCACCGGCCCGCCCGACCCGCCCGAGGCAGCGGTCCGGTGCGTAACCTCACAGGCGGGGAACGACCTCGTCGGTGACGGTGCGCAGGTACCGCCAGGCCACCTCCGGGTCGAGGCCGCCCACCAGGGGGTGGAGCTGCAGCACGTTGCCGGCCCCGATGAAGCTCACCGCCTCGTCCACGGTGAGAATCCGGTGGCTGGCCTGCTCGGCGCGCAGCTCGGCCACGGTGGTCGCTTCCGACATCGCCGCGCGTTGGGCGGCTCCGGGGTTGGTGGCCGCGTAGGCCCGTGCGTCGGCCAACAGGTGCGGGCCGACCTCGTCCCAGGCGGCGTCGAGGTCGTCGGCGACGAACACCGCTGTTGGCAGATCGACCGGCGGCATCAGGCAGAAGCCCGGGTCGTGCCCGTGCGCCCGGCACTCGGCCCGGTAGAGCTCCTTCAGTTCCCGTCCGCCTCCCTGCGCGTAGAAGTCGAGGCCGTGGCGGGCGGCGCGCCGGGCCGCCGCGGGACTGCCCCCACCGATGTGGACCTGTGGACCGCCGGGAGTGAAGGGCCCCGGCGTGACCTGGATGCGCCGCCCCTCGTGGATGAACGGCTCCCCGGTCTTCGCCTTCAGGAGCATCTCCAGGTGCGCGTCGGCGATCCGGCCCCGCCGGTGGAAGTCGACCCCGAAGTGGTCGTACTCCTCGGGTCGGTAGCCCACCGCCAGCACGTGGCTGGCACGTCCCCGGCTGATCAGGTCGAGCACCACCAGGTCTTCGGCCAGACGCACCGGGTCATAGAGAGGCAGCACCAGCGCCGAGGTCAGGATCGGGACCTGCGTGGTGCGCGCCGCGATCGCCGAGGCGACCAGCAGGGGCGCGGGCAGGTAGCCGTCGGCGAGGGTGTGGTGTTCGCTGACCAGCACGCACACCGCGCCCCGGGTCTCGGCGAAGGCGGCCATGTCGAGCGCGGCGGCGTACAACTCGGCGTGGGGCGCGCCGAGGTCCGGGCTTCGGAGATCGAACCGCGTGAGGAACATCGCGAGCTTCAGCCCTTTCGGAATGCGCCGAGCGGCACCGGAGGCCGCGCGGGGGAGACGGGTGCGACCAAGAGGTTCGCGCACCGCGCACCCGCCCCGGTTCGGCCCCGGCCCCGGAACGGGACCCGCACGGACAGACCTTGGAGCCCCCCGGGCTGGTCGTGAAGGCTGGGCGGCGTGGAGATCGCGCCCCGGACCGTCGACGACATGGACGAACTGCTCGTGGTGGCCCGCCAGGTCCGTGACCAGGACCGCTACCCGATCTACGAACCCCGCCAGGGTCTGGGGTGGTTTCTGAGCACTCCCGAACCGCTCGCCGCCTGGGTGGCCCGCATCGACGGCACCATCGCCGGCCACGTCGCGCTGCAGCCCACCGCCACCAGCGGCACGATGCGGCTGGTGGCCGCACACGATCCCGACGCCGATCCCGCCTACGTGTCACGGCTGCTGGTCGACCCCGCACGGCGGGGCCGCCGGATCGGCGCCCGCCTGCTCGACCATGCCCGGCGCGCCGCGCTCGAGGCGGGCCACGACCCGTACCTGGAGGCCCTCGACGTGCCCGAAGGCGCTGCCGCGCTCGCGCTGTACCGGTCCGAGGGTTGGGTCGAGATCGGCCGGAGTGTCTTCGACCATCTGGACGACGGCACCGAATCGGTCGCCTTCGCCGGCCCGCACGAGTGACCCGGCGGTCCAACTGCAACAATGCGGTGAGCACCCCCGACCGGAGCCGATTCACCATGCCCAAGAACATCAAAGGACTCGCCGGGCGGACCCCGCCCACCCCGACCGATTCGCACGAGGCGATCGAGTCGGTCATCCCCGACAACATGCCCGGGATCCAGCCCGTCGTCGCAGCGGTCGACCGGCTGATCACCGAGTCGATCGACGGTCTGCACTTCGCCGTCGTCCGGAAGCGTCCGTACTACGGCACCGAAGAACTCGGGTGGATCATCGAACTCGCCCCGTACCACAAGACGATGAACATCGTGTTCTTCGGCGGCAAGGACTTCGAGGATCCCCCGCCCCTCGGCGACACCGACCGCACCCGCTATGTCAAGATCGCCACGGTCGACGACGCCCACACCCCACAGGTCGCCTCCTGGATCGCCGAAGCGGGCCGCACTCCCGGCTGGAGCTGAATCGTCCGGACTCCGGTCGCGCCACATCGACGACACGACGGGGCGCGACCCTCCTGGGTCAGTCGCCCAGGATCCTCATGGGAAGCACCCGGGGGCCCCGGACCTGCCCGCCCGACCAGCGCACCGCGTCCTCGTCGTCGAGCTCGAAGTCTGGGAAGCGTTCCAGCCACGTCTCGATCGCGACCCGCAGCTCCATGCGGGCCAGGTTCGAGCCCAGGCACCGGTGGATGCCCAACCCGAACGCCGCGTGCCGGTTCTCGGTGCGGTCGATGATGACCTCGTCGGGCCGGTCGAAGACCTCGGGGTCCCGGTTGGCCGCCGGGAACGGCAGCAGCACCCAGTCGTCGGTCTTCATCGGGCACCCGTGGAAGTCGTGGTCGTGCTTGACCAGCCGGGCCATCGTGACCGGCGCGTAGGCCCGCAGGAACTCCTCGATCGCGGTGGGAATCAGCTCGGGTTCGGCGACCAGGCGTTCGCGGTCGGCCGGGGTGCGGGCCAGGTGCCACAGCGACGCGCCGATCGCGCTCCAGGTGGTGTCGATCCCGGCGAGCAGCAACAGCGCGATCGTGCCGAACACGTGCCGGTGGGTGATCCGCTCACCGTCCATCTCGGCGTTCAACAGGTACGTGGTCAAGTCGTCGCGGGGCTCGGCCTCGTGTTCGACCATCTGGTTCGAGATGTACTCGACCAGGTGGCCGATGGTCTCGGCCCGTTCCTCGCGGGGGCGGTCGACCCGCTCCAGGGCGTCGTAGACGAACGTGCGGAACTTGTCGGCGTCCGAGGCCGGGAAGCCCAGCATCTTGGCGATCACCCGCACCGGGATGTGCTGGCCATAGTCGATCGCGGCGTCCACCACCTCACGGTCGGCCACCTCGTCGAGCAGACCCCGGCAGTAGTCGCGGGTGAACTCCTCGAGGGGTCGGATCGCCTTGGGGGTGAACTGGGGCAGCAGCAGGCGACGGGCGCCGTGGTGGAACGGCGGGTCCGACGAGATCGGCGGGGCGATCCCGATGGGCGCCGGTTCCATGGGGCGGGACCCGGTGACGATGATCGACCGGGAGGTGAAGTTCTCGGTGTCGTAGGCGATCTCGGAGACGTACTCGTGGGTGACCGGCAGCCAGGCACCCCCGTAGCGTTCGGTGTGCGCGACCGGGCAGCGCTGGCGCAGGTCCTCCCAGATGGGGTAGGGGTCCGCGGCCCAGGCCGGGTCGGTGTGGTCGAAGTCGGTGGCCCAGTCGGTCACCGGCGGATGCTCGGAGGACGAACCGGGGCGGTCCTCACCCACGGCACGCTGGATCCCGGCGTCCAGGTCGGGGCTGTCGGTGGCGGCGCGGTCGACGTCGGTCACGGCGAGGCGTCCTCGATGATCTCGATGGCGAATTCGGGACAGTTGGCGGCCGCCAGACGGGCCCGGTCCTCCAGCTGGACCGGCACGACGCCGTCACCGATCTCCCGGGCGGTGCCGAAGTCGTCGAGGTCGAACAGTTCCGGTGCCAGCGAATGGCAGCGGTTGTGCCCCTGACACTTGTCCTGATCCACGTGGATGCGCATGAGATTCCCCCTGAACGGTGGTGCGGCGATCAGGGCCGCGTCGGCGGACGCGACCGGCGGCTTCACGCTATCGGCCCGGCGCACGCCCGGCCTCGCCCGGCGCGACGGTCCCGGCTCGGCCAGGTCCCGGGGTTCAGGAGATGACGACCAGCAGATCGCCCGCGGAGACCGCGGCGCCCGCCTCGACCTCGATCGACTCGATCGTGCCGTCCTTGTCGGCGGCGATGTTGTTCTCCATCTTCATCGCCTCGAG
>CAYVAS010000123.1:0-4180 GCA_964449375.1 uncultured Iamiaceae bacterium | reverse complement strand
CGCCAAGGTCGCCCAGATCGAGTACGACCCGAACCGCAACGCCCGGATCGCCCTGCTGCACTACGTGGACGGCGAGAAGCGCTACATCCTCGCCCCACGCAACGTGAAGGTCGGCGACCGGTTGCGCAGCGGGCAGGGCTCGGACATCCGTCCGGGCAACGCGCTGCCCATGCGCTACATCCCGGTGGGCACGTTCGTGCACAACGTGGAGCTGTCGCCCGGTGGGGGCGGCAAGATGGCCCGCAGCGCCGGCGCCAGCGTGCAGCTCGTCGCCAAGGAAGGCGAGTTCGCCACCCTGCGCCTGCCCTCGTCGGAGATGCGGCGGGTGCTCATCGACTGCCGGGCCACCGTCGGCCAGGTCGGCAACGTCGAGGCCGAGCTGATCAAGGTCGGCAAGGCGGGCCGCAACCGCTGGAAGGGCGTGCGCCCCCAGACCCGCGGTGTCGCCATGAACCCCGTCGACCACCCCCACGGTGGTGGTGAGGGCAAGACCTCCGGTGGTCGCCACCCGGTCTCGCCCTGGGGCAAGCCCGAAGGTCGCACCCGCGACAAGAACAAGTCGTCCCAGAATCTCATCGTGCGCCGCCGCCGTACCCGCGGTTCGCGGAGGTAGGTCACCCCATGCCACGTTCGCTCAAAAAAGGCCCGTTCGTCGACGACCACCTGCTGGCCAAGGTCGACGACCTCAACGCCCAGGGCGCCAAGCGGGTCATCAAGACCTGGTCCCGGCGTTCCACGATCATTCCTGACATGGTCGGCCACACCATCGCGGTGCACGACGGCCGCAAGCACGTGCCGGTGTACGTGACCGAGTCGATGGTCGGCCACAAGCTCGGTGAGTTCGCACCCACCCGGACCTTCAAGTTCCACGCCGGCCAGGAGAAGCAGGTCAGGGGGCGTCGCTAGATGGCTTTCGGTGCCAAGACCAACGAACGGCCGGGCACCCGCGCCCAGGCCCGCTACATCCGGATGTCGCCGTCCAAGGCCCGCGAGGTGCTGGACCTGATCCGGGGCAAGACCGTGTCCGAGGCGAACGAGCTGCTCGCGCTGGTGGAGCGTGACGCCGCCGACGTGGTCGCCAAGGTGCTCGCCTCGGCCGTGGCCAACGCGGAGGCCAACGACGACCAGGACCCCGAGCGCCTGTTCGTGTCGGCCTGCTACGCGGACGAAGGTCCCACGCTCAAGCGGTTCCGTCCCCGGGCCCGGGGTCGTGCCACCACGATCCGCAAGCGGACCTGCCACATCACCGTGATCGTGGCCCGCATGTCCGAAGCCCAGATCGCCGAGGCCGAAGCCGCCGAGGCGTCCGGTGGGGGTGCCCGCCAGCGCCGGGTGTCCGCCTCGCGTGCCGCCCGAGTGGCCAAGAGCCGTCAGCAGGACGCCGCCAAGGCCGGTCTCGACGCGGACGCGGGCGCGGACGCCGGAACCGACACCGGTGCGGACGAGGCGACCGACGCCGTCGAGACCACCGACGAGGTCGCCACCGCCGAGACCGCCGACGACGCGGACGTCGTCGAGACCACCGACGAGGTCGACGCCGATGCGTCGAGCGACGACCCCGACACCGGCGAAGTCGACGCTGACGACGACACGGACGCCGCCGCCGAGGCCGAGTCCGACGAGCAGCCCGAAGCAAAGGAAACCGAATAGATGGGACAGAAGGTCAACCCCTACGGGTTCCGCCTCGGTACCACCACCGAATGGAAGTCGCGTTGGTACGCGGATCGCCAAGAGTACGCGGACTACGTCATCGAGGACGCCACGATCCGGAAGCGCATCATGGACGACCTGCCCCACGGTGCGATCAGTCGTATCGAGGTCGAACGGACCCGTGACCGGGTGCGCGTCGACGTGCACACCGCCCGGCCCGGCATCGTCATCGGTCGACGGGGTTCTGAGGCCGACCGGCTGCGGGGCGAGCTCGCCAAGATCACCGGCAACAACCGGGTCCAGCTCAACATCCAGGAGATCAAGGACCCCGAGCTCGACGCCGCCCTCATCGCCCAGGGTGTCGCCGACCAGCTCGCCAACCGGATCGCCTTCCGGCGGGCCATGAAGCGCGCGGTTCAGAACGCCCAGAAGGCCGGGGTGCTCGGTATCCGGGTGCAGTGCTCGGGCCGTCTCGGCGGCTCGGAGATGTCCCGCACCGAGTGGTACCGCGAAGGCCGGGTGCCGCTGCACACGCTGCGCGCCAACATCGACTACGGCTTCCGTGAGGCCCACACCACCGCGGGCCGCATCGGCGTCAAGGTGTGGCTCTACAAGGGTGACATCGTGCCCTACCGGACCCAGGTCGACGAGCGCATCGCCCAGGAGGCCGCCATGGCCGTGGGCGAGACCTCCGGTCAGGTGCGCGACCCGGGCGGCCGGGTCGTGTCCTCCGCGGCGCGCAAGCGTGCCGCGGCCGCCAAGGAAGTGCCCGAGGAGGCCCCCGACGCCGAAGAGGTGCCCCTGGTCAAGGAGGCCGATCCCGAGTTCGAGCGGCTGCTCGCCGAGGAAGAAGAGATCGAGCGCACCACCCAGGAGCACGCCGAGACGCCGCACTTCCGTGCAGGGGACGGTGACTGACGATGCTGATGCCCAAGAAGGTCAAGCACCGCAAGCACCACCGGGGGCGGACCACTGGCGTCGCCAAGGGCGGCACCGACCTGAACTTCGGTGAGTACGGGATCCAGGCCCTCGAGCCGGGCTGGGTGACCGCCCGCCAGATCGAGGCCGCCCGGATTGCCATGACCCGGCACATCAAGCGGGGCGGCAAGGTCTGGATCACGATCTTTCCCGACAAGCCCGTGACCGCGAAGCCCGCCGAGACCCGCATGGGATCGGGCAAGGGCAACGTCGACCACTGGGTCGCCGTGGTGCGCCCCGGTCGGATCATGTTCGAACTGACCTACACCGACCCCGAGGTCGCCCGCGCCGCCATGGAACGGGCGATCCAGAAGCTGCCGATCCGGGCCCGTTTCATCACCCGGACCGAGGAGGTGTGATGGCCGCCGAGAAGTTCGACTCCGACGTGACCGACGCCGAGCTGGTCGAAGCGTTGGACGACACCAAGAAGGAACTGTTCAATCTGCGGTTCCAGCACGCGACCGGACAACTCGAGAACTCCGCCCGGCTGGGCGAGACCCGGAAGCGCATCGCACGGATCAACACCGAGCTGCGGGCGCGCGAAATCGCCGCGGCCGAGGCCCTGGCTGCAAGTGAGGAGCAGGCGTGACGAACGAGGAAACGCCGACGAGGCCCAACCCGCGCAAGGTCCGCGAGGGGATCGTGGTCTCCGACAAGATGGACCGCACCGCGGTCGTGAGCATCACCAACCGCAAGCGGCACCCCCGCTACGGCAAGACCGTGGCGCGCTCGTCCAAGCTGTTCGTCCACGACGAGACCAACGACTTGAACATGGGCGACCGGGTCCGGGTCATCGAGACCCGCCCGATGTCCAAGAACAAGCGCTGGCGCGTCCTCGAGATCGTGGAGCGTGCACGGTGATCCAGCAGGAATCCCGCCTCCGGGTCGCCGACAACTCCGGCGCCCGGGAGGTGCTCTGCATCAAGGTGCTCGGCGGTTCCCGTCGCCGGTACGCCTCGATCGGCGACGTGTTCGTCGCCACCGTCAAGGACGCCATGCCCGGTGCCGGCGTCAAGCGGGGCGAGATCGTCAAGTGCGTCGTGGTGCGGACCACCAAGGAGAAGCGTCGCCCGGACGGGTCCTACATCCGTTTCGACGAGAACGCCGCCGTGCTCATCAACGACCAGATGCAGCCTCGTGGCACCCGCATCTTCGGACCCGTGGGCCGCGAGCTGCGCGACCGCAAGTTCATGCGGATCATCTCGCTCGCACCGGAGGTGTTGTGATGGCCGGACTCAAGATTCGTAAGGGCGACGAGGTCCAGGTGCTCACCGGCAAGGACCGGGGCAAGCAGGGCACCGTGTCCAAGGTCCTGCCCCGACAGGGCAAGGTCGTCGTCGACGGTGTCAACACCGCCAAGAAGCACGCCAAGGCCCGCAGCGCCGAACAGCCAGGCGGCATCATCTCGATCGACATGCCGATCCCGGTAGCCAACGTGGGCATCGTGTGCAACAAGTGCGGCGGCCCCAGCCGGGTCGGTTACAAGATCGAGGGCGACACCAAGACCCGGATCTGCCGCAAGTGCGGAGGTGAACTGTGAGCGACACCGCGA
>CAYVAS010000122.1:3181-4237 GCA_964449375.1 uncultured Iamiaceae bacterium | reverse complement strand
GCACGGTTCCTTTCCACCACGCATTCTCGCGTGGCCTGAACCGCACAACTCATGGGCCACTTCCAGGGGGTCACCTCACCCGGCGACGAACCCGACGTGGTGATCCACAGCCAACTGGTCTGGCCCGAGGGCGGCGTCGTCCAGGTCGCCACCGCACACCGTGAGGGCAACGACTTCTCGAACCGCCCCGTGGGCGGCCAGAGCCTGTACGTCGTCACCGCCGACCCCGGTGCCGTGTACGACCGCTGTGTGGTCGCCGGTGTCGAGATCATCCGGGAAATGGAGACCCCCGACTACGACCCGGGCGGTTCGGGGTTCGCGATCCGGGACCACGAAGGCAACCTGTGGTCCTTCGGCACTTACGCCGGCGAATGACCCCGCCGGTGACGCCGCGCCCGACGAAGCTCAGTCGAGCGCGACCATCACGGCTACGAGTGCCGCGAACACGGTGAACATCGAGCCGATCATCCAATGGAGCTGCTGGCGCATCTCCACCCGCAAAGCTCCGAGCTCGGCCGACAAGCGCTCGTTGAACTCGTTCCGGAGGTTCATGTGCGACAACGCGAGTTCGCTGCGAAGGAAATCCTTTGTGACCAGCTGGTCCACATCGGGAGTCGAGAACTGGGCAAGCATGTCGTCCACCGTCTCCTCTCGCATGTCGGTGGCAGAAAAGAATCGGAAGATGTCGTTCCGGGAACGTTCACTGAGTGCCATCGGGCACCTCCCATCAGTGTAGGTCGGGTCACAACGAATGGGGGGGGCGACCCTCGAGTCGGTCGGCCTCGATCCTGGTGCGGCTCGCCGATGCGTCCATGGTCCCACCCGGCTGTGACAGCACGCTCGAGGCGATGCCGGATCCGATCAGGAGCCGACCCATCGCCAGTCGTCGACGCCGCCGGTCACCTCGTCCGAATCGGTCGTCAACGTCGCGAGCCGACGGAACAGGATCGCCGCCTCCCAGTCCGCGACGAGTCGTTCGGCGAGTTTCGCGGCTCCGCGCACACCCACGTCCCAATCGGCGGCGTCCCGGGGGATCGCTTCGAGGTGTTCGTAACG
>CAYVAS010000122.1:0-3081 GCA_964449375.1 uncultured Iamiaceae bacterium | reverse complement strand
CGGCGGCGATCACCGCACCCGTGGCGAGCCCGTCGTCGGCTTCGCCGTGAATCATCGGCCACACCGTGAACCCGGATGCCTCCAACACGTCCTCCAACAGGCCGAACTGGGCGGCCAGGTCCTCGGGGAGCCCCTCACCGGCCTTGTAACCGGCCCACAAGGCCAACTCCTTGTATCGGAGGGGACCGGCAGGTCCCATACCAGGTACGACGACCGAGAGCTCTTCAGGCGGCCTCTTCAGCCGCGCGACCCATCGTCCGACGATCCATCGCCCGATGAAGCTGTACCGTTCTATGCCTTCGCGTTCGAATTCGAAGCGAATGAGGTCGTTCGCATCGAACGGTTGCCACTCCGGGGACTTGGACGTGGCACCACGCTCGACTGTCCGTAGAAAAATTCGTCGCAGCTCGACCATCGCTGCATCAACAACCCGGCCAACCGCCAAGACTCATGTCGACCGACCAGAACCGAAGAACTCATTCATCAACGCCCACCGGGCACCGCCCAGCGGCGCATTGAAACCCGCTATGGCAAGTCGTTGAGCGAACGAACTCACACCCGCTTCGTAGACCAGGTTGCCCCGCGGGTGCGCGCCTCGCAATGTTCCACCAGACAGGCCTCGGCCACCGAAACCGCGAGCGAGTCCACCCACTGCCGTCGAGGTCCCGGACCTGAACGCCACCTCAGCGAGGTTTCCGCCCTGTTGCCCGAGCCCCTCCGCGACAGCCCGCGGACGGCCCACCCGTATGAACCCGCATCCGACACCCACCGCATCGTTGCCAACTGGTTCCGGGATCAGGTGTCGGCGATCGGGCCGTTCGAAGTCCTCGGGTATGCCGCTTTTCGTACCCGGTCCAGTGCATGACGAACGTGCAACTCACCGGCCCAATAATCCAGGTGGTCGTGGTCCAGTCGGTCGCCGATCGTGCGAAGCAGATCCACCACGTCGCGAATCTGGCGGTCCGAATCCGTCGAGTCGGCCCATTCCAGCTTGGCGAGCACGGTGTCCTCGGCCGTGGCTACGAACACGTCGACCCCGGCCAAATCGACCCGCTGTCGGCGACCGAATTCGGACCGACTGAAGGGCCGGTCCTTTCGAATGACAAGGTCGACCTTCCAACCGGTGCGTTTGTCGACGACGTTGAACTGATCGCGTGATCGGGTGGCCTGACGCGCGAATTCGACCGGTACGTAGAACCGGTCGGTATCCACCCGATCGAGGAAACGATCCAACGATTCGGCGGTCGGGTCGATTGAGGCCGAGGCATCGACCTCGAATTCGCCGATTGCTCAGCGCACTCCTACCGGATCGGGACTCGATGACTGTCAAGCAGAACTTGCGGGTACGCCCTACTGGGCGGGTATGGATCGAACGCCCCCAACCGAGCTCGACCAGGTGACCGAAGGTTCGATCGGCACGGTCGTCGGATCACTGGTACGTGTGGAGGCAGGCCCGGTCGAGGGAACCGACGAAGGCGCCGATCCCGAGGTTCGAGCGGCTGCTCCGGGCGGCATTCAGACGGCGTCGACGAGATTTGTGGTCACGGTCGACGAGGCGAGTGGCGACGTTGCCGATTCGATCCAGGCCGGTCATGAGGTCGGCGTGCTCGTGCCGACCATCGTGGGTTCCACGGACTCGATCGAACACCGGGATGTGATCGACAGCCGGGTGCAGGACGCCTGTTCCGCGGGAATGAAGGTCGCGGTGCACGTGAAGTCCTTCGATGCCGTAGACGACCGAGTCGACCTGGCACCCACGCAACTGGCCGGGGTCCTGCTCGAGGCCCCCGACGGGTCGATTCGTAGCCTCGACGCCGCAGTCGCCGGGCCCGAGCCTTTCGGGCTGACGACCAGTGCGGCGTTCCTTGCCGACTGAACCGCCGGCTCTCCGTCACAGCGAGGATGGCCGGTGCATCCGCCATGCGTTCCAGAACCGGACCATGGCCTCGACGGCGGGTCCTGCCCGCGGGCACAGACGTCGACCCGGAACGATGCGCGGTTCGCGATGAAAGGGTCACGTCCGCGGTCGGCGAGTGACGACCGGTTCGCCGGTTCTCCTAGGATCGGCCGACATGGCTTCCGACCGCTCTTCTCCGGCGACCGACCTGGTGACCGTCGACATCGCTGACGACGGCGTCGCCATTGTCACCCTGGCCAACGGCAAGGTCAATGCGTTGTCCACCGCGGTGCTCGCCGAGTTGCATGCCGTGGTCCGCCGGTTCGCCGACGACCCTCCGGGCGCGGTGATCATCACCGGCGGTCCCAGGATCTTCGCGGCGGGCGCCGACATCAGTGAGTTCAGCGGCCCCGACGAGGCCCGACGCATCGGCGGGGCGTTCCGCGACGCCCTGGACGCGCTCGCCGCCCTTCCCCGCATGGTGATCGCCGCCATCAACGGAGTGGCGCTCGGTGGCGGCTGTGAACTCGCGCTCGCGTGTGATCTGCGGATCGCCTCGACCAAGGCCAGGTTGGGCCAGCCCGAGATCCTGCTCGGGATCATCCCCGGCGGTGGCGGGACCCAGCGTCTGGCCCGCCTCGTCGGCCCGGCCAAGGCCAAGGATCTGATCTGTTCGGGCCGTCAGGTGCGGGCCACCGAGGCGCTCGACATCGGACTGGTCGACGAACTCGTCGACCCCGGCGAGGACGAATCAGACCCCGTGCTCGATCGGGCGCGGGAACTCGCGTCCGGGTACGCCGCGGGGGCGCTCGCCGCGCAAGCGCTCGCCAAACGGGCCATCGACGCCGGCCTGGAGGGCACCCTGGCCGACGGCCTCAGCCTCGAACAGGACCTGTTCGCCGAGGTGTTCACCACCGCGGACGCCGACATCGGGGTGCGGTCGTTCCTCGAGCACGGCCCCGGCAAGGCCACCTTCACCGGCCGGTGACCCTCAGCCTTCCCGCCCGCACCCCTCGTCCACCCCTGGGCGACGACCCCGAGTGGTACCGCACCGCGGTGTTCTACGAAGTGCTGGTGCGCGGGTTCGCCGACCTCAACGGTGACGGCACCGGCGAGCTGCGCGGCATCCTCGACCGGCTCGACTATCTCGAATGGCTCGGCATCGACTGTCTGTGGTTGCTGCC
>CAYVAS010000121.1:0-4518 GCA_964449375.1 uncultured Iamiaceae bacterium | reverse complement strand
CGGCGAGGTGCTCGGCGGGGTCGTATCCGGCGCGGATCGACACCTGCACGATCGGCACGTCGGCGTCGGGGTAGATCACGTACAGCGGAGCGAACACCCCGTGGTCGAACCCTCGGGAGGTGTCGACGCCCGACTCGATGCCGGCGCCGTCGAACAGCTCACCGATGCGGTCGGCGACCGCCGGAGCTCCGGGCGCGGGGTACTCGATGCGGTAGGTGAACTCGGGAAAGCCGCCGTAGTCGTAGAGCATCGGCGGTCGGGCGTTGCGTTGCACGGTGAAGGCCGGTTCGATCCAGTGCGCGGAGACGCACACGATCGCCTCGGGCCGGCCGGGCAACTCTCCGGGAATCGCGGCGAGCGAGGCCTCGAGACGGTCCAGGTCGCCGGGGAGCCGGTCCTTGATCCAGGGCCACGGACCGCCGCCGTGTGACAGAAAATACGTGGGCATCCGCTGCGGGTCCATGCCCTCCTCAACGCTGCGAGTGGCCCGTTCATTCCTTGCATTTCCGGGGTTTCGTGGCCTGTCTGGGGTCGCTGGATGCAACGGGGCGGCCCGTGGCGGAATCGACCGTCGGAATCTCAGATTCGAGGGGCCCATTCCTATACTCATTGCTCGCCTGTCGACCTCGGAGTGAAGCCATGGCCGGTTTTCTGTATCGGATCGGACGCGGCGCGGTCCGGCGTCGCCGCTGGGTGTTGGCCGGCTGGTTGCTGGTGCTCATCGGTGTGGCGGTCGCGGCGTCGGCCTTCGCCGGGTCCACCTCGGAATCCTTCGAGATTCCCGGCACCGAATCCCAGAAGGCATCGGACCTGCTCGCCGAGCGCTTCGACGGCCTGGACGCCGACGCCGCCGGGGGTACCGTCGTGTTCGTCGCCCCCGACGGGGCCACGCTGCACGACCCCGAGGTGCAGGGGGCGGTCGAGGAGTCCCTGGCGAATCTGGAGGACGGCCCCCAGGTCTCCGGCGTGACCGACCCCTACCAGCTCCATGCCGCGTCGGCGGCGCTCGGCTCGGACACGCCCTTCGGGATCTCCGCGGACGGAACCATCGGCTACACCGAGGTGACCTTCGACGGCACCTACATGGACATCACCGACGAGGCCAAGGACGCGCTGGCGACCGCCACCGAACCAGCCCGCGACGCCGGGGTGACCACCGAGTTCGGTGGTTCGATCCGGCCGGGCGCGTCGGATCCGGAACCGGGCAGTTCCGAAGCACTCGGTCTGCTCGTAGCGATCGTGGTGCTGCTGTTGTCGTTCGGCTCACTCGTTGCTGCCGGCCTGCCGATCATCACCGCGCTCGTCGGGGTGGGCACCGGCCTGTCGGGCATCGCGCTGTTCTCGGCCGTGGCCGACATGTCGTCGACCGCGCCGATCCTGGCCACGATGATCGGCCTCGCGGTGGGCATCGACTACGCGCTGTTCATCGTCTCCCGCCACCGCCAGAACCTGGCCGCCGGCATGAGCCCGATCGATGCCGCGTCGCATGCCACCGCGACGGCCGGCTCCGCGGTGATGTTCGCCGCGTTGACCGTGATCGTGGCCCTGTGCGGGCTGACCGTGGTGAACATCCCGTTCCTGACGGTCATGGCCCTGGCCGCGGCCGTCACCGTGCTGATCGCGGCCATCATCTCGGTCACGCTGCTCCCGGCGTTGCTGGGCTTCGCCGGTCACGTCATCGACCGGGTGAGGATCCCCGGGGTAAGGCTGCACCAGGCGGGCAACGCCGTCGACGGATTCGGCACCCGCTGGGCAAAGGGCATCGTGCGGCGGCCGGTGATCGCATCGGTCGCGGTGATCGCGGTGCTGGGAGTGGTCGCGGTACCGGCGACGTCGTTGGAGCTGGGCCTGCCCAGTGACGGCACCGCCCCGCCCGACACCACCCAGCGGCGTGCGTACGACCTGCTGAGTGAAGGATTCGGCCCGGGCTTCAACGGGCCGCTGATGATGGTGGTGGACGCCCAGGGTGCCGACGACCCCGAGGCGGTCACGACGACGGCGGCGGCCCGGGTCGACGAGGTGGAAGGCGTGGTGTTGGTGACCCCGCCACAGTTCAACGACGAGGGCGACACCGCGATCTTCATCGCGTATCCCTCCACCGGACCGGCCGAGGCGGAAACCACGCACCTGGTGCACGACATCCGTGAGGCTGCCGACAAGTACCACGACGAGACCGGTGCCGAGGTGGCGGTCACGGGCAACACCGCGGTGAACATCGACGTGTCCGACCGGCTCACCGAGGCCTTGCCGGTGTTCGCGGTCGTGGTGGTGCTGTTGTCGCTGGTGATCCTGATGATCGCGTTCCGTTCGATCCTGGTGCCGATCAAGGCGACGCTGGGGTTCCTGTTCACGATCGCCGCGTCCTTCGGTGCGGTCGTCGCAGTGTTCCAGTGGGGATGGCTGTCGTCGCTGCTCGGGGTGGACACCACCGGCCCGATCGTGAGCTTCCTACCGATCCTGATGATGGCGGTGCTGTTCGGGTTGGCCATGGACTACGAGGTGTTCCTGGTGTCGCGCATGCGCGAAGAGGTGAGCCACGGCACCGACCCGGTCGAGGCGATCGTTGCCGGCTTCACCGGCGGCGCCCGGGTGGTCACCGCCGCGGCGCTGATCATGACCAGCGTGTTCGCGGCATTCATGCTGGACGACGACGTGATCGTCAAGTCGATGGGCTTCGCGCTGGCCTTCGGGGTGCTCGTCGACGCGTTCATCGTACGGATGACCCTGGTGCCGGCGGTGCTGGCACTGTTCGGTCGGTCCGCGTGGTGGATCCCCAAGTGGCTGGACCGGGTCCTGCCCACCATCGACGTGGAGGGGGAGGGTTTCGAGACCGAGGAGGAGGAACCGGCGAAGCCGGTGACCGTCGGGTGACGGTCACCTAGTTCGGGCGGCGGACCGGCCGGCGATCCAGGGAACGACTGTCACAAGCGGGTTCTACGTTGGGGCGTGGATCGCCGCAGCGGTCCCTGTCTGGCGATCGGAGGTGTGCGCGTGCTGCGAATCCCCGCACTGGTGAACGAGGCGGACCGGCACGCGTCCGTGCGCGATGCCGCGGTGCTGCCCGCGGGCACATCGGATCGGTGGTGGGAACGTGCCCGCGGGCACGCGCCTCGGGGTCGGAACGTGCCCGCGGGCACATCGGAATGGTGGTGGGAAGCTGCCCGCGGGCAGACCGAATCAGTGGTGAGAACGTGCCCGCGGGCACGCCGGGCCCGCGCTCGGACTCCTCTGCCGGGCCGTCGAGCACTCGGAGCGGACCTCCCGGGCCGTGGGCCCGGGGCCGCGTGGACGCGCCCCCCGGGTGTGGGCGCGGGGACGCGCACCGGTGCAATGTTGCCTGCCACCTGGGGTTTCTGTCGCGGATCGGTGATCGAACCCCGATGACCGCGATTTCCTGATTCAGGGCGCCACCGAGCCGGAGGACTCGACCTGGTCGCGCACGGGCTCCACCACCGGAGGTCCGGAGCCGAGCGCGTGCCTCTGCGCATGCGTGAGTCGAACCTCCACCTCCAGGCGCGCGCCCGACGGCCCGCGCCAGGACCCGCCGAGCCAGAATGCCCGTGACTTCCGCCACGCAGGCACCGACCCGGGACCTTGGTCCCTGGCCGTCGAGTTCCACAAGGTGGAACTGTGGAAATCCACGAGCCGACGACGCCGGACGCGTCGCGAGAAACGAGGAACCTTCCATGACCACCATCGACCGCCAGATGACCTTGAGCGACCTGGTCACGACCCGTCCGGGCCTTGCCCGCACGCTCGAGAAGCTCGACCTCGACTACTGCTGCCACGGCAAACGCAGCCTGGCCGACGCCGCGACCTCCGCCGGCCTCGACGTCGACGAGGTCATCACGCAGCTCGAAGGGGTGGAGGCCCCGGTCGAGGAGGCGGACTGGGTGGACCTGGACCTGGCGGACCTGACCCGGCACGTGTGCGACAAGCACCACGCCTACCTGTGGGAGGAGCTGCCCCGCCTGTCGATGCTCACCGACAAGATCGCTCAGGTCCACGGTGCCCGGCATCCGGAACTGACCGAGGTGGCCACCACCTACGCCACCCTGCGGGTGTCGCTGGAGCCGCACCTGCGCCGGGAGGAGATCCGGGTGTTCCCCGCCATCGACCGTCTCGACGAACGAGCCGACTCCGAGTTGCCCGCGCTGATCGAGACCCTGGTCGACGAGCACGAGGTCTGCGGTGAACTCTTCGGTCGGCTCCGCAAACTCACCGACGGCTACGCGGTGCCCGGCGATGCCTGCAACACCTACCGGTTGACCATGGAATCCCTCGCTGAGCTCGAGCGCGACACCTTCGAGCACATCCACAAGGAGAACAACGTGCTGTTCCCCCGGGCCCTGGCCGAGGTGCCCGCCGAGGTCTGACCCCGCTGGGAGGTGCGGGATCTAGCCTGTTCGTCGAACCGGCACCGCACTCTCCTCGGACGGACCTCGATGACCCAGTCGAAGGGCGACCCCGAACTCTTCGGACGCACCGGGGAGCTGCGCGCCGTGCAGCGCGCCCTGG
>CAYVAS010000120.1:0-4569 GCA_964449375.1 uncultured Iamiaceae bacterium | reverse complement strand
GTGCCGTGAACGCTTTCACCGGAGTCGCCGGCGAGGGCAAGGACCCGATCGACGGGGTGACCAAGCCCTATCCGGACGTCGCCAAGCACCTGCACGAAGCCGGTGTGCGGTGGGTCGCGGTCGGCGACGAGAACTACGGCGAGGGCTCGTCGCGCGAGCACGCCGCGATGGAGCCCCGGTTCCGGGGCGCGGCGGCCGTGTTCGTGCGCTCCTTCGCCCGGATCCACGAGTCGAACCTCAAGAAGCAGGGCGTCCTGGCGCTCACCTTCGCCGACCCCGCCACCTACGACGCGATCGGCGAAGACGACCGGATCAACATCCTCGGCCTCGCCGAGCTGGCTCCCGACAAGCCGGTGCACTGCCAGATCGTCCACCCCGACGGGTCGGTCGAGGACTTCGAGGCGCTCCACACCCTCAACGAAGAACAGATCGAGTGGTTCAAGGCCGGCAGCGCGCTCAACATCATCCGCGCCAAGGCCACCGGCTGACGCGGGCCCTCCTTCACCGGGCGGCGGTGACATCGGCGAGGCGACGCGCCGCGCGGTCCGGTGCCCGAGGGATTCTCCGCGGCGGCTAGCATCCCTGCGATGTTTCCGATCGGTTGCCGTCGCGGGCTCCTCCCGCCCATCGAGGTGCCGGTCGTTCGATGACCCAGACGATCGCCGCCGCGCCGGTCGACCGGGGCGGAACCGAGGTGACCGGGCGGGAGGGGGACCCATGGCCGGACCGCAACCGGGTCCTGCTCGCCGTCGTCGCCGCGGCGACGGTCGTCCCCTATTTCTGGGCTGCGGTGCGGGACGCCCGCAACGGCTTCTACCCCACCCTCGACGTGGCCGCCACGATCACCCGGTCGCGCGCGACGTTCAGTCCCCATCCTCCGCTGTACGGGATGTGGTCGTCCGGATCGAGCTGGGCCGGTCACGAGATCCACTTCCCCGGCCCCATCCTGCTGTACCTGCTCGCCGCGCCCGTCCACCTGCTCGGCAACACCTGGGGAACCCTGCTGGGCATGGCGGTCATCAACTCGGCGTTCGTGCTGATGACCGGCTGGGTGGTGTATCGGCGCCTCGGGGTGCACGCCGCGCTGTTGACGTTCCTGCTGCTCAACGTGTTCGCATGGTCCCTGGGCAGCGAGAACCTGGTCGATGCCCGTCCCATGGAAATGGTGACGATCCCGTTCTTGTGCTTCCTCATCCTGGTGTGGCTCGTCGCCTCCGGCGAGATCGACGCGCTCCCGGCCTTGGCGATCACCGCGAACTACCTGTTCCTCAACCACCTGGTCATGTCGCTGCAGATCCCCCTCATCGGGCTCTGCGCGGTGGCCGGTGTGGTCATCTGGGTGCGCCGCGCCCGCGCCCGGGATCCAAACCTGACACCGGGGCGGTACCGACCCCTGCGGCGCCGCCTGCTGCAGGCCGGGGCGATCACCCTGGTGATGTGGGTGCCCTCGCTGGTCCAGCAGATCCGCAACGACCCGGGCAATCTGTACCTGCTGATCAAGGCGAGCGGCGAGCCCCGCAACCCGGTGGGCTCCTACGTGGAGGCCTACAACATCGTCATCCGCCTTCTGGCCCAACCCACCTTCTGGTTCCGGGGCCGATTCGACGAGGCCGACCTTCCTCGTGGGCTCAGCACGCTCGGCGTCTTGGACGTGGTCAGTGGTGTGGTACTGGCCGGCATCTTCGTGGCCCTGGGTCTGGTCGCTTGGAAGCGGCGGGACCGGATGAGCCTCGGCGCACTGGGGGTGGCGTTCGTCGCCATCGTCGTCAGCATCGAGACCGTGACCCAGGCACCCGGTGGCTGGGGGTTTCCCATGCAGTACCTGCGGTCGCTGTGGGGGCTGGCGGCCTTCGTGTGGTTCGCGCTCGCCTTCGCCGCGTACCGCGCGCTCCGCGAACACCTGGCCATCCGAGTGGCGTCGATCGCCGGGGTCGCCGCCGTGGTCTTCGCGGTGCTGGGACTGAGCTTCGCGAACTACGGGGCCGCGACCGACATGGAACGGGTCCACCTCGCCCGCCAGATGGTGGACGAGGTCGTGCCGCAGCTCGTCGGCCGTGGCGACATCGATGTCACCACGGGGCCCAACTTCGAATCCCAGCGCTACTTCGCGAGCCTCCTCCTGGCGTTGAGCACCGAGGGGGTACATTTCTGCGTGGGTCCCTACGCCGCCCAGCAGTACGGGCACCAGCACGACTGTCGGAGCGATGACCACGTGTCGGTGCACGTGATGGCCCCGCTCAAGGGTGAACCGACCAGCCTGAAGGTCCTCGCCGACATCCACCTGCTCAGCAAGGCCGAGGCCGCCGAGTTCCCGCGGGTCAGGGCCGAGTTCACCGACTGGCTCGCGGGCAAGGACCGCATCAGGCTCACCGAGAAGGCCCAGCGCCTCGTCGCGGCCGAAGGCGCGGCTTGGGAACGTCACGTGGCGGAACTGCTCGCGCCCGCCGACGGGGACCTGACCGATCTCGTGCACAGCGACGAGTTCCAACTGCTCATGGAGATGGAGCACGGCTTCGGACGGAGCGACGCCGCCGAACCGATTTTCGTCGCCGAAGACGACATCCCTATCGAGGCGATCGCCCGCTACTACGAGCTTTCTCCGGAGCGGCGCGGCACCCTCAGGGTGGTCGAACGGGACCGATCCTGACTCCGCCGGACCGAAGCGCCCCTCAGGCGCTGCCGGGAGGCGTGGCCGCGGCGATCTCGGCTGCCGAGGGGGTGCGGTGCTTCCGGGCTTCGGCGGGCAGCAGCGCCTCGATGGCCCGCATGATGCGGTCGGTGTCGGCGCGGTCGCTGCGGTACTTCAGGTCGACGGGCTCACCGGCGCGCAGGCGCACCGTGGGAGGATCGGTGACGTTGGTCAGGTCGGGCAGTCGGGCGGCGCGGGGCCATACGGCCTCGGTGCCCCACAGTCCGACGGGCACGATTCGTGCTCGGGTCATCGCCGCGAGTCGGGCCGCGCCAGGGCGACCCTGCAGCTCGGGCTCGTAGAACGCTTCGCCCCGGGGGATCGTGCCCTGGGGCAGGACGACCACCAGCTCGCCGCCTTCGAGTGCTTCGGCGGCCAGGCGCAGCGGCTCGTCCGAACCGGTGCCCCGGTCGACCCGGATCGTGCCCATGGCCCGGACAAGGGGTCCCACCACGGGTGCGTCGACGACCTCCTTCTTGGCCAGAAAGCGCACCGCCCGGTCGATGCGACCCAGGAGGAAACTGAGCGCGACCGGGTCGAAGTACGAGCGGTGGTTGGCGACGATGATCGCGGGGCCCATCCGGGGCAGGTGCTCCAGACCACCCAGGTCCCAGCGCACGAAGGGCAGGAACTCGGGCCGCACGATCCCTTGGAGCAGGCGTTGAGGCTCCCAGCCCGCGAGTTTGGGCACCCCCGTGGGGACGTCGAGGTACCGCTGGGGCCAGCGGCGGACCATGGCCATCACCCGCATCCTGGGGTCGGGGTTCACCACCACCGGATGGCCGACGGCACCGAGCAACGGGGCGTCGAAGACACTGTCGCTGTAGGCGTAGCTGTCGGCCAGGTCGATGCCGTGCCGATCCGCCCAGGCCCGCACCGCCGCCAGCTTTCCCGGACCCCACACGAACTCACCGACGATCGTGCCGTCGTAGGCGCCGTCGTGGACGCCGTAGCGGGTCGCGATCACGTCGTCCATGCCCAACGACCTGGCCAACGGGGCAACCAGATCGTAGGGAGAGGTGGTCGCCATGACCACGGGGCGTCCCTCGGCCCGGTGCTCGGCGATGAGGAGCCGACCGAAGGGCTGCACCCGATCGCGGAGGCGCTCGGCCACGATCTGGCCGGCCCCGCGCACCGCGGCCCGGTTCCACCCCGCGGCGAAGCGTGCCGCGGACCGGGTCAGCGCCATCGCCGGCAGCGTCTCGCCGACCGCGTCGAACACCCGGTAGACCAGTCGTTCGCCGGGGATCTGGCGGCTGCCCAGCACGCCCATCTGGCGCAGCGCTTCGGAGATCACCGGACCCGACGCCCCGCTGAGCAGGGTCCGATCCAGGTCGAAGAATGCCGCGCCGTTGGCCATGGCGCCCGACAGTAGCCGACGGTCCCGGCAGAACGATCGAGGGACCGGCCTCGATGGCCGGTCCCTCGGGGGACCTTCGAGCGGAGGGGGGCCGCTCGAGGTGATGACCGGGGGAAACGGAGGGGTAACCATCTCGACCCCGGTGCTTTGGAGTCATCATCGCGCCGGGCCCTCAATCTGTCCAACAGTTCTCAACGATTTATGATATCGTTTCTGGTGATGGAACTCCGCCAGCTCGCGGCGCTCACGGCCGTGGGGGAACACAAGAGCTTCTCCGCCGCGGCCCGGGCCCTGCACACCGTGCAGTCCAACGTCTCCGCGCACGTCGCCAAACTCGAGGCCGAACTGGGCGTGGTGCTCGTGGATCGTTCCGACGGCTCCTTCACCGAGGCCGGCATGCTCGTCGCCGCCCGGGCCCGGCGGATCGAAGCCGAACTCGATGCGCTGGGCAGCGACCTCGCATCGAGCGAGCAGTCCATCACCGGCGCGGTCCGCCTGGGGATGATCGGCACCACGGCCC
>CAYVAS010000119.1:0-4570 GCA_964449375.1 uncultured Iamiaceae bacterium | reverse complement strand
GCGTCTCCTTGTTGGTGAGCCCGAGTTCTCGTGCAAGCTCGTGGATGCGGATCTTGGCAGCCAAGTGGTTCGACAACCCTTCGGGTTCGTTGGGGATCCGGCCCGCTCGATGGGCGGATCCGGGGAATTCGGATGGCGGGGACGACGCACCGGTTCCGGCACGCGGGGTTCCGACGTCCCAGTCTCGCACGCCGACCGGTGGCGGCGCGAACGAGCGAGGTCAGGCGGTCGGTTCGGGCGTTGCTTCGGCGGGCGGTTCGTCGCTGGTTTCGGCCTCGTCGACCTCGGCATCCGGGGTCTCCCCCGTCGCCGTGTCCGCTCCGTCCGACTCGGCGTCCGACTCGGCGTCCGACTCGTCGGCCTCTGCCACGCTACCGGCGTGTTCCCACTCCTCCGCGGAGACCGCGGGACCACCTTCGGCCGGCTGCCAGACCTGCTCGCCGGTCTCGGGGTCGACGACCCATTCGCCCTCGGCCCACTCCTCGCCGGCGTAGGCCTCTTCCTCGGCGAGCTGGGACTCACTCTTGATCTCGACGCGCCAGCCGGTCAGTCGGGCCGCCAGACGGGCGTTCTGGCCTTCCTTGCCGATCGCCAGCGAGAGCTGGTAGTCGGGCACGATGACCTCGGCCACGCCCGTGTCACGGTCGAGGCGCACCTCTTTGACCTTGGCCGGCGACAACGCCTTGGCCACGAAGTCCTCGGGCACCTCCGAAAAGGGCACGATGTCGATCTTTTCGCCGTGGAGCTCGTTGACGACCATGCGGACGCGCGCGCCCCGGGCACCCACACAGGCACCCACCGGATCGATGTTGCGGTCGTTGGACCACACCGCCAGCTTGGTGCGGTGCCCCGGCTCACGGGCGCACGCCTTGATCTCGACGACCCCGTCGTTGATCTCGGGAACCTCCATCTTGAACAGTTCCTTGATCAGCCCCGGGTGGGTGCGGCTGACCACGATCTGGGGGCCCTTGACGGTCTTGCGGACCTCGATGATGTAGGCCTTGAGTCGGCTGTTCGCCTCGGGCCGCTCGTGGGGCACCTGCTCGGCCTGGGGCAGCAACGCCTCGACGCGGCCCAGGTTCAACAGCGTGTAGCGCGAGTCGGTCTGGTCGATGATCCCGTTGACGATCTCGCCCTCTCGGCGGGCGTACTCGGCGTACTTGGTCTCCCGGTCGACCTCCCGGAGCCGCTGCATCATCACCTGGCGGGCGGTCGCCGCGGCGATCCGTCCGAAGTCGTCGGGGGTCACGTCGATCTCGGGACCCACCGGCTCGCCGGCCTCGTCGAGCTCCTGGGCGGTGACGCGGATGTCGAAGGTGTCCGGGTCGATGGTGACCCACGCGAACTGATACGCGTCGGGCATCTTCTGGTACGCGGTCTCCAACGCATCCGCCAGTGCACCCAGCAGTTGATCCGAGGACATGCCGCGCTCGCTCGCGAGCGCCTGGAGGGCTTCCATCATCTCGGCGTTTCCGGTGTTCATGTCGCTGCCTCTCTCACGTTGCCGTCGGATTCGTGCTCTCGGTGACCGCGCTTCATCGCTTCGCCTTCCTGCGGCCCGGCTCGGGCCAGACGAACACCGTGCGGGCCGACGTGACCGTCTCGTGCGGCACCGCCACCGCCCCGGCTTCGGTGTCCAGTTCCATCACCTCGTCGTCGACGCGACGCAGCACCCCGTCGATGCGGCGGGTCGTGCCGTCGGGCTCCCGGTACTTGCACTTGACCGTCTCGCCCACCGCCGCACGCCGGTGTTCCACGGTGCGCAGCCGCCGTTCCAGACCCGGCGAAGACACCTCCAGGGTGTAGCGCTCCGCGATGGGATCGTGATCGTCCAGGATCGCCGAGAGTCCCCGGGTGCAGCGGGCGATCTCGTCCAGGCCCACTCCCCCGGCCTTGTCGATCATGACCAGCACCCGGCCCTGGGTGATCTCGATGTCGTAGAGCGACACGCCCACCTCGTCGAACACGGGCACACCCCAGGTCGCCAGACGGTCCGCGAGTTGCTGTTTGGTGGCGGGCTGGGACATGGGGTCACCTCCTGAGGTGGTCGTGGGGCGCACCAGACCCGATACGAAACGAAAGGCGTGGGCAATGCCCACGCCTCTGCTCCGGAAAACTGGTGCAAGTTGGCTGCTCCCACTCTATCAGCCCTCCCGCCCCGGCGCCGACCGGTCCCGGCGAAGCTCAGCGCGGCCCCACCAGCGGGGTCATGCCCCGCTCGAGGACCAGCCAGTGCAGCATCTCCCGGTAGATCCCCATGATCTTGGGCCCGTAGTTGCCGGCGGTCGCCCAGGTGTGGGTCAGATCCCACCAGGTCTGGCAGCACCCCGACGGACCGCGCAGACGACGGTCGACCAGGGGGTGCGCGAGTTCCACGTCGCGTTCGGTGTAGTCGGCCAGGAGTTGGATCTGGGCGCGCACCCCCAGGTGCGGCGAAGCGAACCCGAAGCCCTGGGCGCAACTGTCGCAGTGGCCGATCCCGGCGAAGTTGTTCAACAGGATCGTGTCGCGGTTGGTGAAGGAGCCGGTCTCCAGGATCGCCTGGGCGAAGGCCATGTCCCCGCGGATGCCCTGGTCACGGCCCTCCTCTATGTAGAAGCGGGCCAGATCCTCGATCGGCGCCGCGGCCCGGGAGGTGACCCCCCGCTGGAGGAACCACCGGGTGAGCTCGGCGGGGGTGAACACGCTCTCACCGGCGATGGGCAGCGACCAGTCCGAAGCGGCGCCGGTGGTCTGCACACTGCCCGCCGGCCGGTTGGGGTCGAGCACCAGGTCCCGTTCGGCCTCGAGCTCCGCGCGGGCCTCGGCGGCACGTTCGGCGGCAGCCGCCGCCCGCCCCCGGGCGTCCTCGGTGGCCGCCTCGGCCCGCTCGAGGGCCGCGAGGTCGTCCTCGATCCGGGCCCGGATCCGGTTGCGCTCCGCGAAGGCGGCGCGCCGCTCCTCCAAGCGCAGGTCGATGGTGACCTCCGACAGGATCGCCCGGGTCCGCCGCGAGGAGTCCTCCGAGCTGATCAGCCGTTCGATCCCCGAGGCCCCCGGGGACATGTACCGGGCCAGCGCATCGGCGCGCAGCTCGTCCTGGATCCGCTCGATCTCGCGGTTCTGGTCGGCCAGCGCGGCCCGGGAGGCGCGCACCGCGCTGCGGGCGTCCGCCTCGCGATCCTCGTAGCGGGCCACGTCGGCGTCGTGCAGCCGCGCGATGTGGGCGTGGTGGTCGTCCAGGTCGGTGAGCTGAAGACCGAGGAGCTGGTCGAGCAGCACCCGCACCTGGGGCGAGGGGTCCGGCATGGGCGGTTCGGGAGGAGCGTCCGGATCGGGTCGGGGTGGTCCGAAGCCGCCGGGGCCCGAGGTGACCGGCGGCGCCGGCAAGGTGGTGGTTCCCTCACCCACGGTGGTGGTGGGTTCGCCGGGCCCGTCGGGGACCGTCGAATCCGGTGGCGCCACGGTGGTGGGGGTGGCTGTGGGGTCGGGGTCGTCCGCACCGACGTCGGCCACGCCGACGCCGGTGAGCGACAACGCAGCGACGAGCACCACCCCGGTGAGCCGCGACCCGCGCCGTGCCATGGTCGATCAGTAGGCCCTCGCCACCGTGGCCCACGCCGCCTCGGTGTCGTCGTCGGGCAACGAGCCGTCCTCGGTCTGCAGACAGCGCACCGTGACCGCGTGCTCGGCCAGGCGCGCCTCGCCCTCCTCGCCGAGTCGGTCCCAGCGGATCCGTGCAAAACCCGTCGCCGCGGCCTCCGCGGCCTCATCCACCGACTCCACGGTCACGGTCCGGTCGCGCCGGCGCTCGTCGGCCGCGTCCAGCAGGCTCTGCTGGATCTCGTCGAGGAGCACCTCCACCTGGCTGGCCACGCCCTCCAGGGGCGCCTGGTTCTTGGCCGACGTGTCGCGGCGGACCACGGTGACCTCGGAGGTGGCCAGGTCCCGGGGACCGATCTCGATGCGCACCGGAATCCCCTTGAGTTCCCAGTCGGTGGCCCGGCGCCCGAAGGAGATCCCCGTGCGGAGGTCGGGCACCGCGCGCACGCCCTGTCCGGTGAGCTCGTCGACGATCCGGCCGACGGCCTCGGCCACGCCGTCGCCGTCCCGGGCCGCCAGCACCACGACCTGGGTGGGGGCGAGCCGCGGCGGGACCCGCAGGCCCCGGTCGTCGCCGTGGGCCATGATCAGGCCACCGACCATGCGGGTGGACACGCCCCAGGAGGTCGTCCAGGCGAGCTGTTCGGCGCCGGCGTCGTCGAGGTAGGAGATGTCGAAGACCCGGGCGAAGTTCTGGCCGAGCTCGTGGGAGGTGCCCATCTGCAGCGCCTTGCCGTCGCCCATCATCGCTTCACAGGTCAGGGTGCGGATCGCACCGGGAAAGCGTTCGGCGTCGGTCTTGGTGCCCACCAGCACCGGGATGGCCAACACGTCGCGCATGAAGGCCTGGTAGACGTCCAGATGGATCCGGCGGGCAAAGGCCGCCGCGTCCTGCCGGGTGGCGTGCGCGGTGTGGCCTTCCTGCCACAGGAACTCACTGGAGCGCAGGAACAGGCGCGGTCGCAGCTCCCACCGCACGACGTTCGCC
>CAYVAS010000118.1:0-5244 GCA_964449375.1 uncultured Iamiaceae bacterium | reverse complement strand
AATGATCCGCCTCGGCGATGAGACCGGGGGCCTTGTAGTCGAATCCGGTGTAGATGCAGTTCTTCTCGGTGTCGATTCCTTGTGCGGTGTCCAGACCCGCCGGGAGACACGACGCCAGCACCAACACGGACGTCAACAGTGCGACCGCGGCGACGATCCTCCGCTTTCCCCTGGAGGCCATTCCGCGCAAACTCTTTCCCATTGGACCCACGATCCTCCCGTCAGCGTCGCCCATCGCGACGATCCAACGGCCGAGGCTAGCAGCTCGTGTCCTCGGCATCCGGAGCTCCGTTGACCGCGGTGATCTGGGTCTTCACATCGTCGAACTCTCGCTCGACGACCCCCATCGCCTGGCTTTGGTGTTGGCCGCCGGGGGCGTGGACCCAGACGTCCGAGACGTGGAGATCTTCAGGTATCCACACCTCATCGGGCCACTGGGCGTCGACGGCAGGGCCGCCGGACGCGGGCCGTTCGTTGTCGGCGAAGGTCGATGGTGGTTGGGTGGCCCCATCGGAGTCGTCGCTCCGATCCGCCACTTCGGTAGCGCCGCTGCCGGTCGTGCCGGACTGGCCCGAGGACCCCGAGGACCCGCAGCTGACGGATACGAGGGCGAGCATCGCCACGGCGATCAGCGACGTGCCTCGCGCACGGTGCGAACGTTCGGTGACCAACGGGACCTCCAGGGTTGAGCGACCGGTTGAGCCGACGGCTGCCGCATCGCCGCCTGGGTGACCCGGCATCGGACTGGTCGGCTCATCGGAGTCTGAGCGGGCCACCGGCGAGGGGCAAGAGGCGGCACTACTCATTTGCCGCTGCGATCTACTCACTCGGCGCGGGAGGCCCACCTCAGGGCGTGGAAGCAGCCCGACCTAGCACCGAAGGGTGCCACGTCGTGGCCCTCGACCAGCGCGGCCCAGCGTCATCGCCGACCTGGTCGCCGCCTGACGATTTTGAGGCGCCGACGAGGTGGCTGGCCTCAGGTGCTCTCGTCGTCTCCGTCGAGATCGAGCGCCGCCGTGACCACCTCGATCGTCCGCTCGTCGCGCAGCTTGCACACGGTGACCTGGGACGCGAACAGGCCTGGTTCGGTGATCGCATCAGGCACATCGCGTTCACCAAGCCAACGCACCGGCACCGCGTACTCCGTGATGTCCTCATCCTTGGAGACCGCGCGCTTGCGAACCTCTGGGTCGATCTCGGGCTGGTCGACCACCCGAACCTCGGTCCCGTTGGAGGTCACCACCAGGTCACGAAGCGGGATCATTTCGCCGGTCACCTCGCCGACGCCCACGTACCCCGCGCCGCCGACGTAGGCGAAGACTCGCTTGCCGGGCGTGAGGTTCCGAAGGGGCTTCGTGTACCACGCCCCGCCACCTGCTCCGACGTACCCGTAGGTCCGACCGGTAATCCAGCGGTGCGCTCCACGTTCGACGTTTCCCAGGACGACGTAGAAGTCCCGACCGTTCCAGGGACGCACCTTCGCCGTGCGCCGCGGACGCGACTGTCGGGCCTCGACCTCCTCCGGCGGGATCAGCCAAGTGCGTGCGAGGTACTCCGCCTCACCGTCCGCGAAGTGTCGGAAGAAGACGGCGTTGATCGGAACGTTGTACTGCTCCGCCAAGTAGGACACGATTCGATCGGATGCGGGATCCAGCTCCGACGCGATGATCGTCAGCTGCTGGTCGGAGTTGAACAGATCGGGCACGGGTAGGCCGAACCTCTTGGCGAACGCGTCGTCGAACGAGCCGTCGTGCTGCTCGGCGTAGATCGCTGAGACCTGCTCGAGTGTCAGCGACTGGGTCCAGGAGCCGTAGTCGAGCGCTTGAGCGACTGCATCACGGGGCGTTCGCCCCCTCTTCAGTTCGAGAACGTGGACGTGTGCTTCCTCGTCGATGGCAAGGATGTCGATGATGCCGCCGAAGTCGGTCTTCACCTGCCTCCCCACGACGAGTAGGTCCATCCCAGTGAGCGCTGGATCGGCAAAGACCATGTCCTCGAGGCGGCTCTCGAGATCGAGAGACTTCGTGGCCAGCGGAACCGGGCCGCGGTCGGTCATCCGCCAGACGGCCATCTCCAGACTCACAAGCTCACCCTACTGTCACTCACGCCCATGAAGCAGGGTATGAGTCCCCTGTGGTGGTGGGGTTTGGGGGTCGGGGATCCACCGTTGGGTGAGCCACCGGCGTGATCCTTGGTGTGTACCTGTAAATGCACACGAAGGAGAACACACCGATGGCTCTTGATGAGTCTGCCGTATCTGAACTGCTCGCCGCGTTCGATGTCGGGGAGGGCACCGATCTGGTCCGCGAACTCGCCCAGGTCGGGTTCCAGGCGTTGATCGAAGCCGAAGCCGCCGGGAAGGTCGGCGCGGCCCGCTATGAGCGCACGGAGGGGCGGGTGACTGAACGCAACGGGCACCGACCGAAGGTCCTGTCGACCAAGGCCGGGGATCTGCATTTGGAGATCCCCAAGCTCCGCGAAGGGAGCTTCTTCCCGTCGATCCTGGAACGACGCCGCCGAGTCGACCAGGCCCTGTACGCGGTGATCATGGAGGCCTACGTGAACGGCGTGTCGACCCGCTCGGTCGACGACCTGGTCGTCGCGTTGGGTTGTGACACCGGAATCTCGAAGTCCGAGGTGTCCCGGATCTGCGCGGGGCTGGACGAACGCGTCGACAAGTTCGGGAACCGTGCCCTGGGGTTGGTCGGCTACCCGTATGTGTATCTGGACGCCACCTATGTCCACGTCCGTGACGACGCGCTGGGCCAGGTCGTGTCCCGTGCGGTGGTCGTCGCGACCGGCATCACCGCGGAAGGCACCCGAGAGGTCCTCGGCCTCGACGTCGGCGATTCCGAAGACGAGACGCATCACGGACCCGGTTCCTACGCAGTCTGAAAGAACGCGGGCTGCGAGGTGTGCGCCTGGTGATCTCCGACGCGCACGCCGGCCTGAAAGCCTCGATCACGAAATGCTTCTCCGGAGCCACCTGGCAACGTTGCCGGGTGCATTTCGCCCGCAACCTACTCGCCACCGTCCCCAAAGCCGACAGCGACATGGTGTCGGCTGCGTTCCGATCGATCTTCGCGCTCGGTGACCCCGACGCCGTCATGGCCCGATGGGACGAGGTCACCGACCTGTTCACACCCCGCCTGCCCAAGACCGCTGAGCTGATGCGGAACGCCCGTGACGATGTTCTCGCGTTCCGGGCGTTCCCCAAGACCCACTGGCGGAAAACCTGGTCGAACAACCCGCTGGAGCGGTTGAACAAGGAAATCAAACGCCGTTCCCGCGTGGTCGGGATCTTCCCGAACGACCCGGCCGTGATCCGCCTCATCGGTGCTGTGCTCGCCGACCAACACGACGAATGGGCCATCACCCGCCGCTACCTCTCCGAAACCTCGATGGACGAACTCAACAACACGCGCGAGACTCCCACCAGTCAGCCCGAACTCGAAGGCTGAACACACCGAGAACCACCCCCCAAAGCCCACCACCCCGCGGGACTCTGTCTCCTCCCTGAATCGACGATCCGGCTCCAACGTGAATGGTACCGATCGGGTGTGACGCTCAATCGGGCTGGGACGACCGGGTTCCGGGTTGCTCTGGGCCGTTGGGCGGGTGGATGGGTTCGCTCCACTCCGGCGGCGTGCGTGGCGTGTGCCAACGGTGTGCCCATCGACCCGCCCCGCGTCCGCTGCTCAAGGCCACCTCCTCGTCGTTTCGTCCATGACCTCGTCACCCTCCTGGCCGTCGACGACGCCACGGTTCGCCACCGAAACGTGAAGCCGGTCCCTTGCGGCGAGCGGCAGGACCCTGAAAGCCCGGAGGAGGCGGTTCGATGGTGTCGTGGCCTCCTGGCCGACGGCGTCAGCGCCGCGGGGAAAGTTCTGCTAGTCTTCATCGCAGTTCCGCGGTTGTGGAGCGGTTCAGCCGGCGGAACACGATCAAGTGACGTGATTGTCAAGGGGAGGTTCCGTGCCTTTTGAACTCGAGACCGGTTTGGCAGTCGAGGCGGTCGACGGGGGTTTCCTCGTGCACCGACCCGGCGCCGACGAGGTGTTGTACCTGCAGGGGGACGACGCCGCCGCGCTGCGACTGGTGCTGGCTGGTGTGCGCGACGTGCCCGAGCGGCTCCAAAGACCACTGGCCGGTCTCATCGAGCTGGGAGTCGTGCGGAGCGACACCTGGTCGCGACGTCGGGTCCTGGCCCTCGGGGGTGCGTCCGCCGCCGCGGCGGTCGCGGTGTTCGCGCTGCCGAGCGTGGCCGCGGCCTCGTCACCAGCCACCACGGTGGCGCCGCCACCGACCGAACTCACCGTGGAGTACCTCGTGGTCGCCGGCGGCGGCGCCGGCAACCGGGTCAATCGCGGCGGCGGAGGTGGCGGCGGTGGTGTCCGCGAAGCGACGACCACGCTCGTCGCCGGATCCCATTCCGTGGTCGTGGGCGACGGCGGGACGGCGTCCGGTGACGGTGGCGATTCGAGCCTGGGGTCGATCACCGCGGTGGGCGGTGGCGGTGGAAATACGCAGTACGGCGAACCGGGAGCCGGCGGATCAGGTGCCGGCGGCAACGCGACGTTTCCGACCGGGGGCGCCGGAACCCCCGACCAGGGCCACAACGGTGGCTCGTACGTGTCCGGCGGCGCCTACCCCCGGTACTACTACGCCGGTGGTGGGGGCGGCGGCGCCGGCGCCGCGGGCGGCAACGGCCAGGTCCGTGCGCAGGACTCTTTCGTGAAGGGCGGCACGGGCGGCGACGGCGTGTATTCAGCGCTGGCGGCCGCGCTCGGCATGGGCTCCCCCACCGGCACGGTCGGCGGGGGTGGGGGCGGTGGTGGCAACTACCAGACCCTCGGCGGCGGCGGCGCCACCGTGAGCGGCGGGAACGGCGGGTCGGGCGGCGGCGGCCGGGGGAGCAGCTCGGCGAGCGGGGCGACCCCCACGCCGGGACTGCCCAACACCGGCGGTGGGGGCGGTGCCGGTGGCGACGACCAGCAGTCGGGGGGAGGATCGGGAATGGTGATCGTCGCGTACGAGATCGCCGCGGCCACCGGCCTCAGCGTCACAGGCGGCACAACGTCGGACGTCGGAACGAAGCGCTATCACCTGTTCACATCTGACGGCACGTTCACGATCTCCTGAATCTCGGCCACCCAACCACCGGTCACCTGCCGGCGGACAGTCTTGTTGGTATGAGTCCCCTGTGGTGGTGGGGTTTGGGGGTCGGGGATCCACCGTTGGGTG
>CAYVAS010000117.1:0-5251 GCA_964449375.1 uncultured Iamiaceae bacterium | reverse complement strand
ACCGCACCAGCTACGCCTACCACGGCGTCCACCCGTTCTACATGTGGTACTGGGGCGCCCACGCGCTGGCGCATCTGGGCAGGGTCATCATCGTGGGCGGCGACCCCCGGGCGGTGCGACGGCTGGGATTCCGGCCCGCTTCGACCCTGGACGACGCGTTCGAGCTCGCCGCCGACGTGGTGGGCCCCCAGCCCACCATCACCCACTTCCACAACCCACCGTTGATCATGGCGGACGTGACGTGACCGGACGCGGCCGGGACGCGCCGAGTCGACGGCGGCCCACCGGGGCCAGCGCGCCGCTGGTCCGGGCCAGGGTGCTCGTCGCCTTCGCCCGCAACCAGTTGCCCGACCCGCGTCGGGCGCTGGGGCGTCTGGAGTTCCCGCTGCGGGCTCCGACGGTTCCTGCCGGGGTCGAACCACCGGCACCCACCCGGCGAACCGGGGTGGACTTCGACACCGACTGGGCGCGTCGGCCCGTGGCCCGCGCGGCACGGCGCGCCGTGCTCGACGGGGTGATCCGGCCCCTGACCGCGGCGGCCGCCGACCCCGAGGTGGCCGGCCTGGATCGACTGTACCGGCTCGAGGCCCCGGCGATCTTCACCGCCAACCATCACAGCCACCTGGACACTCCGCTGCTGATCGGATCGCTGCCGGTCCGCTTCCGCCACGAGGTGTTCGCCGCGGCGGCCGCCGACTACTTCTTCGGCAACCGCGTCAGCGCCACGGCCTCGGCGCTGGTGCTCAACGCCATCCCCATGGAGCGCAACAAGATCAGCCGCCGGTCCGCGGATCAGTCCGCCGAACTGATCGACGACGGCTGGTCGATGATCATCTTTCCCGAAGGGGGCCGCTCGCCCGACGGGTGGGGGCAACCGTTCAAGGGCGGCGCCGCGTACCTGGCGGTGCGCTGCGGGGTCCCGGTCGTTCCGGTCCACATCGAGGGCACCGATCGGCTGTATCCCAAGGGCGCGAAGCGGCTGCGCACGGGCAGTACGCGGGTCACCTTCGGCTCACCGTTGTGGCCGGGTCCCGAGGAGGATTCCCGCCGCTTCGGGCCGCGTATCGAAGCGGCGGTCGCCGCTCTGGCCGACGAGGCCAGCACCGACTGGTACTCGGCCCGTCGCCGGTTCCATGGCGCCGGCAGTCCGGCGCTCACCGGCCCCGACACCGCCTCGTGGCGTCGAGCCTGGGAGCTGGGAGAGCGCCGTCCCCGTCGACGCGGTCGACGGTCCCGGTCCGAACGGCTCTGGCCCTGACCCCTTCCCCGGCCACCGGTCAGGGCGCCGCGGAGTCGGTGGGCACACATGCAGTGGTGACGTCGCGCAGGATCTGCACCACCTCGGCGGGGACCTTGCCCGCGTTCTCCGGTTTGGCCACCGCGGCGAGCTCGTCGGGCGTCAGACGCCGGATCGCGGGCTGTTCCTCCGGCATTCCGTCGTAGAGACCGTCCGCGATGCATCGGGCCTGGGCGGTGGTCAGACCGTTGCGTTCGACGAGCTTGGCCACCAGGCCGTCCCGGGAGGGCCCCGAGGAGCATCCTGAGAACAGCACCAGGGCGAGCGCCGCGACGACCATGAACACACGCGTTCGGACGGGCACGGCCCGAGGTTACCGGCGGGCCGATCGGGTCGGGGAACCACGATAGGTTTCGCGCCGGTGAACCCGACCTCCGACCAGACGCGCCGCGCCACCGGCCCCGAACCCGACCCGGACCGGACCGGGCGGCGTGGCCGGTGGCCGGCGTGGCTGTTCCTGGCGGTGTTCAGCCTCTACTTGTTCACCGGGGCCGGCCAGTTCCAGACCATCGACGCCGCCCAAGAGCTCGGGGTCGCCGTGTCCATGCGCCACGGCAACGGTGTGCGCAGCGACTTTCCCGTGGGCGCGGGCGGGGGTACGACCGTCGGCCGGGACGGCCACACCTATGCCGGACACGACATCGGGTCGTCGTTGTTGTACCTGCCCTTCACCCTGATCGCCGACACGGTCGAGCGCTTCCCCACCCCACCGGGGCAAGGCGCCTCGACCGAATCGTTGCGACCCAACGACCGCCTCTACTTCGCCGCGTCGTTCCTGCCTCCGCTCCTTGGGGCCTTGATCGTGGTCGTCTTCGCGCGCACGCTGACCGAACTCGGCTTCGACGCGGTCACCGCGGTGTGGTCCGCGCTGGCCCTGGCGGTGACCTCGACGATCTGGGTCTACGCGCACGTGTCGTTCGACTCGACCGCGACCGCGCTCGCGGTCGCGGCCGCGACGCTGTCCGCGGTGCGGTTCCACCGCCGTGGTCTGACCCGCGACGCGCTGGCGGTTGGCCTGTCGCTGGGGGCCGGAGTCCTGGTCCGGATCGACACCGCGATCATGGTGCCCTTCCTCGCCGCACCGGTGCTGATCGGATGTTTCCGTCGCTGGCGGTCCACGGGCCGGGTGCCCGTCGCCCCGCTGGCCGGCGTCGTCGGGCCGGTGGCCGCCGCCGGGGTGATCGATCTGGCCTACAACTGGTACCGCTTCGGTTCGATCTTCGACAACGGCCACACCGACGACGGGTTCCTGGCCTTCAACCCCCGCATCGGCGAAGGCTTCCTCGGCCAGGTCGCCTCACCGGGCAAAGGCATGCTGATCTACTCGCCCCTGCTGATCGCCGCGCTGTTCCGGTGGCGCTGGTTCCTGCGTCGCCATACGGTGATCGCCGCGTCGATCGCAGGGGCGACCCTGGCCACCCTGCTGGCCCACTCGGCGATCGTGGGCTGGGCCGGTGACCAGGCCTGGGGCGCCCGCTTCACGGTGGTGGTGGTACCTCTGGTGGCCATTCCCCTGGCGCGGGTCGTCCAGGAGATCCGCCGCGGCCGCATCGGCGTCCCTGGGCGCCTGGCGGTGGCCGGGTTGGCCCTGGCGGGGGTCGCGATCCAGCTCTCCGGGGTGCTGGTGGACTTCTTCGCGGTGGTCACCGAACGCCGTCTGCGAGGCGAGGACACCTCCGCCTCGCTCACGCACGCGGCGTACCTCGACGGGTTCGTGGTGCTCTGGCGGGCACTGAGCGAGTCCCAGCCCCACGTGGACCTCACCCCGGCCTGGGAGGAGGCCCTGGACGTGGCCCGCCTGGACCTGTGGTGGGTCCGGGCGGCCCAGGACGCCGGTTGGAACCTGTTCACGGTGGGCATCCCGATCGCGCTGGTGGCCATTGCGGTGTTCGCGGTGCTCCGGCTGCGCGCCGGCCTCGCGGCGCCGGCCCCGGGACGGACCTCACCGTGACCAGGGTGTGGGAGGGCCCGTCCCGGTTGCCTGCGGATCAGTCGACCAGGCGGATGCCCGAGGGGGCGATGGAGGTCTCGGCCCGGGGCAGGTCCACGGTGAACTCGGTCAGCGCGCCGGGAAACACGTGGGTCGCGAGCAGCACCGCCCGTTCGTCGACCGAGTAGGTCGTGCGCTTGCACACCAGGACCGCGGCGCCTGCTTCGATCTCCAACAGCTCCGCCTGCCGGGGGGTGGCCACCGCGGCGGCGATGGTCTGGACCCCGTGGCCCAGGGGCACGGTCAACAGGTCGTGGAAGGAGTGCTCGGTCAGCTCCGCTCGAGTGAACCCGCCGCCCAGTTCGGCCGGACACCACACCGTGACCAGCGCGAAGGGACGACCGTCGGCCAGGTTGAGCCGCACCAGCCGGACGACCCGGTCGACTCCCAGGACCGCGGCCACCCGGGCCGGCGCATCCTGGGTGCGCAGCTCCAGGACCCGCCGCGCCGAGGTCACCCCGGACTGTTCCAGTTGCGCTTCGATCGTGCCGAGCCGGCCCAGCCGTTGCCGCAGCGGGTGTCCCGAGGCGAACCATCCGAGGCCTTGTTGCGCCGCGATGAGCCCTTCGGTCCGCAGCGCCTCGAGGGCCTTGCGGACCGTCACCCGACTCGCCCCGTAGGTCGCGGTGAGCTCGGATTCGCTTGGGAGGCGACCGTGGGGGAATTCTCCCGCGTGCAGTCGCTCGCGCAGGTCGTCGGCGATGTCGAGGTAACGGATCTTGCGCACTTGTATCAGACTTGTCTATATTGGCGACGGATGCAAGGCTGTGGACACAGCCCGCCCCGGACGCCAAGGAAAGAGGAGCTCCCCATGACCGACAATGCTGGCACGCCGGTCCAGTCGTCGACCCCGGTCGAACTGGTCGAGAAGGTCTACGAGCGACTCGCCGAACGGGTGGAGCTGGGTCGCAAGCGGGTGGGTCGTCCCCTCACCGCCACCGAGAAGATCCTGTTCAACCACCTGACCGATCCGGAAGGGGCGGGGATCGAACGGACCAAGAGTTACACCGATTTCGACCCCGACCGGGTCGCCATGCAGGACGCCACCGCCCAGATGGCCGTACTGCAGTTCATGACCGCCGGCCTCGACCAGGTGGCCGTGCCCACGACCATCCACTGCGACCACCTGATCCAGGCACTCGAAGGCGCGTTGCCCGACCTGGTCCGCGCCCAGCACACCAACGAGGAGGTCTACGACTTTCTCGAAAGTGCCTCCAAGAAGCACGGCATCGGCTTCTGGAAGCCCGGCAGCGGCATCATCCACCAGGTCGTCCTGGAGAACTATGCGTTCCCCGGCGGGTTCATGATCGGTACCGACAGTCACACGCCGAATGCCGGTGGGTTGGGCATGGTGGCCATCGGCGTCGGCGGGGCCGACGCGGTGGACGTGATGGTCGGTCAGCCCTTCAACGTGCGCTACCCCCGGCTCATCGGGGTGCACCTGACCGGTTCGCTCGACGGCTGGACCTCGCCCAAGGACATCATCCTCAAGGTCGCCGAGGAGCTCACCGTCAAGGGTGGCACCGGTGCGATCCTGGAGTACTTCGGCCCCGGGGCCGACTCGATCTCGGCGACGGGCAAGGGCACGATCTGCAACATGGGCGCCGAGATCGGAGCCACCTGCTCGCTGTTCGACTACGACCGGAACATGTACGACTACCTGGCCCAGACCGGACGCGCCGACCTGGCCGAGGCCGCCGAAGCCCACCGGGACGATCTGCGGGCCGACCCCGAGGTGCTCGAGGACCCCTCGCGGTTCTTCGACCGGGTCATCGAGATCGACCTGGACGCTCTGGTGCCCTACATCAACGGGCCGCACTCCCCCGACTACGCCCGGCCGGTGTCCGAGCTGGGACCCATCGCCAAGGAGGAGAACTGGCCGCTGGAGATCTCCTCGTCGCTGATCGGATCGTGCACCAACTCCTCCTATGAGGACATCACCCGGGCCGCGTCGATCGCCCGTC
>CAYVAS010000116.1:0-5415 GCA_964449375.1 uncultured Iamiaceae bacterium | reverse complement strand
GGTGACTGGGTGGTCGAGGACGGCGGCTTCCGGTATCACGCGTTCACCACCGTCGGCAGCGGACCACTGTTCACGGTCGGCTGACGCCCGGCGGGCGTCAACCGAGGTTCCCGAGAGCTTCCAGGACGGTGCGATGCAGCGTCGGGAACACGTAGTGCATGGTCGACAGCGTCGTGACCGGCACCCGGGCGTGGACCGCGAGGGTCAACAGCCCGAGGATCTCGCCGCCGCCGGGCGCGACGACCGTGGCCCCGACGAGCACATCGGCGTCCGCGTCGACGACCAGCTCGATGAAGCCGTCGTTGCCGGGGCCGTGGATCCGTCCGCGGGTGTCGGTGGCGAGCGTCGCATGGCCGGTGCGCACGGTGAGCCCCGCGGCGCGCGCCTCGGCTGCGGTGCTGCCGACCCGACCGACCTCGGGGTCGGTGAAGGTCGTCCTCGCAAGACCGTGGTAGCCCCCGAAGGGTTCCGGGCGCCCGAGAAGCTCCCCGCTCAGGATCCGGGCCTGCCAGTCGGCCACGTGCGTGAACGGCCCACGCCCGGTGACGTCACCCACCGCGTGCAGCCCCCGCACCGGCGTCCCGTCGGCGCCGACCACCCGCATGTGGTCGTCGACCTCGAGGGTGGGGACCTGAGGGTCGAGGCCGACCCGGTCGAGGCCGATGTCGGTCAGGTTGGCGCGGCGGCCCGTCGCGAACAGCAGCTTGTCGGTGGTGATCGAGCCCGGGGCCGCATCGGAGTCCCGGGACCTCGTCTCGACGCGGACGCGGCCATCGTCCTGGATCTGCACGTCGGTGACCTCGGTGGCGACGCGCACGTCGATCCCCTCGCGGGCGAACACCTCGGCCAGCACCGCCGAGGCCGCCGGTTCCTCCCCGGGCAACAACCGCGGGGAGCGTTGGACGACGGTGACCGCCACGCCGAAACGGGCGAAACCCTGTGCCAGTTCGCAACCGACCGGTCCGCCGCCGACGATCGTCAGCGACGCGGGAAGGCGCGGTGCACGGAGCGCTTCGCGGTTGGTCCAGATCGGCGAATCGAACTGCTCACCGGTCGCTACCAGGTCGGGGAGCGAGTCGATGGGCGGCAAGGTGGGTCGGGTGCCGGTGGCCACCACCACGTCCAGCGCCCGGTACTCCGCACCGGCGACCTCGACGGTCAGACGGCCGTCGCTCTCACGTCCGGTCAGCCGACCGCGCCCTCGGACGAACACGCCGCCCCGGTCGACGAAGCGCTGCACCGCTTCGGCATCGTCCCAGTCGGTGGTCGCCTCGTCCCGGATCCGGTCGGCCACGTAGGTGTAGTCCGCCCGGGTCGTGGCGCGCCCGGCGAGGGCGTCGACCCGCGCGGCCTCGGCCAGTGTCTGGGCCGCCCGCAGAACCATCTTGGAGGGGATACAGGCGAAGTAGGGGCACTCCCCGCCGACCAGACGCTCGTCGACGCCCACGACCCGGCGCCCCTCGGCGACGAGCGTCTCGGCGACGGCCTCCCCGCCGGGACCGAGTCCCAGCACGATCACATCGGCATCGGAGGGATCGGTCGCCATGTCGTCAACGGTAGAGCCCGCTGCGCGTCATGCCATCGCCGGATCGGAACGTCGCCCCCTCGTCCCCCGTCGACGTCACGACGGTTCGCGGGTGATCCGGAAACTCAGGACGCGGTGGGCAACCGGGGGGTCGTGACGGGCAGTTCGCCGGGTTCGGCCAGCAGGTAGCCCTGACCGACTTGGACTCCCAGCGCCTGCACCGCGGCGAACTCGCCGGTGGTCTCGATCCCCTCGGCGATGAGGGTCAGACCGACTTCCGAGGCGAAGTGCAACAGCGACGCGACCAGCGACCGCCGCACCGGCGAGGTGTCCAGGTCCCGCACCAGGCTGCGGTCGAGCTTCACGATGTCGGGTCCGAGCTCGAGGATCTGCTGCAGACCCGCCGACCCGGATCCGGTGTCGTCCACGGCGATCCGGACGCCGCGTGCCCGCAGGTCCTCGATCGAATCGATGAGGTCCCGGTAGTCCTCGACCTGTCCGTGTTCGGTCACCTCCAACACGATCCGCTCCGCCGGCACGGCGTTCAACACGTAGCGCAGCGCGGGTGAGCGCAGCGTCTCCGGCGACACGTTCAGCGACAGATCGCAGTCGTCGGGCAGCCGCTCCAGACCACGCAGTGCCGCTTCGAGCGCGGCGGTCTCGAGCTGCACCCCCAGCCCCACTTCGTGGGCTTCGGCGAACCACACCTCGGGTCGATCGCTGTAGCCCTCGGGAAAGCGGGCCAGCGCCTCCACGGCGATCAGCGAACCGTCGGTGAGGTCCACGATCGGCTGGTACACCATGCGCGGCCCGGACTCCGACAGGATCGACTCGGTCCGCAGCGTGATCTGCCGCTCGTATTCCTTCTGGGCGGCCGCGTCGCGCTCGTGCTGTTCGACCGTGTAGGTCAACGACACGTTGGCGCGTCGGAGCTGCTCGTGTTGCTGCCGCAGCGTGAGCAGGTTCTTGAGGCGGAGCAGCAACTCGGCGTACTCGAAGGGTTTGGTCAGAAAATCGGTCGCGCCGTTGCCCAGCGCCCGGACCTTGGTGATCTCCGTGGCATCTGCGGTCAGCACCAGCACCGGAAGGAACGTGTCGGAAGTGGCGAGCTCGCCGAGACGGGCCATGATCGCGAACCCGTCGGGTTCGGGCATGTGCAGATCGAGCAGGATCAGGTCGGGCTCGAAGGTCGACACCAGACGCATCACGTCGCCCGAGTCGGTGGTCGAGGCCACGTTCGCATAGCCGGCCCGGTCGAGCATCTTGGTCAGCAGGGCGACGTTCGCGGCCTCGTCGTCGACCACCAGCACCCGGGAATGGGGGAAGCTGCTGGTGATCATCGCCCACCCGACCCCGGCCGGAGCCCGCCGGCACGGTCCTCGCCACCTTCGAACCCGGTCGGTGGTTGCCCTCGATCGCCGGCGGAGGGGCGCGCCGGCTCGGATCGTTGCCCGTTGAAGTTCACGAGTCCCCTTCGGTCCGGCGCCGCGAATTGTGAGGGGCACTCGCCAAAGATGATCCGCTGGACGCACCCGGGCACGCAGGTGCCCGGAGCCGGGCGTCCACCTGGGTCGGACGGCCCGATTGTCGGCGGAGCACTCAAGCCGTCGGCGTGGTGGGCCGACAACGGGATCACGTACCGAAACGCCGAGGGATGGGCGAGACGGTGCCGCGGGCGCCCCGACGATCGACGCGCTCCGACTCGTACCACGCGTCCCGTGAGGTGACCGTGAGCTCTGAACCGACGTTGAACCGAGCATTTCCCGACCTTCCCGTGGTCGGCACCGTGATCATCGACGCGGACGGCACCGTGCACAGCTTCAGTGCCGGCGCCGAGCAGCTCTTCGGCCACCGGGCCGAAGACGTCGTGGGTCACAGCCTCGCCATGCTGATCCCCGAGGTGTCGCGCGCGGCGCTGGCCCAGTACCTGGAGATTCTGCGGAAGACCGGCGAGGGCGACATCATCGGAAGTGGTCAGCCGCTGCAGGCGCTGCACGCCGATGGCTCACTCGTCGACGTGCAGCTCCGCATCGACCGGATCGGTACCGGCGGCGAGTCCCGCTACGTGGGCGTCATCGTCGACCCCGCCAGCAACGGCCGGGGCCGCTACTGGTCCGACGAGTTCTTCGACCTCTCCCTCGATCTGCTGTCGGTCGCCACGGTGGACGGCCGGTTCATTCGGCTGAATCCCGCCTGGCGCGCCACGCTGGGCTACCCCCTCGCCGAGCTCATGGCCCGCCCGTACCTGAGCTTCGTCCACCCCGACGACCAGGAGACGACGCGGGCCGCCATGGACGACCTCGCCGTCGGCGATCAGGTCACCAGCTTCGAGAACCGCTACCGGGCCGCGGACGGCTCGTACCGGGTGCTGGAGTGGACCGCCAAGCCGGTGGCCGGCCGCGACATCATCATGGCTGCCGCTCACGACGTGACCCGCCGCCACCACATCGAGGCCCAGCTCCGCGCCACCCGTGACCGCGCGGACGAGGCCAGCCGTTACAAGAGCGAGTTCCTGTCACGGATGAGCCACGAACTGCGGACCCCCCTCAACTCGATCATCGGGTTCTCCCAACTGCTCCAGATGGACGATCTCACCGATGAGCAGGCCGAGAACATCGACGCCATCCAGCGCTCCAGCCGCCACCTGCTCAACATGATCAACGAGGTCCTGGACCTGGCCAAGATCGAGGCCGGAAAGCTCCGGCTGTCCCTGGAGCCGGTCGCGGTCACCGACGAACTCGACATCGCCCTGGACCTGATCGGCCCCCAGGCCGCCGAGCGGGACCTCTCGGTGACCATGGCCGTCGACGGCGACGACATCTTCGTCCACGCCGACCGGCAGCGGTTGCTGCAGATCCTGTTGAACCTGCTCTCCAACGCGGTCAAGTACAATTTCGAGGGCGGGTCGATCTCGGTCGACGTGCAGGCCTCGGGAGGCACCGTTTCGATCTCGGTCACCGACACCGGCCCGGGCATCGAGCCTTCAAAGCTGCCCGAGTTGTTCCGCCCCTTCGAGCGTCTCGGCGCCGAGGCCACCTCGGTGGAGGGGACCGGAGTGGGCCTTGCGCTTTCGCGGACCCTCAGCCGCGAGATGAACGGCACCCTGACCGTCTATTCCACCCTCGGCGAAGGCTCGACGTTCTCACTCGAGCTGCCCCAGGCCGAACGTCGGGTCGACACCCTGCCCGAACCCGACGGTGCCCCCAGCCTTCCCACCGACGTCGAGGCGGCCGACCGGCGCCTGGGAGTGCTCTACATCGAGGACAACATCACCAACTCCCAACTCATCGACCGGGCACTGCGGACCCAGGGCGACATCGACCTGGTCATCGCCGTGCAGGGCAGCAGGGGACTGGACCTGGCCAACCGGCTGTGCCCGGACCTGGTGCTGCTCGACCTGCACCTGCCCGACCTGTCCGGTGAAGAGGTGCTGCGCACGATCCGGTCGACCCCGGCGATCGCGGACACCACCGTGGTGATGTGTTCCGCGGATGCGTCCCGCAGCCAGATCCAACGCCTCATGACCGCTGGGGCCGACGGCTACCTGACCAAGCCGATCGACCTCGCCGATCTGTTCGAGATCGTCCGCCGGGTCCGCCTGGGCGAACCGCTGGAAGATCCCCTCTCCGCCCACCGTTGAGTGGCGTCCGCCACCGGTGGCGGCGCGGTCTTGCACCCGGCGGTAGCTGGTTCCTACGATGGTACGTCGGCCTCGCCGGAGGGTGGATCCGTCCGGGTCCGATCACGACGTTCGAAAGGTGCAAGGTGCCCACCATCCAGCAGTTGGTCCGCAAGGGCCGTTCTTCCAAGACGCGCGAAGGCAAGACCCCCGCGCTCAAGGGCGCGCCCCAGCGCCGTGGTGTCTGCACCCGCGTGTACACGCACACCCC
>CAYVAS010000115.1:0-5494 GCA_964449375.1 uncultured Iamiaceae bacterium | reverse complement strand
CGGCGACCTTGATCACGATCTGGTGCAGCGGATAGTTCCACGGGGTGATCGCGGCCACCACCCCGACCGGTTCGCGCACCACCAGCGACGAACCGATCTGCTCCTCCCAGGCGAAGTCCTCGGCCAGCCCCGCGATGCCCGCGGCCACCGCCTGGGGCAGCCCGGCCTGGATGATTCCCGAGAGTTTGCGGGGCATGCCCACCTCGCCGGTGATCGCGTCCGCGATGTCGTCGGCCCGTTCGCCGATTCCCTGACCCATCCGGGCCACGAAGTCGGCCCGGTCCTTGGGCGGCGTGGCCGCCCAGGTGTCGAACGCGGCCCGGGCTGCCAGCACCGCCCGGTCCGCATCTGCAGCGGACCCCTCCGGGATGCGCCCCATCACCGCTTCGGTGGTGGCGTCGATCACCTCGATGGTGCCCGACCCCGCCGGATCGACCCAGGCCCCGTCGATGTAGAGCTGGGCGAAGTCGTGTGCCGTGGTCATGTCGTTTCCCCTTCGGGCCGCATCGGGTCGGAGCGGGCCGGACCCGTGGCTCCGGGCGCGGCCCAGCGCTCTCACCCTACGGGAAAATCCGGGCCGCTTCGACGCCGCCCGGAACCGGAATCCGAGCGGTGACACGACGGGCGCGCCCGATCGTCGACAATGGACCCGTGCCCCGACGCCTCGCCACCACCGCGGTCGTCCTGGCCCTGCTGGTCACCGGATGCTCCAGCAGCGGAGGGACCCCGGCCTCCCCGACCCTGACCTCCACGACCGGAGCCACGACCACGACGACCCCACAGCCCGCGTCACCGGGCTGTGGCCAGGACCCGGACACCCCACCCGTGGGATCCGAGTCCCCCATCGGCGCCGACGCCACCCTCGACGTCGACGGCGTCGAGCGCACCTACCGGCTGGGCGTACCCGCCGACTACGACCCGGACGAGCCCACCCCGCTGGTGGTCAACCTCCACGGCTCGGGCTCCGACGCCGTGCAGGCCAGCGTGTACGGCGGGTTCACCGCCGCCGCAGCCGAACGTGGCGTGCTCACCGTCACCCCAGACGCGATCGACGGCGTCTGGGGGCTCGGCGCCCACGACGCCGATCACGAGTTCCTCGACGCTCTGGTCACCGACGTGGAGTCCCGCTACTGCGTCGACGGCGACCGGATCCACCTCGTCGGCATGTCATTGGGCGCCTGGAAGGCGGCGGTCACCGCGTGCGCGTCGCCCGACACCTTCGCGTCGCTCGCCCTGGTCACCGTCGAGGTGCACCCCAACGACTGCCCGGCGATCCCGATGATCGCCTTCCACGGCACCGCAGACCGCACCGTGCCCTACGGAGAAGGCTCGACCCACGAGTTCCCCGACAGCCCCAACGCCGGGCTGCCCGGCACCCGTGAGAACGTCGCGGCCTGGGCGTCGGGCAACGGCTGTGCGCCAGAGCCGACCCGGCAGTCCATCGGCGAGGACGTGGAACGCTGGACCTACAGCGGCTGCACCGCGGACGTCGAGCTCTACACGATCTTCGAAGGCGGCCACACCTGGCCCGGCGCCGACATCGAGATCGGCCCGACCACCCAGACCATCGACGCCACCGAGCTGGCGCTCGACTGGTTCGCCTCCCACGCCCGGCCCGGCTGAGCCGCCATCCCGGGCGAGGGGCGCATCCGGCCGTCTCAGCGGCGGGCCACGCCGCCGTACTTCATGCGGGTGTGGGCCATCGAGGCGACCTCGGCGTCGGCGTCGACGAGCTCCACCGCGGTGAGCTCGCCGACGAACAGCACGTGGGACCCCAGCTCCAGGGTGTGACGCACCTCGCAGTCCATCCAGGCCACCGCATCGTCGAACACCGGCACCCCGCTGGGCGCATCGCGCACCGGGCGGGACTTGATCGCCCCGTCCACCACGTCGGCAGGCTTGGCGTACTTGACCATGACCCGGGCATCGGCGGCGTCCCACAGGTTCACGCTGAAGGAGCCGCCCGCGCGGATCAGCTCGGTGGTCACGGCCTCCTCCTGGACGCTCACCCCGATCAGGACCGGCTCCATCGCCATCTGGGTCACCCACGACGCGGTCATCGCGTTGCGCTTGTCTCCGGCCCGGGAGCCGATGATGACCAGCGCGTTGGGGATCCGCCAGGTGACGTTGTTGACCAGCGTCGGGTCGAGGTCGGCCATGGCCCGACCCTAACCCGGCGTCACCTCGGTGCCGGCCGTGTCCACGCCGCTGCGCAGCACCTTGCCGGGCGTGGCGCCGGTTGCCTGAGAATCGACCACGGTGACCACCCCGTTGACGTACACCCGGGTCACGCCGTGGGATTCGGCGAACAGGCGGGGCGAGTCCCCGGGCAGGTCGTTCACCAGCCGGGCGGTGCCCGCCCCGACGGTCTCCGGGTCGAACACCACCACGTCGGCGTGGTGACCCTCTGCGAGACGGCCCCGGTCGACCAGCCCGAACAATCGGGCCGGCTCGTCGGTGATGAGCTGCACGGCACGCTCCAGGCCCACCAGTTTGCGGCCCCGCAACATGTCCCCCAGGAACCGAGTGGTGTAGGGCGCCCCGCTCATGCGGTCGAGGTGGGCGCCGGCGTCGGAGCCGCCGATCATGGCCCGGTCGTCGTCCCACACCTCGGTGCGCATCCGCCAGGACTCGTCGTCGTTGTCGGGTGCACCGGGCCACAGGATCGTGCGTAGGTCGTCGGCGATCGCCACGCGCACCAGCGCCGAGAAACTGTCGGTGCCCCACTCTTCGGCCAGCTCACGGGCCCGGCGGCCCGACAGGCCTTCGTTCGCCGCCGAGAACGTGTCGCCGATGACGTAGTTGTCCCAGTCGGCCAGGCGCCGGAACACCCCGGCCTCGGGGGACTGGGACCGCTCCACCATCCAGGCCCGCACCTCGGGGTCGGACAGCTTGGCGATGCGTTCGGGCAGGGGCAGGCCCAGGATGTCGCCCCAGCCGGGCATCAGGTTGAACGAACAGAACGTCCCGAAGTTCATGTTCATCGGCACCAGCACCGGCATGGTGAGCGCCACGACCCGTCCCCCGGCAGCTCGGGCCGCCGCGGCCGCGCCGAGCTGGCGGGGAATGCGTTCGGGCACCGAGGAGTCCACGGTGAGCACGTTCCAGTTCAGCGTGCGCTTCGCCGCGCCCGTCATCTGGGCGATCAGGTCGATCTCGTCGTCGGAGAACTGATCCAACCCGCCGGTGAAGGCCGCCTCCAGGCTGGTGCCCGGGTGCCGCCCGGTCTCTGCGCTGAGCGCGATCAGCTCGGCGACCGACGCGTGCCGTGATGCGACGGGCACCCCGTCACCGTCGGAGTGGGTGCTCGACCGGGTGGTCGACAGTCCCAGCCCGCCGGCCTCGATCGCCCGGCGCAACTCGCCGACCATCTCGGCGATCTGATCCGGGGTGGCCTCCCCGGCGGTGGCGTCCGCGCCCATCACGTAGCGGCGCAGCGCGCAGTGCCCGACCATGAACCCGGTGTTGATGGCGATCCGGCCGTCCAGGCGGTCGAGGTACTCGGCGAAGGTCTCCCAGTTCCAGTCCACGCCCTGTTCCAGGGCCGCCAGCGCCATACCCTCGACCTTGGCCATCATCCGCCGCAGGTAGTCGGCGTCGTCGGGGCGGAGCGGCGCGAGCGTGAACCCGCAGTTGCCCGCCACCATCGAGGTCACGCCGTGCACGTTGGAGGGTGTGGCGAGCGGATCCCAGTGGAGCTGGGCGTCGTAGTGGGTGTGGGGGTCGACGAAACCGGGGGCGACGATCTGACCGGCGGCGTCGAGCACCTCACGGGCGTCCTCGGTGATGCTGCCCGCCGGGCCGATCGCCACGATCCGTCCGTCGCGGATGCCCAGGTCGCCCACGAAGCGGGGCGCGCCGGTGCCGTCGACGATCGTGCCGCCGGTGATCAGGTGGTCGAGCATGGCCGGGCCTCCCGGGCAGGTCGGTGGGATGGGACAGATGAGTGGCCGTCGTCCACACGGGGGCGCCGCGGCGACCCGTGGCGAATCTGACGGATCGTCAGATTCTCGCAGACCCCCGACCAGGCGGCAACCACCGGCCCGACACGCCCCCGCGTCCTCGGAGCACGGGGGGCGAATCACGGGAGCCAAATCACGTGGGCCGGGGCACCGGAGGTCGTGGAAGACTGCACGGGTGCCGAACCTGGAATTCCGCCGACCCGACCCCGACGAGCTCCGCGAGGTGCTGCGCGTGCCGCTGCGGTCCTATGGCGCGCACGGATCCGACGCCGAGGTGGACCTGGGCCTGCTGACCAACGAGGCCGACCGCAGCATCGGCGTCTTCGACGGGGAACGCTGCGTCGCCGGGTCGGGCGCCTACAGCTTCGAGCTGACCATGCCAGGGGGCGCGCCGGTGGGCGCGGCCGGCATCACGATGGTCGGGCTGGAGCCCACGCACCGGCGCCGGGGCATCCTCACCGAGATGCTCCGTCGCCTGCACGCCGACGCCCGTGACCGGGGCGAGCCCGTGGCGTTGCTGACCGCGTCGGAGACCTCCATCTACCGCCGCTTCGGCTACGGGATCACCGCGGACGTGGCCCACCTGGCGATCGACGCGGACGCGGTCCGGTGGGACCCACCCGTGGAGGATCCGGGCCGTTTCGAGGCGGTGAACCCCCACGTCGACACCGCGGAGCTGGCGGCCGTCCACGACCGGGTCCGCCGCGCGCGCACCGGGTGGCTCGACCTGCCCGAGGGGGTGTGGGCCCAGCTCCGGCGCGACCCGTCGTTTCTCAGAGCCGGCCGCACCCCGTTGCGCGGGGTGCTGCACCGAGACGCCGAGGGGGTCGCCGACGGGTACGCCCTGTGGCGGATCCGGGCCCGGGAGGACCCGGACCGTCTGGCCGCCAACACCGCGTACCTGGAACACCTGACCGCAACCACCCCCGACGTCGAGGCGCTGCTGTGGGGATTCGTGGCCTCCATCGACCTGGTCACCACCGTGGAATTCGAGGTCGGCCCGGTCGACCCGGCGGTCCGTTGGCGCCTGGTCGAACCGCGCCAGCTGCGCACCCTGGCGGTGGCCGACATGGTCTGGGGCCGGCTCCTGGACGTCGAAGCCGCGCTGTCGGCCCGCTCCTACGGTGCGGCAGGCACCCTCGACTTGGAGGTGACCGACCGGTTCCACCCCGAGGTCGGCGGCCGGTTCCGGGTGCACAGCCCGGGCCGGGGGACGCAAGGCCGGTGCGAACGCGTCGAGGCCGGGGCCACCGCGGATGGCGTGGCGACCGTGGCCTTGGACATCGCCGATGCCACGTCGATCGCGCTGGGCGGCGCGGCGCCCAGCACCCTGGCCGCGGCCGGACGACTCCGCGGCGAGCCCTCCGCGGTCGACCTGGCCGACGCCCTGTTCGCGCTGGCAGAACGCCCCTGGTGGCCCCACGAGTTCTGACACCCCCCGACCCCGAGCCCCGATTTCTCACCCCCGACCCCCCACCGCTCCCCGAAATTCGGAGCGAAAAGGTCGAATGTCAGCCTTTTCGCTCCGAATT
>CAYVAS010000114.1:0-5553 GCA_964449375.1 uncultured Iamiaceae bacterium | reverse complement strand
CATCATCCTCACCAACAACGGCTACGACGTCCACAACCTGGGCATCAAGGTGTCGGTGTCGGATCTGATCGCCAAGGCCCTGGAGGTCGACGCCGACGCGATCGGCATGTCCGGGCTGCTGGTGAAGTCCACCCTGGTGATGCGCGACAACCTGGTCGAGCTGAACGATCGCAAGCTGTCGGAGATCCCCGTGATCCTGGGCGGCGCGGCGCTCACCCGGTCCTATGTGGAGCGGGACCTGCGCGAGGTCTACGAGGGCCGGCTGTTCTACGGCAAGGACGCCTTCGAAGGCCTCGACGTGATGGACCGGCTGGGCGAGCTGCGCCGGGGCGAGTTCGCCGACGACGACTGGGGCGTGGTGCCTTCGGACTCCAAGGTGCCCTCGCGGCTGCACCACCGGGTCGAAGCCGACGACGCCGACCTGCCGGCGCGGTCACCCGAGGTGGCCACCGACAACCCGATCTTCGTGCCGCCGTTCCTGGGGGTACGGATGGTCAAGGGCGTGTCGATCGACGACATCGCCGCGTACCTGAACGAGACCTCGCTGTTCCGGCTGCAGTGGCAGTACCTGCCCGAGGGGGCCCGCAAGGCCGCGCAGGCGTCCCGCCGGGGCGAGGCCAAACCGTCCAAGCCCACCGAGTCCGACGAGGACTTCAAGGCACGGATCCGGCCGATCCTGCGCGAGCAGCTCGACTACGCCCGCACCGAGGACCTGCTGGTGCCCGCGGCGTTGTACGGCTACTTCCCCTGCAACGGCGACGGACGGGACCTGGTGATCTGGACCGACGAGTCCCGCACCGACGAGGTGACCCGCTTCAACTTCCCCCGTCAGCCCTCCGAGCCCTACCTGTGCATCGCCGACATGGTCCGTCCGATCGACTCGGGCGAGGTCGACTACGTGGCCTTCCAGATCGTCACGATGGGCCACAAGGTGTCGGAGAAGACCGCGGAACTCTTCGCCGCCGACGAGTACCAGAAGTACCTGCACCTGCACGGCCTGGGGGTGGAGATGGCCGAGGCGATGGCCGAGTACATGCACCACCGGATCCGCACCGAGTGGGGCTTCGGAGACGAGGACGACGAGTCGCTGGCCGGGTTGTTCCGCCAGCGCTACCGCGGCGGCCGCTACTCGTGGGGCTACCCGGCGTGTCCGGACCTGGAGGACAACCAGCGCTGCGCGGAGCTGCTGGGCGCCGAACAGCTCGGCATCGAGTGCAACGAGGACACCGGCTACCAGTTCCACCCCGAACAGACCACCGCCGCGGTCGTCTTCCACCACCCCCGGGCCAAGTACTTCGTCGCCGGCCGCTGAGCCGCCCCGGGGAGGCCCCTCCTCTCCGCACGGGCCATTCGCCACGACCCCCGTTCCGAAATTCGGAGCGAAAAGGCGGCATGGCAGCCTTTTCGCTCCGAATTTCGTTGGGGGGAGCGCGGGTTCCGGGGGATCGGGACGGCCTCTAGGCTGACGGGCCATGAAACTGCGACTCGACGGTAGGACCGCGCTCGTCACCGGCGCCTCACGCGGCATCGGGCTGGCGATCGCCCGCGGGCTGGCGGGGGCGGGAGCGTCGGTGATGCTGTCGTCACGCAAGGCCGACGCGTTGGAGGAGGCCGCCGCGACCATCGAAGGCACCACCGCCGTGCATGCCGCGCACGCCCGCAAGCCCGAGGACGCCGCCGCGTGCGTGGCCGCCACGCTGGACCGGTTCGGATCGGTCGACATCCTGGTCAACAACGCCGCCACCAACCCCTACTTCGGCCGGGCCATCGACATCGATCTGCCCCGCTACGACAAGACCTTCGAGGTCAACCTGCGGGGCATGCTGGTGTGGACCCAGGAGGCCTACCGCGCGTCGATGGCCGAGCGGGGCGGCACCGTGATCAATCTCGCGTCCGTCGGCGGGCTCATCGTCGAATCCGGTATCGGGATCTACAACACCACCAAGGCGGCGGTCATCCACCTCACCCGCAACCTGGCCCACGAACTGGGCCCCGAGGTGCGGGTCAACGCGATCGCCCCCGGGCTGGTCAAGACCGACTTCGCCCGGGCCCTGTGGGAACGCAACGAAGCTGCGATCGCCGCGCGCCTGCCCATGGGACGGCTCGGCGAACCCGACGACATCGCCAACATGGCGGTCTTCCTGGCCTCTGATGCAGCGTCGTGGATCACCGGCCAGACCATGGTCGTCGACGGCGGCGCGATGCTGGGGTCGATCACCTGACGAGGCGACTCAGCCGCTGAGCACCGCCCGGGAGATCAGTACCGCGCCGGCCCCGGTGAGCCCGGCCAGGTAGAACATGCCCGACGACGACGCCAACTTGGCGTGCTCGCGGTCGGCCAGCATCACCCGCGCCACGACCAACAACCCCAGGGTCGTCACCGCGCACAGCGCCCACATCCAGCCCAGGATGCCGCCGTAGCCGTCGTCGATCGTGCCGTTCAGCGCCGACCACATGCCCGTGGGCCACAGCATCACCGCCACCTCCAACGGCCAGATCGCCAGCACACCGACCGCCGCAGCCTCGAAGGGTTCCCGCCCCAGGTACTCCTTGGCCAGCAGGCGGTGCGAGAACACCATCGCGAAGGCCAGCCCGCCCAGGGTCGCGGCGGCCATCACCGACCGCGCCAGGGACAGCACGACCGGTCCGCCCGCCTCCAGCGTCGCCACCACCGTGGCCACGGCCCCGACCAGCACGCTCACGCCGTCGAGGCGCCGCACCTGAACGGTGGTCATCCCTCCGGCTTCGGCGACGCCGGTACCCCCCGCCCGTCGACGTCGGTACTGCACCACCGACACCGCCAGCGTCACCGCGGTCAGCACCAGCAGCGCCACGATCGCCAGGTCGCGGGCCACCACCCCGTCGCCCAGCAGTGCCGGAATGAGTGCCAGGGACCCCAGGATGAGCACGAACACGTGGGTCACCCAGGTGGCACCGAAGACGACCTCCCGGCGGAATCCCAGGACCACCTGCCACCCCAGAAAACCCGTCGCCCAACCCACGAACAACGCGGCGGTGTCCAGGGGAATCACCCGGCCGAGGCTAGGCCAGCCCCGATTCTGCGAGCAGATCGCCCCTCGTCGGAATCGTGCGGGCCCCCTCCGGAGCGCCCGGGTCAGATGAAGCGCCTGCCGATCGCGCCCACCGCGAAGGCCACCGCCAGCGCCGCGGGAACCGTGACCAGCCACGCCGCGGCGATCCGGCCCGCGTGCTGCCAGCGGATCCGCCGGTAGCCCTCGGCGGCACCGCATCCCACCAGCGACGCGGTCACCACCTGGGTGATGCTCACCGGCAGCCCCAGCGCCGAGGCCGACGCCACCGCGGCGGTGGAGGTCACCTTGGCCGTGGCGACCTGCCGGGGCCGCAGGGCCACGATGCCGCTGCCCACCGACGAGGCCATGCGTTGCAGCCCGATCACCGTGCCCAGCGCGAAGGTCGCCGCCAACGCGACCAACAGCAACGGGTCCCCGCCCACCGACGTCGGGCTGCGTTGCAGCGCCAACGCCAGCAGCGCGATCAGGATCTGGGCACCGTTCGCCCCGTAGGCGGCGCTCAACAACAGGTACGACCCGACCTGGCGGCGCAGCAACCACCGGAACGGGCCACCCGACGCGGGGATGAGCCGCTGGCCCCGGGTGAACAGCCACGCCAGGATTCCGCCGACCCAGGGGGTGAGCGCCGCGGCCAGGAACACCGCGGTGACCGTGGCCCAGTCCACGGCCTCGCCCAGGCCCAGACCCGCCCCGGTGATCGCCCCGATCAACGCGGCGAACAGGCTGGTGGGCAGTCCCCGCGCCGACAACAGGCCCACCAGGCCCACGCTGACCACCAGCACGGTGGCCAGGGCCAGCTCGTGGCTGGCCTCGTCGAACACCGCCAGGTCCTCCGCGATCGTCGAGGCCACCGCGGTGCCCAGCACCGCCGGGCCCAGCCCCACCGCCACCGACAGGATCACGATCGGTACCCAGGGAGGGTTGGTGGTGCCCCGCAACTGCACGGCCACCAGGGTGCCGCCGTTGTTCGCGCCGGTCATCAACGCGTAGGCGAACGCCCCCGCCGCCAGGATCACCCCGACGACGGTCATCGCCGACACGACCGGGTCGGGCTCATTGCTGGCGCTTGATCGCCCCGTCGGCGAGCGTGTCGGCGGCCTCGCCGAGGCTCAGCCCGACCATGTCGAGACGGTGGAGCAACTCCCAGCGCTTGAGGGCCTCACCGTCGATGGGCAGGGCGAACAGCTCCTTGAGCCCCTCCTGGTAGAGCCGTCGGATCAGCCCAGCGCTCTTGCGCACCGACAGGGTCGCGTCGGTGATCGCCTCGGGTGGGCCGGCCAGGGCCTCCACCGCGACCGCCAGGCCCTCGATCCCTTCGATGAGGGTCTTGATGATCGGCTTGGCGAAGCGGCGGTCCTCCACGTCGTAGAGGTCGACCTCGCGGGCGAAGTCCCGGAGGTTGTCGAGGATGTCGTCGACCGACCGGGACAGGCGGAACAGGTCCTCCCGGTCGATCGGGGTGACCAGGGATCTGGCGAGCTGTTCGATCAGCTGGGCGCGGGCCCGGTCGCCACGGTGCTCGATCGTGCCCAGCTCGTCGCGAACGTCGCCCGAGCTCAGCGGGTGCTTCTTGGTGGTGCCCCGCCGGACGAGCTGCGCGCCCTCCAGCGTGGCGGCGACCTGTTCGCCCAGCAGGTCGGCGAACAGCCGTCCCGAGTCGACCCCGAGCTGGGTGAACATGCGGCGGATGCGCGCGCCGAACTTCACGGTCGCGACCCCGCTGCGATCCGGGCACCCTGGGACCTCAGGGTGCGACGCTCCCGGCCAGGGTCCGTCCGCTGCCTTGCGTGCCGGGACCCGACAGCGCCGCCATGGCCGAACGATACGCAGCCTGCGCGTGGTGCGACGAGCGCGTCAGGGGCGTGGACTCCACATGAGCGAACCCCATCTCCCGGCCGCGCTCGGCGAAGGCCTCGAACTCGGCGGGGGTCACCCAACGGGTCACCGGCAGGTGCGCCGCAGTGGGGCGCAGGTACTGGCCGATGGTGACGATGTCGACTCCGATGCCGCGCAGGTCCGCCAGGGTGGCGTGGACCTCGTCGTCGGTCTCGCCGATGCCGACCATCAGCGACGCTTTGGTGATGAGCCCGGCCTCGACGGCCCGGGCCAGCACCGCCAGGGAGCGGGCATAGGACGCCGAAGGGCGCACCGCCCGCTGCAGACGGGGCACGGTCTCGACGTTGTGGTTCAACACGTCGGGCCCGGCGTCGAAGACCAGCGCGAGCGACTCGGGGTCGCCCTTGCAGTCCGAGATCAGGGTCTCCACCAGCGTGCCGGGCGACCGACGTCGGATCGCGGCGATCGTCTCGGCGAAGGCCCCCGCGCCCCCGTCGGCCAGATCGTCGCGGGCCACGCAGGTGACCACGGCGTAACCCAGGCCCATCTGGGCGACCGCTTCGGCGACCCGTTCGGGTTCGCCCGGGTCCAAGGGCAAAGGCTTGCGGGTGTCGACCAGGCAGAACCCGCACGCCCGGGTGCAGCGGTCGCCGTTGATCATGAA
>CAYVAS010000113.1:0-5632 GCA_964449375.1 uncultured Iamiaceae bacterium | reverse complement strand
AGTACGCCTCGTTCGAGTCGCTGTTCGGCATCGAGCAGGAGTACACGTTCTTCAAGGACGGCCGTCCCTACGGGTTCCCCCAGGGTGGGTTCCCCGCACCCCAGGGCTTCTACTACTGCGGTGTGGGATCCGACGAGGTCTGGGGCCGCGACATCGTCGAGGAGCACCTGGAGGCCTGCCTGGAGGCGGGCCTGGGCGTGTCGGGCATCAACGCCGAGGTCATGCCGGGACAGTGGGAGTTCCAGGTTGGACCGCTGGGTCCCGTCGAGGTGTCCGACCAGCTCTGGCTGGCCCGCTGGCTGCTGTACCGGATCGCCGAGGACTACGACATCTCGGCCACCCTGGACCCCAAGCCGGTCAAGGGCGAGTGGAACGGCGCCGGTGCCCACACCAACTTCTCGACCCGGCAGATGCGTGAGGGCTACGACGCGATCGTGGCCGCCTGTGAGGCGCTGGCCAAGGACCCGCGGCGCCACATCGACAACTACGGCGCCGGCATCGAACAGCGCCTCACCGGCATGCACGAGACCGCCCCCTGGAACGAGTACAGCTACGGGGTTGCCGACCGCTCCGCGTCGGTGCGGATCCCCTGGCAGGTGCACCGCGACCAGAAGGGCTACATCGAGGACCGTCGCCCCAACGCCAACATGGACCCCTACGTGGTCACCGAGCTCATGGTCGACACCGTCTGCGCAAACGCCTGAGCCACCGCGGTGGGCGACCCGGAGCTGGCCGAGCGCCTAGACTCTTCGCTGCCGATGCCGCCGGAGTCACGGCCTGGTCGAGTAGAGAGGGGCGCGCCGCCATGATGCGGAAGGGGCCGCTGGCCGATTATCCGATCGAGTCGCTGCTCGAGGAAGCAGCCGATGAACGGGCCAACGGCGTCATCGAACTGCGCACCGTGGCCGAGGGGCGGGTCTACCTGGTCGAGGGAGAGGTCTACTTCGCCGACCTGTTCGACCAGGCGCCCCTCGAGCAGCTCCTGCTCGAGGCGGGGCTGCTCACCCAGGAACAGATCGACCGGCACACCGAACCCGGCGCCGAAGGGCCGTACCTGCCCCTGGCATTGGACACCGACCCGTCCATCGACGAACACGAGATCGCCGATTGGCTGCTGGACCGCACCGCGGCGACGCTCGCCCGCTTCGTCGGGGTGCGCGAGGGCGAGTACGAACTCGACCCCTACGCCACGCACCCGATCGGCATCCTGGCCTCGTGGCGTCCGCCCGTGGTGCTGCAGCGTTCCCAGGAGATCCGTGCCGAGGCCGAACAGCGCGCCCGGGCCGAGCGGGCCGAGGCCGAGCGGGCCGAGGCCGCCCGCCGCGCCGAACTGGAGCGCCGGGAGGCCGAACAGCGTGCCGACGCCGAACGTGCCGCCGCGCAGGCCGCCGCCGGGGAGTCCGCGGCCGAGGGCGCCACGCCGGTGGCCGAGGCTCCGGAGTCCGCGGTCGCGGAGGGCCCGCCCGCGGATCTGGCCGACCTACCGCCTCCGCCGGCAGCCCCGACGGGGGAACCTGCCGCGACGCCCGCCGACCCCGAGGTGCTGGTGGTCACCGCGGACGCTGCGCCCGCGGGGATGGACCCCATCGAGCTGTCCCCGATCGAGTGGCGGGTGGTCGTCATGGCCGCCCGCGGCGTGTCCCTGGAGGACCTGGCCAAGCGGCTGCACATGGACATCGACGAGGTGACCCGGGTCGCGGCGTCGTTGAGCGCCCGGGGGTTGCTGGCCACCGTGGGCTGAGCGAGTGGCATTCCGGGTCAGGGTCGGCGGGATGTCGACACCGGGCCGGTGTCTACGCTGGGAGGGTGCCGAATCTGCGTGTGGCCCTGTGTCAGCTCGACCTGGTGGTGGGGGACTGGCAGGCCAACGTCGACGCGATGGTCGAGGCCCTCGGTCAGGCCGGGGCCGCCGGCTGTGATCTGGCGGTGTTCCCGGAGCTGTCGGTGACGGGCTACCCGCCCGAGGATCTGTTGTTGAGCCCCCGATTCGTGGATGCCAACACCCGGGCCCTGGAGCGGGTCGCCGCCGCCACGGCGACCGGTGCGGCCGCGGGCTGCGTGGCGATCGTGGGGTTCGTCGAGGCCGACCGGGACCTGTTCAACGCCGCGGCGGTGTGCGCGGAGGGTGAGGTGCGCGGGGTGTACCGCAAGCGGACCCTGCCCAACTACGCGGTCTTCGACGAAGAGCGGTATTTCCGACGGGGCCGGGGCCGCTTCGAGCTGTTCCGGATCGGCGGCGTCGACGTGGGTGTGTCGATCTGTGAGGACCTGTGGGATCCGGCGGGCCCGGTGGCCCGCCAGGCCGCCGGTGGGGCCGACGTGGTCGTGAACCTGTCGGCGTCGCCCTTCACCGGGGGTCGCCAGCGCGAACGGCTCCACATGATGCAGACGCGGGCCGCGGACGCCCACTGCGCCATCGCGTACGTCAACCGGGTCGGCGCCCAGGACGAGCTGGTCTTCGACGGCGGCTCGATGCTCATCGACGCCGACGGCGAGGTGGTCGCCGCCGCCGAGCCGTTCCGTTCCCAGGTCCTGGTGGCCGAACTGCGCGTCGACGCCTCCTACCGGTCCCGCCTGGTCGACCCGCGGGGTGCCCGCCGTGACCGCCCCTTGCGGGTGGTGCCCGTGACCGAGGCGGTCCCCGACCGAGGGCCGCTGTCGCCGGCTCCGGAGCTGCCCGAACCTCTGGCCCGGGAAGCCGAGATCTGGGAGGCCCTGGTCACCGGCACCCGGGCCTATGTGCACCGCAACGGGTTCTCCGACGTGGTGCTGGGCCTGTCGGGCGGGCTGGATTCCTCGGCGGTGGCGGTGATCGCCGCCGATGCCCTGGGTCCCGACCACGTCCACGCCGTGGCGATGCCGAGCCGGTACTCGTCGGAGCATTCGCTGACCGACGCCGAGGCGCTGGCCCGGAACCTGGGCATCGAGTTGCGCACCATCGCCATCGAGGCCGCCCACCGTGCGTTCGACGAGATGCTCGCCGAGTCCTTCGCGGGGAGAGAACCGGGCCTGACCTCCGAGAACCTGCAGGCGCGGATCCGGGGCGTCACGCTCATGGCGTTGTCCAACGAGTTCGGCTGGTTGGTCCTGACCACGGGCAACAAGTCCGAGGTCGCGGTGGGCTACTCCACGCTCTATGGCGACGCCGCCGGTGGGCTCGCGGTGATCGCCGACGTGTTCAAGACCGACGTGTACGCCCTGTGCCGGTGGCGCAACACCGTGGGTCCGGCGCCGGTGATCCCCTCCTCGGTGCTGACCAAGCCACCCTCCGCGGAGCTGCGCCCGGAGCAGACCGACGCGGATTCCCTGCCGCCCTATGAGGTGCTGGACGGCATCCTGCGGGACCACGTCGAGCGGGACCTGGGCCTCGACGCACTGGTCGCGGCGGGCCATCCGGCCGAAGTGGTCGGCGAGGTGCTGGCCATGGTGGACCGTGCCGAGTTCAAGCGGCGGCAGATGCCACCGGCGCTGCGGGTCACGCCCCGGGCCTTCGGCAAGGACTGGCGGCGGCCCATGACCCACGCCTTCCGCCCCTAGCCGGCAGCCCCGGCCGCCATCGAGCGGCTCGCGGGATTTGGTCGAATTGCACGTCTGTAGTATTGCGATCGTGTGACGGTCGATTGTCACATTCGATCGACTTTCGTAATGAAGGTGGGTAGCGTGCCCCCGGCCGTTCACCCCCTTCGGTGTTCCACTGCGTGCGACAGGTCGTCGCCACCGTCGGGAGCCGGCCACGACAGACCCCCCAGTCGACCCGACGGGAGCCCCGGCGCCATCGCCCGGAACCCGGAACAGGACCGAACCACCCTCGTGGACGAGCCGGTGGGACCGGGTCGGCAGAAAGGAGCTCCGGCCGATGCGCCGTCTCACCCGCTTGATCCAAGCCGTCCTCTCTTCGATCGCCGCAACCGCCGCCCGGATCCGGGCGCGGTTCACTCCCGTCCGGGCCACGGTCCCGGCAACACCCGCCAGGGGCACCCGGCGCATCCGCCGCCTCCACGCGGTGCCGCTGGTCGCCGTGCTCGCCATCGGCGCCACGGCCTTCGCCACGGGCGCCTCGAGCTCCGACGGCGCCGAGCGCATCGCCGTGGGCGACCAGGTCCCCCACGACGTGGGCACCACCACCACCGAGGCGCCGACCACCACGGCGGCGCCCACCACGACCACGGCGCCTCCCACCACCCAGGCCCCGGTCACGACCGCTCCGCCTCCGCCTCCCACCACCGAGGCCCCGCCGCCTCCCACCACCGCGCCTCCCGCTCCGGTGCAGGTCAGTGGCGCCTGTGGCGGTGACCTGCCTCCGTGCTGCGTGATGATGCGTGAGTCCGGTGGTGACCCCACCGCGGTGAACCCGTCGTCGGGTGCGTCGGGCAAGTGGCAGTTCATGCCCGGCACCTGGGCCAACTACGGCGGGTACGCCACCGCGGCGTCCGCTCCCGAATGGGTGCAGGACGAGAAGGCCGCCCAGCTCTGGGCCGGCGGTGCCGGCGCCGGCCACTGGGGCGGCGGCTGCTGGTAGTAGCCTCCGTCGGCGGTGCCCCATGGCTGCTGACACCGGAACGACCCGGGACGACCCCGGCGACGCGGACCTCGGGTTCGCATCGCCGCCCGGGCCCGACATCGCCTCGGCGGCCCGACGTGTCGGCCACTACGTGTGGGTGGCGGCCCGCCTCTACGAGATCACCGGCCAGTGGGCGACCACCGCTTCGGACCCCTCCGATCGCATCGCCTTCGCCGGAGTCGCCGGGAGCTTCGCCTGGCAGGCCGACGAGTGGCGCCGCCGCCTTCCCCGTCTGGCCGAGGCCGACGTCGAGCTGCTGATCCGCCCGCCGACGTCCCGCGCCGAGGCGGCGCTCGAGGAGCTGGCGGCCACCCCCAAGCCCGACCGTGCCAGGGCGCTGGAGGACCTGGTGGGTCGGTTCGACACCGTGCTGGCCCGCCATGGGGCGGCGGCGTCCCCGCTGCGCGACGGCCCCCTGTTGCGCTCGATCGAGCGGATCCGGGCCGAACTGGCCGCCCGAATCACCGGGTGAAGTGACATCAGCCACACATGGGCCGAACGGACGATTCCGTTCCCAGACCTTCAAGGTGGAGGGGCTTGACCCGACCGTTATCGTACAGGTACGCGGTCACTCGAGCCGGTGACCCCACGGATCCGTCCACACCCGTGGTCGGACGACCAGTGCAGACCCGTCGGATCGCCTCATCGAGGTGCCGGCCCCACCCAAAGGCAGTGACTTGGCCAAGGAACGAGTGGAGCGTGACGAGGAGGACCTCGTACGCCTCTATCTGACCGACATCGGACAGTATCCCCTTCTCACCAAGGACGACGAGGTGCGGCTCGCCCAGGCCATCGAGGCCGGCAACGAGGCGCGCCTCGAGCTGGAGTCCGACGCCAAGATCACCCCCGCGCGCAAGCGTGAGCTGCGGCGGACGTCCCGCCAGGGCGACCGGGCCGAGCGCACCTTCGTGCAGTCCAACCTGCGCCTGGTCGTGTCGATCGCCAAGAAGTACCAGGCTTCGGGGCTGCCCCTGCTGGACCTGATCCAGGAGGGCAACCTGGGCCTGATGCACGCGGTCGAGAAGTTCGACTGGCGCAAGGGCTTCAAGTTCTCCACCTACGCCACCTGGT
>CAYVAS010000112.1:0-5731 GCA_964449375.1 uncultured Iamiaceae bacterium | reverse complement strand
GGGGCCACCAACATCGTCACCCCGCTGCTGGATGCCTACATGGACTCGGTGCCCATGGTGTGCATCACCGGGCAGGTGGCCCGCCCGTCGATCGGCACCGACGCCTTCCAGGAAGCCGACATCACCGGCATCACCCAGGCGATCACCAAGCACAACTTTCTGATCCAGTCCGCTCAGGACATCCCGATGGTCGTGCGTGAGGCGTTCCACATCGCCACCACGGGCCGTCCCGGGCCGGTGCTCATCGACCTGCCCAAGGACCTGGTCGACGCCAACAATCCGGCGTCGCAGATGGAGTGGCAGTGGCCCACCGACGCCGAGGTCGCCGCGGAGCTGCCCGGCTACCGGCCCAACACCAAGGGGCATCCCCTGAAGATCCGTGAGGCGGCCGAGATGATCCTGGCCGCGGAACGGCCCGTGATCTACGCGGGTGGGGGAATCCTCAAGTCCCGCGCCGCCGATGAGCTGCGCGAACTGGCCGAGCTGTGCAACATCCACGTGGTGACCACGCTGATGGCCCGCGGTGCCTTTCCGGACTCGCACCCCCTGGCCCTGGGCATGCCCGGGATGCACGGCACCTACACCTCGGTCATGTCGATGCAGAAGGCCGACCTGTTGATCGCGCTGGGCACCCGTTTCGACGACCGGGTCACCGGCAAGGTCGCCGGGTTCGCGCCCGAGGCCAAGGTGGTCCACGTCGACATCGACCCGGCCGAGCTGGGCAAGGTGCGCCAGCCCGATGTGCCCATCGTGGGGGACTGTCGCCAGGTGATCGGCGAACTGATCCACGTGCTGCGCGAGTTGATCGCCCAGGGCGTCGAGGCGCCGGACCGGTCCACGTGGCGCTCGACGATCAGTGGCTGGCAGGAGCGGTACCCGATCGCGTACGAGCCCCACGTCGAGGGCGACGCGCTCAAGCCCCAGGCCGTGGTCGAACAACTCCACGCGGCCGCCCCGGAGGGCACGATCCTGGTGTCGGGAGTCGGCCAGCACCAGATGTGGGCCAGCCAGTACTGGAAGTACGAGGAGCCCTACACCTGGGTCAACTCCGGGGGCGCCGGCACGATGGGCTTCAGCGTGCCCGCGGCGATCGGCGCCAAGGTCGGCCGCCCGGATCGCACCGTGTGGGCCGTCGACGGCGACGGCTGTTTCCAGATGACCGCCCAGGAGTTGATCACCGCGGCGACCGAGCACATCCCGGTCAAGATCGCGATCCTCAACAACGGGTATCTGGGCATGGTGCGCCAGTGGCAGGAGATGTTCTACGACGAGCGGTACTCGGAGGTGTACCTGTCGCTGGACGTGCCCGACTACGTCAAGTGGGCCGAGGCGATGGGGTGTGTGGGCATCCGGGCCGAGGCTCCCGAAGAGGTCGCGCCCGCCATCGACAAGGCGAACGAGATCGACGACCGCCCCGTGGTCGTCGAGTTCCGTACCGACGACCGGGAGAAGGTGTTCCCGATGGTGCCGGGGGGCCGGTCGAACGACGAGATCGTCGTGCCGCCGTTCCAGCGAGCCGAGGAGATCCGATGAGCCCCCGTCGCCTGCACACCTTGTCGGTCCTGGTCGAGAACCGCTCGGGCGTGCTGGCCCGGGTGGCGGGCCTGTTCGCTCGGCGGGGCTACAACATCGAGTCGCTCGCGGTGGCGCCCACCGACGACGAACGCCTCAGCCGCATCACGATCGTGGTCGACGTTGAGCTCACGCCCATCGAACAGATGGTCAAGCAGCTCAACAAGTTGATCAACGTGGTGAAGATCACCGAGTTGGATCCCCGCGATTCGATCCAGCGTGAACTGTGCATCGTGACCGTCGCGGTGGATCGTGACCGTCGCAACGAGGTGCTGGAGCTGGCCCAGATCTTCGAGGCGCGTATCCTGGCCGTCGGCCACACCTCCATGGTCGTCTCGCTGGAGGGTGAGCCCGACAAGATCGACGATTTCGAGGAGCTCGTGCGGCCCTTCGGGATCATCGAGATGCAGCGCACGGGCCGCATCGCGCTGGCAAAGCTCGAACGCGCACCGTCCCGAATCCGATCACTGAACAAGGCAAAGGCTTCCTAGCAACCATGGCAACCATCTACTACGAAAAAGACGTCGACCGCTCGGTGCTCGCGGACCGCAAGGTCGCGATCCTCGGCTACGGCTCCCAGGGCCACGCCCATGCACTGAACCTGTCCGAGTCGGGTGTCGATGTGCGGGTCGGGCTGCGCGAGGGGTCCTCGTCGCGTGCCAAGGCCACCGAGGCGGGGCTGCAGGTACTGACCGTGCCCGAGGCGGTCGCCGAAGCCGACCTGATCATGATCCTGCTGCCCGACACCGAACAGCAGGACGTCTTCGAGGCCGACATCCGCCCGAACCTGAACCCGGGTGACGCGATCTTCTTCGCCCACGGCTTCAACGTGCGCTTCGGCTACGTGGTCGCCCCCGACGATGTGGATGTGGCCATGGTCGCCCCGAAGGGTCCGGGTCATCTGGTGCGGCGGACCTACACCGAGGGGGGTGGGGTGCCCGCGTTGATCGCGGTGTCCCAGGATCCGTCGGGCAACGCGCACGCCTTGGCGCTTGCGTATGCCGATGCGATCGGTGGGTCTCGGGCCGGGGTGTTGGAGACCACGTTCGAAGAGGAGACCGAGACCGATCTGTTCGGTGAGCAGGTGGTGCTGTGTGGTGGGCTGTCCGCGCTGGTGCAGGCGGGGTTCGAAACGCTCGTGGATGCGGGCTACCAGCCCGAGTCCGCGTACTTCGAGTGTCTGCACGAGCTGAAGCTGATCGTGGACCTGATGTATGAGCAGGGGATCAGCGGTATGCGCTATTCGATCTCGACCACGGCTGAGTACGGGGATCTGACCCGGGGGCCGCGGATCGTCGACGAGTCGGTGCGGGCCGAGATGAAGAAGGTCCTGGGTGAGATCCAGGACGGTTCGTTCGCCGAGGAGTTCATGGGCGAGGTCCGCGGCGGTGGCAAGCGGTTCGCCGAGCTGCGTGAGGCGGGCAAGGCCCACCAGGTCGAACAGGTCGGTGCCGAGCTGCGCGACATGATGCCCTGGATCGCCGCGGGCAAGGTGCGTGTCGAAGACGCCTCCGGCGGCGACTGAGCCTCAGCGCGTGGTGATGGGCCGGCCCCGCTTTCCCCCGGGCCGACCCGTTGTTTCAGCCTGCGACCCGTTGTTTCAGCCCGTGTAGTCGGGGTCGGTGCTGACCGCTGTCGCGACCGGGGCCGTGCCGTGATTCACAGGCGTCGAGGTACTCGAAGGTGTCGGGGTCGTCGTCGACGGGTTCGTGGTCGTCGGCGTCACCGGCGCGGCGCACAGGTCCGCGACGCCATCGGCGTTCTGATCCGACGACGCGTACGTGGCGACCCCGGCGACCATCGCCCTGGTCGACCCGGTCAGGAAGTCCCAGTCGAGGGTGTCGACGGTGTCGTTGGGGGTGTGGTAGTTCGGGTTCCGGAAGTTCGCGGTGTCGGTGACGATCATGCCCGGATACCCCTTCGACACGTACGAGAAGTGATCGGACCGGAAGATGTCCGACAGCACCGCCGGGTCGATGACCGCTCCGGCGGCCGGAAACTCGGGCTGGTACCAGTACGCCCCGGCACCGAACGCGTGCGCGAGCACTGCCGAGGTCGGGTCGGCGACCATCGCCAGGTACGTGCCCGGCAGTCCGGTCAGCGGGTCGATCTCGGGGGTGGTGTAGCCGACCATGTCCATCGACACCGCACCGACGATGTCTGCGCCGTTGGCGGCGTCCCTCGCCGCCATGGCCATGCTGCCCACCAGGCCGTCCTCTTCGAATGAGAACGCCACGATCCGCACGGTGACGGGCAGGGGATTGGCGCGCACGGCTCGGGCGATCTCCATGAGTGCCCCGATACCCGAGGCGTCGTCGTCGGCACCCTGGTTGCCCGACGGGGTGGCGTCGTAGTGGGCGCTCACGACGAGGGTCTTGTCGCTGCATCCGGTGCCGGGAACCTGCGCGTAGATGTTGGGCATCGACTTGCCGTTGGGGCTGACGTCCTGGAACTGCGGGGTCAGCCCGGCGTCGTCGAACAGCCCGGCCACGTGGTCGGCGACGTCGTCGAGATCGCTCTGGGGATCGTGGCTGTTGCGGGGGTAGGTCACCAGGTCTTCCACGGTGGCGCGCGCTCGGTCACCGTCGACGACGGCCATCATCGCCGGGACGTCGGCGAGCACCTTGGTCGGGTCGATGCCGAACTGGTCGGGGGTGACCACGAAGGGCGCCTTCGGCCCGTCCAGTGCATCGAACATCGCGTCGGCCTGGTCGTGGGGATCGGCGGCTCCCACGCCGGCCGCCGGAAGGGCTCCGGCGGTGAGCAGGGCGAGCGCGGCGCAGCCGCGGGCGAAGGTCCGGTTCAGTCGCAACCGTGCATTGTTCCAGATCGCGGTCGCGGCAAGGGGCCGACGCCGCATCGGTAGTTGACGCATCATCCATCTCGGCCTATGATTGATGTGTCAACAAAGTCAGGACGAAAGGACGCCACTCATGGCTCTCGACCCCGCCCTCCACGGCGACTACACGATCGACCCGGCCCACAGCCGGTTCGGATTCGTCGCCCGACACGCCATGGTCACCAAGGTCCGTGGCACCTTCGACGAGTTCACCGCGACCGGCCACCTCGATGCCTCGGACCCGTCGCAGTCGAAGATCGACGTCAGCATCGACGTCGCCAGTGTCGACACCGGCGTCGAGCAGCGTGACGAGCACCTGCGCACCAACGACTTCTTCGACGCCCCCAACTTCCCGCAGATCACCTTCACCTCCACCTCGGTCGAAGCCGTCGATGACGCGAACTTCCGGGTCACCGGCGATCTGAAGATCAAGGAGACCACCAAGCCCGTCACCTTCGACCTGGAGTTGACCGGGCCGGTCACCGACCCGTGGGGCAACACCCGCATCGGGCTCGAGGGTTCGGTCGAGGTGAACCGCAAGGACTGGGGCGTCAACTGGAACACCGCGCTCGAAGCGGGTGGGGTGCTCGTGAGCGAGAAGGTCACGCTCACCTTCGACGTGGCCGCGACCAAGGACGCCTGAGCCGGACGGGTCGAAGAGGTACGTTGCGGTGATGGCGGCAGATCAGACCGGTTGGTTGGATGAACGCGAACAACGCGCATGGCGCGGCTTTCTTGACCTGCACGCGATCGTGAACCGGGCGTTGGCCGCCCAGCTCCAGCGTGACTCGGACCTGTCGCTCGCCGACTACGGCGTGTTGGTGACGCTCAGCGAGGCCGAAGAGGGCGAGCTCCGGTCGTTCGCCATCGCCGAGAAGCTCCAGTGGGAGGCGAGTCGCCTCTCACACCAGCTCCGGCGCATGGAGGCCCGCGGGCTGGTGGAGCGCCGGTCGTGTCCGGAGGACGGGCGCGGGGTGAACATCGCCATCACCGAGGCCGGCCGCTGCACCATCGCCAAGGCAGCGCCACTGCATGTCGCGGAGGTCCGCCGCGTGTTCATCGACCAGCTCGACGACGCGCAGCTCGACACGCTGGCCGAAGCAGCCGACCGCATCCGCGATCACCACCCGGCCTGAGAGCCTCGAAGCGTTCGCACTCTCCGAACTTCGGGAGGTTTTGTGCCTATTGGGCACAAAACCTCCCGAAGTTGCCGTCGGGGTGGGGTGGCGAGCGTGATCTGGACTCGGCGACGGGGTCGGAATTTCTGCGAGACTGACTCGCATGAGTTCGCACCCGGACGTGACCAACCCCGACGTCGCC
>CAYVAS010000111.1:0-5807 GCA_964449375.1 uncultured Iamiaceae bacterium | reverse complement strand
CCGGTGATCACCGTGATGGGTCACGTCGACCTCGGCAAGACCAAGCTGTTGGACCGCATCCGCGAAGCCGTCGTGGTCGCCGGCGAGGCCGGGGGCATCACCCAGCACATCGGTGCCTACCAGGTGTCCCGTGACGGTCGGCAGCTCACCTTCATCGACACGCCGGGCCACGAAGCCTTCACCGCGATGCGTTCACGTGGCGCCGAGGCCACCGACATCGTGGTGCTGGTCGTCGCTGCGGACGACGGGGTCATGCCCCAGACCGTCGAGGCGATCAGCCACGCCAAGGCCGCCGAGGTCCCCATCGTGGTCGCGATCAACAAGATCGACCGTGAAACCGCGGACCCGGACCGGGTGCTGACCCAGCTCGCCGAGCACGAGCTGGTGCCCGAGGCCTGGGGCGGCGACACGATCGTGAACGAGATCTCCGCGTTGGAGAACATCGGAATCGACGAGCTGCTCGAGAGCCTGTTCGTGGTCGCCGACGTGGAGGACCTCCGGGCCAACCCCGACGGTCGAGCCCGGGGGATCGTGCTGGAGTCGAACCTGGACGTCGGACGCGGGCCGGTGGCCACCGTGCTGATCCAACGCGGCACCCTCGAGGTGGGCGAGCCCGCGGTGGCCGGCGCCGCCGTGGGGCGGGTACGGGCACTGATCAACGACCGGGGCGAACAGGTCACCTCCGCGGGACCGTCGACCCCGGTGGTCGTGCTCGGTCTGTCCGAGGTGGCCGAGGCCGGCGACGAGTTCATCGTCGCTCCCGACGAGAAGACCGCCAAGGACGTCGCGTCCCAGCGCGGCCACTGGCAGCGGGTGGCCACGATCGCGGGCACCGCGGCCGCCGCGACCGGCACGGGCGCCAAGCTCGAGGATCTGTTCGCGCAGATCCAGGCCGGTGAGGCCGCCACGCTGGCGCTCATCGTCAAGGCCGACGTGACCGGTTCGCTCGAAGCGGTCACCGAGAGCCTCACCAAGCTCGAACGCGACGACGTGAAGCTGGCCTTCGTCCACAAGGGCGTCGGCGCGATCACCGAAGGGGACATCCAGCTCGCCGCGACCACCGGTGCGATCGTGATCGGCTTCAACGTCCGCCCCGACCGGCGGGTCCGGGAACTGGCCGCCGAGGAGAACGTGGAGATCCGGACCTACGAGATCATCTACAAGCTGCTCGAAGACGTCGAGAGCGCCATGCTGGGCATGCTGACCCCCGAGATCGAGGAGGTCGTCACCGGCGAGGCCGAGGTCCGCGAGGTGTTCCGCGTTCCCCGGGTGGGCGCGGTCGCGGGTTGTCTGGTGCAGTCGGGTGTGATCACCCGTGGTTCCAAGGTACGGTTCCTGCGTGAGGGCGCGATCATCTGGAAGGGTGAGATCTCCTCGCTGAAGCGTTTCGCCGACGACGTGACCGAGGTCCGCGCCGGTTACGAGTGCGGGATCGGGCTGTCGGACTTCCAGGACCTCAAGCCCGGCGACATCATCGAGACCTACGAGGAGCGGGAGATCGCCCCGACCTGAGGTTCGGGTCCCGACCACCCCCCACGGCGCCACCATCGCCTGGCGCGAGGAGGACACGATGAAGCGACACAACCGCTCGGTGAACAGACAGGCCATGGCGCGCACCTACCCGCGCATGGCCCGGGTCAACGAGCTGCTGCGTGAGATCCTGGGTGAGGAGCTGGAGCGCCTCGATCTGGAGGCGCTCGTGTTCGTGACCGTCACCGGCGTGGAATGCTCGGCGGACCTGCGCCACGCCACGGTGTTCTTCGACGGGCCCGGCGGGGCAGAATCCGACGAGGAGATGCTCGAGGCGCTCGAGGAGGAGCGTCGCCGGTTGCAGCGCGCCATCGGCGCGCAGGCCCGCCTCAAGCGCACCCCCGAACTGCACTTCCGGCCCGACCCGGCGGTCCGGGCCGGTGAGCACATCGACGCGGTGCTGCGACAGGTGGCCGCGAACACCCGGGATTCCGACGTCGACGAGCCGGGCGGGGACCATTGAGTCGACGCCGACGGGGGCGCGAGGGCCCCGACGGTGTGGCCGTGGTCGACAAGCCCGCCGGGTGGACCTCCCACGACGTCGTCGCCCGGTCCCGGGGTCTGCTGGGGACCCGCAAGGTGGGGCACTCGGGCACCCTCGACCCGGACGTCACCGGCGTGCTGGTCATCGGCGTGGGTCGGGCCACCCGGCTGCTGCGCTTCGTCACCGGGCTGCCCAAGCGCTACGAGGGCACCTTCGTGCTCGGGGTGGAGACCACGACCCTGGACGCCTCCGGTGAGGTGCTCGCCACCCACGACATGAGCGGGGTGACCGTCGACGACGTGCGTCGGGTCGCCGCGGAGCGTTTCACCGGTCCGATCCTGCAGGTGCCGCCCATGGTGTCGGCGGTCAAGGTCAAGGGCCGGCGCCTGCACGAGCTGGCCCGCGAAGGCATCGAGGTGCCCCGGGACCCGCGGCCGGTCACGATCCGGGAACTGCACATCGACACCGTCGACGAACCGGTCACCGACGACGGCGGCCTGCGCTTCGCGCTGTCGGTGGAGTGCTCCACGGGAACCTACGTGCGGACGCTGGTCGCGGACCTGGGGACCGAACTGGGCGGTGGCGCCCACCTGGAGACGCTGCGCCGGACCGCGGTGGGTTCCTTCGGGATCGACGAGGCGGTGCCCCTTTCCGAGCTCGCCCCCGAGACGTTGCTGGGTGTCGCCGAGGCGGTGCGGGACCTGGACCGGCTCACCATCGACGACCCACTTGCGGCACGGGTGGTCCACGGCGCCCGGCTCGAACGCGACGACCTGGGCGTGGGCGAGGACCAGCCGGGCCCCTGGGCGGTGTTCGACCAGTCCGGTGAGCTGTTGGCGGTCTACGAGGACCACGGCGCGGGCACGGTCAAGCCCGCCGTCGTGGTGGCCCGACCCTGAGGGCCGCGGCCGCCCTGGCGGCTAGCGTTCCGGTGTGATGGAGATCGTCCACCTGCCCGGTGACCGTCCCGCGGCAGAAGGCCCGAGCGCGGTCACGATCGGCGCCTACGACGGCGTGCATCTGGGACATCAGGCGGTGATCGGCCGGGTCCGCAAGCTCGCCGCGGACCGGGGGCTGCCCACCACCGTGGTCACCTTCGACCGTCATCCGGCGATGGTGGTGCGACCCGAGACTGCGCCCCGGTTGTTGTGCGACCTGGACCAGAAGCTCGAGCTGCTCGAGGCGACCGGGGTCGAGCGCACCGTGGTGATCCGTTTCGACGCGGAGCGGGCCCGTGAGTCGGCGACCGCCTTCGTCGAGGAGGTCCTGGTCGAGACCTTGAGGACCCGCCTGGTGGTGGTGGGCGAGGACTTCCACTTCGGCGCGGACCGCGCCGGTGACGTCGACCTGCTGCGCCGGCTGGGGGACCCGCTGGGTTTCGAGGTGGTGGGCATGGACCTGGTGGACGAACGCGGTGTGCCGGTGGGTTCACCCGACGACGAGCGGGTCTCTTCCACGGGCATCCGTCGGCGCCTGTCCCGGGGGGACGTGGCCGGGGCCGCTGCCTGGTTGGGTCGACCCCACGAGGTACGCGGGGTGGTCTCCGAAGGCGACCGGCGGGGCCGCACCCTGGGTTTTCCCACGGCGAACGTGTCGGTTCCCGGAGCGATCATGCTGCCTGCGGACGGGATCTACGCGGGGTTCTTCGAACGCCGCGACGGCAGCGTGCATCCCACGGCGATGTCGTTGGGTCGGCGCCCCACCTTCTATCAGCAGGCCCACGCCTCGCTGCTGGAGTGCCACCTGCTCGACTTCGACGCCGACCTGTACGACGAACGGGTGAAGGTCCGCTTCGTGGAACGACTCCGTGGTGAGAAGCGCTTCGAGTCCGAAGCTGCGCTCATCGAACAGATGCACGCGGACGTCGCCGCGACCCGCGCGGTGCTCCAGGTCTCCTGACGAGCGTTCACTCGGCCAGCGCGCGGCGCCAGGCTCGGGTGGGGCGGTCGCCGCGGAAAGCACCGGCGGCGATGAGCGCGTCGCAGACCGGGCGGAGCACCTGACGCTTCATCGCCATGCGTTCCGGGGTCTTGCGGGCGGCGTTCCAGGTCTTCCAGGTGGGCAGTCCCACCGTGGCATAGACGCCGGGGTGCACGAGTGCATCGAAGGTGCCCATGCCGGCAGCGGGGGCGAAGTGGCGGATCATGAATCGCTCGAACCGGCCCGCCTCGGCGTAGAGCTCACCAAGCACGGTGCGGGCGAAACTCAGGTGTCGAGCTTCTTCTGAGCGGTGATAGCGGTTGACTTCCTTGATGAACGGATCGGTTTCGGGGTCGTCCACGGCCAGCTTCTGGAGCAGGTCCGGGCCTTCCTCGCCGAAGAGGATCATGACCATGAACGCCGCGTCGTGGCGCAGCGCCCAGGAGCCCACGACCCGGTCGGCGATGCGGAAGATCCAGCCGTTGAACGGGTTCTTCGCGGTGGGCTTCAGTTGGGAGATCACCCGCACGAACAGCCTCGAATGGCGGGTCTCCTCGCCGATTTCGTGCAACATGTAGGTCACGCGCGGGTCGGTGAGGTCGTCGCGATAGGCGGGGGAGAGACCGAAGTTCGCCATCAGAGTGGACTCGAAGCGCACTCCGGCGTCGAACACCGACGCCATCTCCTCGCGGCTCAAGCGCGCCCACTGGGCGTCTGTGAGATCGAGGTCGAGCCCGTACACCGAGAGCATCCGCCGGGTGCTCGAAGGATCCGACGCCGGTGCCATGGAGCGCCTCACCGTGCTCCCCGCGGACCGTCGCGGGGTTTCCACTTTCGGGCAGGCCAACCGGTAGCCTGTTCACCTGGTGGGAGGCAACGGCGGATCCGCCATGAACCGGATTCTCCGGGGCGCCGACCACCACCGCTCCCAGGCTCGCGTACGCGGCCCACGGGGCCGGGCCCCAGACCCACGACATCCGCACCGAGCGGGTGTCCCGAAACCGTTCGAGGACTGCACATGGCAGAGACCACCGACACCGCAAAGGCCGACATCATCGCCGAGAACCGCACCCACGAAGGTGACACCGGTTCCCCCGAGGTACAGGTCGCGTTGCTCACCGCTCGGATAACCCATCTGACCGAACATCTCCAGGTGCATTCCAAGGACCACCACTCACGGCGTGGCCTGCTTCAGCTGGTCGGCCGTCGGCGACGGTTGCTCGACTATGTCCGTGACAACGACGTCGAGCGGTACCGGGCGATCATCGCCAAGAACGGCCTCCGCCGTTAGTACCCCATACTCCGCCCGATCCGTCGGGCGGAACCAACGTGACCGACGTGTCAGTTGTCAGTCGCCGATCGCCCGGACCGTGACCCGGGTCGGGAGGTCGACGACTGGGAACTGGCTCGGTCACTCCTCTCCACCGCGGGAACGTCCCGCGTGTGGTTCGTACAAGGAGCACCATGGCTGACGCCATTTCCGTATCCCGCCCGATCTCGGGCACCGACGCGACCCTGACCTTCGAAACCGGTCTGCTCGCGCCCCAGTCGCAGGGGGCCGTCGTGGTCACCATCGGCGACACCCGCGCCCTGGTCACCGCCAACGGCGCCTCCAGCATCCGCGAGGGCATCGACTTCTTCCCCCTCACCGTGGACGTCGAGGAGAAGGCCTACGCGGCCGGCAAGATCCCCGGTTCGTTCTTCCGCAAGGAGGGACGCCCCAGTGACAACGCCGTGCTGACCTGCCGGCTCATCGACCGGCCGTTGCGCCCGAGCTTTGCCGAGGGCTACCGCAACGAGACCCAGGTCGTGGTCACGGTGCTGGGCGCCGACCAGGAGAACCCCTACGACATCGCCGCGATCAACGGCGCCT
>CAYVAS010000110.1:0-5993 GCA_964449375.1 uncultured Iamiaceae bacterium | reverse complement strand
ACTCCTGACCTATTCATTACGAGTGAATTGCTCTACCGACTGAGCTACCCGGGCGCTGAAGCCTTCGAATCTAGCAGTCGCCGGAGCCTCATCCGAAGGGCGCGCGAAACCCCGGCCCGGGCGTGGTGGGCCGGCCCGTGCCCGTCAGCCGCCCTGGAGTTCTGAGAGTTTCCCCTCGATGTCCTCGGCCAGTTCGGCGGCGAGCAGATGATCGACCCGGACCGGACGCAGCGTGTCGGGATCGAGGCCGTCCACGGTCGTGATCGTCACGGTGGTCTGGCCCTGCTGGAAGATCCGCATGCTGCCCTCGACCTTGACCCTGCCCGGCAGTAACACGCCGTCATACTGCATGTTCAACGACATGATCATGCCCCCGTCCCCGTAGCGGGAGTCGGGGGTGGCGTGCAGCTTCATCGAGGTCTCTCCGGCGATCTGGGGCTCGATGACCGCCACACGGTCACACTTGTTGACCGCCGAGATGTAGTCCTCCCACGTCTCGGGCGAACCGAAGTTCGGGTTGCCGTTGTCCAGTGCGACCGCGACCTTGCGCCCGTAGATGTCGATGAACAGGCGCGACGCATGTGACGGGCTGCTGGCGAACGCGACGGTGACGACCTGGCCCAGGCTGGCGGTGAGCTCGGTCAGCTCCGGACAGGCCTCGGCGACCGCCTCGTCCCAGGCCTCCTGAGAGGTGGACGTCTCCCCCTCGGCGGCGACCCCCGGGTCGACCACGTAACCGGCGCCGATCTGTTCGGCGGTGGGCAGCAGCGCGGCCAGTTCGTCGGAGTCGAGGCGCAACACCGTGGTCGGCGGCGCCGAGGTGACCGCGGAGCCGTAGTTGGGCAGCGTCGTGGTCGTGGGCCCTGCCGCATCCTCCGGGGCCGAGGTCACCTCGGTGGTACAGGACGCCGCGGCCAGGCAGACCAACAGGCCGACCGCGACGGCGCGGACACGGAGATGGATCGACCGCCCTGACATGCACGGAGCATATCCCCACGCGATCGGGTACGCGGGCCGAGGGGCCGCGGCGCGTCGGGGCCCGTCAGCGGCCGGTGAGTTCGACCAGGTCTTCGTCCAGGGCGGCCGCCACCTCGGCCAGGGTGTCGGTGTCGGCCGGGATCGGGTCCAGGGTGGCGTCGTCGGCGCTTCCGGTGGCGGCGACCACCGCTTCGACGCCGCCGGTGACGAGCACCTGCGTGACGGTCTCGATCTGCACCGGCTGGGGAAGCGACGGATGGTCACCGTGCACCAGCATCTCGAAGCGCAGGCCGACATCGCCGAGGGTTTCGTCGACCTCGGCGGCGAACCGGATCTCGAATTCGATCTCGTCGACGACCAGGCCCTCCACCACGCAACCGTCGATGGCGTCGATCCAGTCCTGAATGGTCTGCTCGTCGAGGTCGTCGGCGTCGTCGACCACCCGCAAGGTGACCTGCAGTTCCTGATCGTCGGCGGTGGCGAAGTGCCGCTCCGCCCGGACGCGCTCGTCGTCGGCATCGTCGGGTCCTCCGAATTCGAGCACCTCCGGACAGGCCTGTGCCATGGCGGTTTCGAACTCGTCGTCCCCGATCGCGTCGTCATCGTCGTCCGCGACGGTGAGCTGGTAGTCGCCGCCGAGGTCCGAGGCGGTGGGAAGGATCCCCTCCAGGTCCTCCACGGTCAGGTCAGGACCGGTGGCGGCCAGCGTCGACCCCGCGGCCGTCGAATCGGGAGCCGTGGATCCGGCGGTGGTGTCGGCCGAATCCACCGAGGTCGAACACGAGGCGACCACGAGCACCCCGGCGAGGAGCGCCGCGGCCGACCACCGGCGCGGGCCACCGGAGCGTCGGGACGGAAAGTGGGCTGGCGGAGCGATCTGCATCGCCGGAATCTAGCCGCGCAGCCGGGATCCCAGGCGGGTCTGCACCTCCTGGCGCACCCGGGTCGCGATGCGGTCCACCGGCTCGGCACCGTCGAGCACCACCCAGCGCTCCGGATGCGCAGCCGCCAGTGCCCGGAAGCCTTCCGCGACCCGTTCGTGGAAGCCCTCCCCGGCCGATTCCAGTCGGTCCCGGTCCCGGCGCAGACGCTCGGCCCGAGTGGCCTCGTCGAGATCGAGCAGGATGACCAGGTCCGGTTCCAGCCCGGCAGTCGCCCAGCGGGACACCTCGGTGACCTCGTCGGCGTCGAGTCCCCGACCCCAGGCCTGGTAGGCGATCGACGAACCGGCGAAGCGGTCACAGACCACGTCGCGCCCGGCGTGAAGCGCCGGGGCGATCACCTTGGCCACGTGTTCGGCGCGCGCGGCGACCATCAACAGCAGCTCGGTGCGGGCGTCGAGGTCGCCAGTGTCCGGGTCGAGCAGCACCGCCCGGAGCCGCTCGCCCAGCGCGGTTCCGCCCGGCTCCCGGGTCGCCACCGCGCCCAGGTGATCCGCCAGCAGCGCCGCCTGGGTGGACTTGCCCGACGCCTCGCCGCCTTCGAACACGATGAAGCGCCCGCGTGCTGCCGCCGGTGCGGACGGACCAGAGGACACGGGCATCGAATCTAGGCGCTCGCCGACCCGGGTCGACGGAGACGTCTCAGTCCGAGGCGTTCCCGTCGGGCGCGGTCTTCTTGGCCGCGGCCTTCTTCTTGGCGGGCGCCTTCTTCGCCGCGGCCTTCTTCTTGGCCGGTGCTTTCTTCTTGGCGGGGGCTTTCTTCTTGGCCGCCTTCTTCTTGCCGCGCTTCTTCGGAGCGGTCTCCCGACGGATCGCCAGCAACTCCGCGGCGCGCTCCAGGGTGATCTCCTCGGGCCGGTCACCCTTGCGCAGCGACGCGTTGACCTCGCCGTCGGTCACGTAGGGGCCGAAGCGTCCGTCCTTGAGCACCACCGGTGAGCCGGTGGCCGGGTCCTTGCCCAGCTCACGCAGCGGCGCCGCCGGCTGAGCCTGACCGCGGCGACGCTTGGGCTGGGCGAACAACGCCAACGCCTCGTCGAGGGTCACGGTGAAGAGCTGTTCCTCGGTCTCCAGACTGCGGCTGTCCGACCCCTTCTTCAGGTACGGCCCGTAGCGACCGTTCTGCGCGGTGATGGGCGTGGCCTCGGGATCGTCCGGGTCCACCCCCACCTCGCGGGGCAGCGACAGCAGCCGCAACGCGTCCTCCAGGGAGACCGTGTCGAGGGTCATGTCCGAGAACAGCGATGCGGTCTTGGGTTTGGCCGCGCCCTTGGCACCCTTCTCCGGCATCTCACCGAGCTGCACGTAGGGTCCGAAGCGGCCGGTCTTCGCGTACACGGTCTGGCCGGTGTCCGGGTCGGTGCCCAGTTCCCGGTCGCCGCTGGGAGCCTCGAGGAGCTCCACGGCCCGCTCGAGGGTCAACTCGTCGGGCGGCAGGTCCTCGGGCACCGAGGCGGTGTCGTCGCCCCGCTTGAGGTAGGGCCCGAACTTGCCGGGCTTGACCACCACCGGGGTGCCGTCGTCGACCCCGATCGGGATCGAGTTGACCGCCGCGGCGTCGATGCCCTCGGGCGCGCTGGCCACGAGCTGGGACAACCCGGGCCCGTCGTCGCCGAACCAGAAGTCGTGCAACCACCGCTCCCGGTCCTTGCGACCCGCGGCGATCTCGTCGAGGTCGTCCTCGAGTCGGGCGGTGAACGCGTAGTCGGCCAGGTCACCGAAATGCTGTTCCAGCACGTTCACCACCGCGAAGGCCGTCCAGGTGGGCACCAGCGCGGTACCCCGCTTCCACACGTAGCCACGGTCCTGGATGGTCTGCATGATCGAGGCGTAGGTGGAGGGCCGGCCGATGCCCAGCTCCTCGAGGCGCTTGACCAGGGACGCCTCGGTGTAGCGGGCCGGCGGCGAGGTCGAATGCGCCTTGGCCTCCAGATCCGGTGGCGGCAGCACCTGGCCCTCGGCCAGCGGGGGAAGCAGCGTCTCGCGGTCGTCGAGAGCGGCATCCGGATCGTCGGAGCCCTCCACGTAGGCCCGCATGTAGCCGGGAAAGGTGATCGTGCGCCCCGACGCCGTGAACTCCGCGTCCCGCCCCGAGTCCGCCGTGCGGGCCCCGATGCGCGCCGAGACCGTGAGCCCCCGGGCGTCGGCCATCTGCGAGGCCACGGTGCGCTTCCAGATCAGGTCGTACAGCGCCAGATCCTGACCCGACAGCTCCCCGGCGAGTTCCTGGGGCGTGCGGAACCGGTCGCCGGCGGGGCGGATCGCCTCGTGGGCCTCCTGGGCGTTCTTGACCTTGCGGCTGTAGATGCGCGGCTCGGCCGGCACGTGATCGGCGCCGTAGAGCTCGCGGGCCTGGGCGCGGGCGGCGTCCAGCGCGGTCTGGGACAGGCTGGTGGAGTCGGTCCGCATGTAGGTGATGTAGCCCCGCTCGTACAGGCCCTGGGCGACCCGCATCACCTGCGCCGCGGACAGGCGCAGCTTGCGTCCACCCTCCTGTTGCAGCGTGGAGGTCATGAACGGCGGATTGGGCCGGGACGTGAAGGGCTTCTCGGTGACCCGCCGGACCGTCCAGGCCGTGCCCGGCGCGTCGAGCTGGTCCAACAGCTCGTTCGCTGCGGCTTCGTCGAGCACCCGGACCTCGTCGGAGGTCGCCCGACCCTCCGAATCGAAGTCCTTGCCGGTGGCGACCCGCCGGTCGTCCACGGTCGCCAGGGTGGCGGTGAACCCGGGCGAGGTGGCGAAGGCCGCCAACAGATCCCAGTAGTCCGCGGAGACGAAGGCCATGCGCTTGCGTTCACGTTCCACCACCAGGCGCACCGCGGGGCTCTGCACCCGTCCCGCCGACAGGCCGGTGGCCACCTTGCGCCACATGACCTCGGAGACCGGATAACCGAAGAGTCGGTCCACGATGCGCCGGGCCTCCTGGGCGTCGACCAGACCCAGGTCGATGTCGCGCCAGTTCTCGACCGCCTCGGCGATCGCCGCGGGGGTGATCTCGTGGAAGACCATGCGCTTGACCGGCACATCGGGCTCGAGCACCTCGAGCAGGTGCCACGAGATGGCCTCGCCTTCGCGGTCCTCATCGGTGGCCAGATACAACTCGCTGGCGCCTTTGAGGGCCTTCTTCAGGTCGCGGATGACGTCCTTCTTGCGGGCGTGGACCTCGTAGGTGGGTTTGAAGCCGTCGTCGACGTCGACGTTCAGGCCCTTGGTGCCCAGATCGCGCACGTGACCGACCGAGGACATCACCTCGAAGTCGTCGCCGAGGTAGCCCGCGATGGTGCGGGCCTTGGCGGGCGATTCGACGATCACGAGCGGCTTGGACATGTCGGGATAGGTAACGCAATCAGGTCGCGGCTTGTCAACTGGCTGCCGATGCTGCGTCCCGCCCGGACCATGGCCCTCGACCGCCGCTGCGCACCCTAGCCACCGACCGCCGCGAATCGACACGCCCTTCGTCGCCGACGGGCCGCCCGGGCCCCCTGAGCGCGCTCGGAACGAACCCACTACGGTCGTTCCATGGACTTCGCCCCTTCCGAAAAGAGCGCCGAACTGGCCCGCACCCTGACGGCCTTCATGGACGAACGAGTGCGACCCGCCGAGGCGGTCTACGCCGAACAGATGGCCGCCGTCGGCGACCCCCACCACCACCCCCAGATCATCGAGGACCTCAAGGCCGAAGCCCGCGCACTGGGGCTGTGGAATCTGTTCCTGCCCCACCGCACCGAATGGAACGAGGGGCTGTCGAACCTGGACTACGCGCCGCTCGCCGAGATCATGGGGACCTCACCGTTGGGCCCCGAGGCGTGCAACTGTTCGGCGCCCGACACCGGCAACATGGAGATCCTGACCATGTTCGGCACCCCCGAACAGCAGGAACGCTGGCTGCAGCCGCTGCTCGCCGGCGAGATCCGCTCCGCGTTCGCCATGACCGAACCGGCGGTGGCCTCCTCGGACGCGACCAACATCGAGTGTTCGATCCGACGTGACGGCGACGACTACGTCATCGACGGGCACAAGTGGTTCATCTCGGGCGCGGCCAGCGAACGCTGCAAGGTCATGATCGTGATGGGC
>CAYVAS010000109.1:0-6018 GCA_964449375.1 uncultured Iamiaceae bacterium | reverse complement strand
CTTCGCCGGCGACGGGCCCCACCAGGGCACCGAGGTCCCCGCTGCGTCCATCGCGGAGCTGTTCCACCGCATCCCCAAGTACGTGGCCTCCCGCAGCGCCCCGGACCTGGACTGGCAGAACTCCACGCTGCTGGGCGCGGACCTGGCCGCCGAGATCGACACGCTGCGGGGCCGCCACGACCACGTCCACGTCATCGGCAGCCTCGACTTCGTGCAGACCCTGATCGCCGAGCGTCTCTTCGACGAGCTCACCCTGTGGGTGTTTCCCGTGGTGCTGGGTCAGGGCAAGAAGGTCTTCGCCGACGGGGTCACCCCGTCGAACCTGCGCCTGCTCGAACCGCCGGTGACCACCCCGGGTGGCACCATCCAGCTTCGCTGCGGCATCGAGGAGGGCACGCCGGCCACCGGCACCGTGGGCGAGTGAGGCGCGACCCTCGTGCGGCGCCGGGCGGCGCCGATCAGCCCCTGACCAGGAATCTCGCTCGGATGCGTCGCCCCACGATCAGTGGTCAGAGGTCACGTTCGGTGGTCGAACCTGGTTGAACCGTGAGCGACGGGGAAGCACTGCACCGACCGAAGACAAGGAAGGTACAGAAATGGAATTCATTCTCTGGATCCTGGCGGTGTTCCTCGTGATCTACGGGATCGTGACCATCATCCGGCGCCAGGTGGCGCTGGGCATCGTGTTCATCGTCGTGGGTCTGATCGTGGGCCCCGGCGGCGTCAGCTTGTTCGCTTGACGCCCGGAACACACTTCGACCGAACAACCCCTCCGAACGAAAGGACACTCACATGAGTGGAAACACCGACAAGGCCAAGGGCCACGCCAAGGAAGCCATCGGCGACCTGACCGGCAACGAAGAAATGGAACGTGAAGGCAAGGCCGACCGCGCCGCCGGCGAGGTCAAGGAAAAGGTCACCAAGGCCAAGGAATGGGTCGAGGACAAGATCGACGGGGCACGCAAGAAGACCTGACCCCGATTCGACCCGACGCGTCCGACCGGCCGGCCCGACGAGGGGCCGGCCGGTCGGCGCGTGTCATCTCAGGTCACCGGCGGCGTACTCGTCGTCGTGGTGGAGGACGTCGACGAGGTGGACGAGGTGGAGGTCTCGTCGACCGTCGTGGTGGTCGTCGTCGGCGGCGGACCGAAACGGACCCAGGCCCGCTCGTAGTACTCGACACTGGAGGCCAGGTGCGCGGCCAGGATCAGGTCGCCGAACTCCTCGACCCGGTCGGACCAGTAGTTCCAGCCGGCGGTTTCGGGGTCACGGCCCAGCAGCACCTGGTAGAGGTGTTCGACCCGGGTGTGGCAGGACTCCTCGGTCTGGTAGAAGGCGTGAGCGACCCACCAACGGCCCCGAAGGTCGGTGGCGTCCACCCAGAAATCGAGGCCGGGCTGGTCGACCGTGCGCAACAGGATCTTGGCGTACAGGTCGGTGATCCAGTCCTCGACGTTCCCGTTCCCGAAGCCCTCGAAGTACTCGTCGGAGGAGTAGAAGTTGGCGGCGGCCTGCGCGACGGTCATGTCGCCGTCACCCAGCACTTCGGCCCAGAACGCCGCGCCATCCTCATCGGCGGGACGACCCAAGGTGTCGACATAGAGCTGATCGACCGTCACCGCGATCCACTCCGGCGAGTGTGCCAGCCGGTCCACCAGCGACTGGCGTGCGGCCACGGTGTCCAACGGTTCGGCGGTCTCCTCGGCGAGTTCCTCTTCGGTTGGGGCCCGGTGCAAAAAGTCCGCATAGGCAGCCATGACGAAGGCCTCGTCCTTGGTGATGGTCGCCTCGTCCTCCCGGGTCGCTGCATCAGCGGAGTGTCCGCTGGGCAGTGCAGCCACGAAGGCCACCGCCAGCAGCACCACTGCACAAGCACTCACCAGTCGTGTCCGCATCGGGTCTTCTCCTCATGCCGGGCCCTGCACGGGCTCATCGCCGAACCGTAGACGCGGACGGTAGCACGCCCACCTCGATGGAGTCCCTGATCCGACCGGCTCATCCGACCTCCGGCCCGGGCCGCCGCCGCTCGCCGAGGCGGGGCCGCTACCGTGCCGGGACGATGGGTGCCATCAACCATTCGACGCCCCATTCGACGGGCCCCTCAGACGGACCCCGGCCCGGCCCGGACCCGGCGACCCCGGCGCGGGACCGTGCCTGAGACCACCGACGCGGTCGTCGTGGGCTCCGGACCCAACGGGCTGGTCGCCGCGATCGAACTGGCACGCGCCGGACACTCGGTCACCGTGTACGAGGCCGCCCCGACCCCCGGGGGAGGCGCCCGCAGCGCCGAGCTGACTCGGCCCGGGGTGATCCACGACGTGTGCTCGGCCGCGCATCCTTTCGCCGTCACCTCCCCGGCGCTCGCCGCGCTGCCCCTCGCCGACCACGGCCTGGAGTGGTGCCACCCCGAGATCGACCTCGCCCACCCCCTGGACGGCGGCGACGCCGTGACGATGCACCGCTCCATCTCGACGACCGCGGCGGGTCTCGGACCCGACGGGCCCCGGTGGCGGCGCCGCTTCAGCCACCTGAGCGAACGCCTCGACGACCTCGCTCCGGAGATCCTGGGACCGATCCTGCACGTCCCCCGCCACCCGCTGCTGCTGGCCCGCTTCGGGCTGGCCGCCCTGTTGCCCGCGACCACCTTCGCCAGGTCGTTCACCTCGCCTCGAACCCGGGCGTTGTTCGCCGGCTGCGCCGCGCACGCGTTCCGCCCGCTGCACACGCCCACCACCGCGTCGATCGGACTCGCCCTGGTGCTGTCCGCGCACCGTCACGGCTGGCCCGTGGCCAAGGGCGGCTCCCAGGCGATCACCGACGCGCTGGTGTCGCTGCTCACCTCACTGGGCGGCCGGATCGTCACCGACCACCGCGTCACCACGATGGCCGAGGTCGCCCACGCCCGCATCCGCCTCTTCGACGTCACCCCCGCCGCATTCTTGGACCTCGCCGGTGACCAGGTGCCGCCCCGGGTCCGACGCGCCTACCGGCGCTACCGGCACGGGCCGGGCGCGTTCAAGGTGGACCTGGCCGTGGAGGGCGGCATCCCCTGGGCCGCCCCCGATGTCCGCCGCGCCGCGATGGTGCACCTGGGCGGCACCGCCGAGGAGATCGCCGCCGCCGAAGCCGACGTGGCCGCTGGTCGCATGCCGGCCCGCCCCTTCGTCCTCGTGGGCCAACAGTACCTGGCCGACCCGTCCCGCTCCGATGGGGACCTCCACCCGATCTGGGCCTACGCCCACGTCCCCCACGGCTACGACGGCGACGCCACCGAGGCGGTCATCGCCCAGATCGAACGCTTCGCCCCGGGAGTGCGCGACCACATCGTGGCCACCGCCGTCCAGGGCCCTGCGGACCTGGTCGGAGCCAACCCCAACTACGTGGGCGGCGACATCAGCACCGGCGCGAACGATCCGCTCCAGCTCCTCTTCCGGCCCCGGGTGGCCCTCGACCCCTACGCCACGGGCATCCCCGGCACCGCGCTGTGTTCTGCGGCCACCCCACCCGGCGCCGGGGTGCACGGCATGGCCGGTCACCACGCGGTCCGCTCCGCGCTGCGAACGGTGCAACACTAGAACCTGTTCTCGTCACGCTGGCATCCGGGTCGGGAACCCCGGGCCCGCCACGCCGGAGGAGACGCCGATGGGATTCATCCAGCCGAACCTGCCCGAGGTCGACCACGCCGAATGGTCCACGCGCACCCGCCAGGAACGGACCGAGCCCATGGCCCGCCACTTCGCCGAACACGGCTTCGGCTCACCCGACGTGGTGATCCTGGGCTACGGCGTCAAGCTGGTGCTCTACGTCGCGGTGGCCTGGGTGTTCGTCCTTTCCACCCCCGGCATCGACGGGTTCTTCGCGCCGGACACCTGGTGGCGCGACGGCGTGGTGATCTACAAGATCGCGCTGTGGACGATGCTGTTCGAGGTACTCGGCCTGGGCTGTGGCTTCGGTCCACTCAACCTGCGCTTCGTTCCGCCGCTGGGGTCCTTCCTCTACTGGCTCCGCCCCGGCACGATCCGACTGGCGCCCTTCGGCGGACGGGTGCCACTCACCGGCGGTGACACCCGCAACGTCGCCGACGCCGTGCTGTACGCGGCACTGATCGTGACCACGGTCGTGGCCGCCTGGGGCGCGCTCGGGCGCGCCGAGGTGGCGGCGGTGCTCGGGCTGCTGGCGGTGCTGGGCCTGCGGGACCAGGTGATCTTCCTGGCCGCCCGCGGCGAGGTGTACGGCACGTTCCTGGTCACCTTCCTGCTTGCCGACGGCGACCAACTCACCGGCGCCAAGGTCGTACTGGTGGTGATCTGGTGGGGCGCCGCGTTCTCCAAGCTCAACCTGCACTTTCCCTCGGTCATGGCCGCCATGCAGTCCAACAACCCGTTCCTGCGCGTCGGCGGGATCCGCCGCCGTTTCCATCGGGACTTCCCCCACGACCTGCGGCCCAGTGCGCTGGCGGCGGGCATCGCGCATGGCGCCACCGTGGTGGAGTTCGTGTTCCCCGCGGTGCTGCTGTTCACCGACGGCGGCTGGCCCACGCTGGTCGCCGGGGTGATCATGATCGCCTTCCATCTGGGGATCATCTCGAGTTTTCCCATGGGCGTGCCCCTGGAGTGGAACGTCTTCATGATCTTCGGGGTGGTCTTCGTGTTCGTCGCGCATCCCGGCGTGCTTTGGGCCGACCTGGCCCAGCCCTGGCTCATCGCCGGGCTGTTCGTGGTGCTGGCCGGCCTGGTGCTCTTCGGCAACCTCGCGCCCCACAAGGTGTCGTTCCTGGTCGCGATGCGCTACTACGCCGGCAACTGGGCGACCACGATCTGGTGCTTCGCAGGCGACGGGCTCGACCGGCTGGACCGGGGCGTCACCAAAGCCACCGAGCTGCCCCATGAGCAGCTCACCCGCATCTACGGCAGCGCCGAGGCGGCGATGGTCCCGCTGCACATGGGCTACGCGTTCAGAGGGTTCCACTCCCACGGGCGGGCCCTGTATTCGCTTGTTCCCGAGGCGTGCGGCCCTGACCACGAGGACTACCTGGTGCTCGACGGCGAGCTGATCGCGGCGGTGGCGCTGGGCTGGAACTTCGGTGACGGGCACCTGCACGACGAAAAACTCGTCGCCGCGCTGCAACGCCGCTGCGGTTTCGCGCCCGGTGAGGTGCGCGTGGTGATCCTGGAGTCCGAACCCTTCGGTCGGGGCTTCCAGCGCTACCGGCTGGTCGACGCCGCCACCGGTCCCGTGGGAAGCGGCCACGTGCTGGTCCGCGACCTGCTGGAGCGCCAGCCCACCGCCACCGACGTGCCCCTGCACCGCGACGCGGCCACCCCCGCCTGATGATGCGGTCTGCCCCCGGTCGGTCCGCTCCCCGGTCGACGGTACGAGCGGGGATCTTGGTGACGACCCGGTGCCGGGTCGGCCCGGGTGCTCCTAGCCTGGAGCGCACCCGACCGAGGAGGACCGCATGGCCCGGATCATCGTCATCGGCGCGCATGGCAAGGTGGCGTTGCTGGCCACACCGCTCCTGGTCGAGTCCGGTCACCGGGTCACCGGCGTGATCCGCAACCCGGACCACGCCGCCGAAGTCGCCGCGACCGGCGCCGAGCCGGTAGTGACCGACGTGGAGACCGTCGACGACGCCGGCATGCGCGCCCTGCTCGACGGCCACGACGTGGTGGTGTGGTCCGCTGGTGCCGGGGGTGGCAACCCGGCCCGCACCCGGGCCGTGGACCACCAGGCCGCGGTGGCCTCGATGGACGCGGCCCAGGCGGTCGGTGCCCGCCGGTACGTGATGGTGTCGTATCTGGGGTCGCGCCCCGACCACGGCGTCCCGCCGGACCATTCGTTCTTTCCCTACGCCGAAGCCAAGGCCGCCGCCGATGCGCACCTGCGATCCACCTCGCTGGACTGGACCATCCTCGGGCCTGGGGCACTCACCCTGGACGACGGCACCGGCAGGGTCGAGATCGCCGCGACCCCGCAGGAGTCGTCGGTGCCCCGCGCCGACGTCGCCGGGATGATCGC
>CAYVAS010000108.1:0-6111 GCA_964449375.1 uncultured Iamiaceae bacterium | reverse complement strand
TCGACGCCAACGGCATCGTGCACGTGTCGGCCAAGGACCGGGCCACCGGCAAGGAACAGTCCATGACGATCACCGGCCAGTCCTCCCTCGCCAAGGAGGACATCGAGCAGATGGTCAAGGACGCCGAGGCCCACGCCGCCGAGGACAAGCGGCGCAAGGAGGAGGCCGAGGTCCGCAACCAGGGCGACACGCTGGTGTACCAGACCGACAAGCTGCTCGCCGAGCAGGGCGACAAGATCTCCGGTGAGGAGAAGACCGCGGTGGAGACCGCGCTCGCCGACCTCAAGTCGGCCCTCGAGGGGGACAACGTCGAACAGATCCGGATCGGCACCGAGCGGCTCATGAGCGCCTCGCAGACCTTCGCCCAGAAGCTCTACGAGCAGAACGCATCCGACGAGGCCGACTACGCCCAGGCGGGCGCCGGCGGTGCCGGCGGCGCGGACACGCCCGACGACTCCGAGGTCGTCGACGCCGAGGTCGTGGACGAGCCCGAGGAGAGCTGATGAGCGACGAGAGCGACCGGACGACCGGTGACGCCGCCCATGACACCGACGAGGTCCCGACCGACGCCGATGACGTGCCGGTCGAGGCCGAGGTGATCGAACCGGACGATTCCGCCGACGCCCCGGCGACCGAGGCGACCGACACGGCCGAGAGCAACGGCAACGCCGAGGACGGGTCCAACCCCTCGGACCGTTCGGCCGAGGACACGCCCGTCGGGGTGCTGCTGGAGGAGCTGACCTCCGAACGCGACGCGTACCTGGAGTCGCTCCAGCAGCTCCAGGCGGACTTCGAGAACTTCCGCAAACAGGCGATGCGCCGCCAGTCCGAGGCCATCGAGTACGCCACGGGCCGGCTGGTCGAAGACCTGCTGGTGGTGCTGGACGCCTGCGACGCCGGCATCGAACACGGCGACGAAGGGGTCGTGGCGATCTACAACAGCCTGCTCGGCGTGCTCGAGCGGGCCGGGTTGGAACGTCTCGAACCCGAAGGCGAACCCTTCGACCCCAACGCCCACGAAGCCGTGATGCACGAACCCGGCGACGACGACTCGGAGGGCCCGGTCGTGGTGGAGGTCCTGCGCCCCGGCTACCGCTGGAAGGAGCGGACCCTGCGCGCCGCGATGGTCAAGGTCGAGGGCTGAGGCAACGGTGGCGGCCGAACGCGAATGGTTCGAAAAGGACTACTACGAGATCCTCGGGGTGTCCCAGGACGCGGACGCCAAGGAGATCACCCGCGCCTACCGCAAGCTCGCACGGGAGAACCACCCGGACGCCAACCCCGGTGACGACGCCGCGGAGGAGCGCTTCAAGGAGATCTCCGCCGCCTACGACGTCATCGGGGACGCCGAAAAACGCGCCGAGTACGACGAGGTCCGTCGACTCGGGCCGATGGCCGGCGGCTTCGGCCAGCCCGGCGGCGGGTTCGGTGGGGCGCCGGGGGGCTTCCGTTTCCAGGGCGACGTGGGTGATCTGGGCGACCTGTTCGGGGGGCTGTTCACCCGCGGCTCGGGCGCCCGGGGCGCGGCCAGTTCCCGACGCCGTCGCGGCAACGACCTCGCCGCGGACCTGCACCTGTCCTTCGCCGACGCCGTCCACGGCGTGACCACCACGGTCCACCTCACCTCCGACGCGGTGTGTTCCACGTGTGAGGGCTCCGGCGCCCGTCCGGGAACCCAACCCAAGGTGTGCACCACCTGTCAGGGGCGGGGTGTGCTCGACGAGAACCAGGGACCGTTCTCGTTCTCCCAACCCTGTCCGGTGTGTGCGGGGCGCGGGGTCGTGATCGAGGATCCCTGCCCCACCTGTGGTGGCCGGGGCGTGGAACGCCGGCCCCGCGAGGTCAAGGTGCGCGTGCCCGCCGGCGTCGCCGACGGCGCCCATCTGCGGCTCAAGGGTCGGGGAGAACCCGGTGCCAACGGCGGCAAGGCGGGCGACCTGCACCTGCGCGTCCACGTCGCGCCGGACCGCCACTTCGGTATGTCGGGTCGCAACCTGACCCTGACGGTGCCGGTGACCTTCGCCGAGGCCGCCCTGGGCGCCGACATCCAGGTGCCCACGATGGACGGCGAGCCGGTCACCCTGCGGCTGCCTCCGGGCACACCCAACCGCAGAACGCTGCGGGTGAAGGGGCGCGGCGTGGCCACGTCGAAGGGCACCGGCGACCTGCTGGTGACCGTCGAGGTGGCGGTGCCTTCGCGCCTGAACGCCGACCAGCGCCGAGCCCTGGAGGCCTTCGCCGAGGCCAGCGACGAGACCCCCCGCGCCGCACTCGAAGCCCGGATCCGTTCGGAGGAACACGTATGAGCAGATCAAAGGCGCTCTATGTCATCTCGGTCGCGGCCGAGCTGGCCGGTGTGCACCCCCAGACCCTGCGGATCTACGAACGTCGGGGCCTGGTCGAACCGGCCCGCACCGCGGGCGGGTCCCGCCGCTACTCCGACGCCGACATCGCCCTGTTGCGCCGGATCCAGGAATTGACCGCCGAGGGCCTCAACCTGGCCGGTGTCCAACGGGTCCTGGAGTTGGAGAACCGCATCGAGGGGCTGGAGCGGGAACTGCGCGCGACCCGGCGTTCGGCGGAGCGGGCCATCGCCGACACCCACCGCCACTACCGCCGCGACCTGGTGCCTGTCAGCCAGAGTCTGGTCCGCTACACCGGTCGGGGTTCCGGGGCTCGCCGGCGCTCCTGAGCCGCCCGTGCCGGCGGGCCTGAGGGCCCGAGCGCCGCGGGTGCGACCCATCGGGGCCTCGGGTCGCCGGCCGTATACTCGGCGCCCGTGTCGGCTTCGGCGGTGACTCCCATGGACGGAACGGGCTACGGCCGGCGGCCGGCTGCGCCCGAGCGACATTTCCGCTGCCTCAGCTTCGTGTTCCCGGCCTGGAACGAAGAAGCGATGCTGCCCCAGACGGTGCTCGCCGCGACCGAAGCGGGCGATCACCTGATCCGCATCGGGGAGCTCGAGGACTTCCAGATCGTGCTGGTCGACGACGGGTCCACCGACGGAACCGGCGCGCTCGTCGACCGTCTCGCCGCCGAAGACGACCGGGTGCTCGCCGTGCACCACGACCGCAACCGTGGGCTGGGCGCGGCGATCCGCAGCGGCTTCGACGCCTCGGTCGGCGACATCGTCTGCTACACCGACGCCGATCTGCCCTTCGACCTGCTGCTGCTGGGCAAGGCGTTCCGACTGCTGCGGATCTACGACGCCGACATCGTGTCGATGTACCGCTTCGACCGGACCGCGGAAGGCCCCCGGCGGTACTGGTTCTCGCACCTGTACAACTGGCTGGTCCGCTACACCCTGGACATCAAGCTGCGGGACGTGAACTTCGCCGGAAAGCTGATCCGCCGTGACGTGTTGGACCGGGTCGACCTGCGCAGTGAAGGCTCCTTCGTCGACGTCGAGTTGATCGCCCAGGCCCAACGGCTGGGCTTCAGCATCATCCAGTTCGGGGTCGACTACTTTCCCCGCACCCGCGGCGACTCGACCCTGGCCGCGCCGGGCGTGATCCTCAAGATCTTGTCGGAGTTGCGCCGTGAACGCAGCCGACTTCGCCGCATCCGCCCGCTGGCGCCCCACGAGCGTCGCTCGGCCGGGCCGGACCGGCCGCGGTGACGCCGGAAACGACCCCGGCCCCGGTACCAGAAACGGCACCGGGGTGATGCGGGTCCTCGACCGGTATCCGGTCACCAGACCTCGGCGCTCCGCCCCGGACATCGAAGCCCGGGTCGCCACCGTGGTGTTCTGGGCCGGCCTGGCGATCCTGGTGGCCTCGGCATGGTGGTACGGCCGGGGGCTGTGGTTCTACTCGGACGAGTGGAACGTGCTCGCCGCGCACCACGACGGCAACTGGACCCAGGGCTTCAACGGCCAGTGGCTGCTGATTCCCACCGCGATCTTCCGGGTGCTGCTCGAGGTGTTCGGCATGTTCACCTACTGGCCCTTCCGGCTGGTCGGGCTGGCCTGGTACACCGCGTTGATCGTCGTGTTCCACACCTGGGCGCGGCGCCGGGTCCGCCCGGCGGCCGCCACGCTCGCGGCGTTGGCGGTCGCCTGGTACTCCACGTCCTGGAACGTGGTCATGATGCCGCTGCTCATGAACTTCACGATTCCCTGCGTGATGCTGTTCGCCGCGTGGCTGTTGCTGGACCGCGACGACCGGCGCGCCGACCGCTGGGTGGCGGGGGGTCTGGCGCTGGGGATGCTGTCGTCGAACGTCGGGCTCGTGGTGTGTGTGATCATCGCCGTCGAGTTCCTCGTCACCCGTACTCGGTGGCGGCGCTGGTGGATCTTCGCGCCTGCCGCGGTGCTGTGGGTGCCCTGGTTCCTGATCTGGTACGAGCCGGTGTCCAAGACCGCCTCGGTGACCACCGCGGTGCCCTGGGGATTCGGGCTGACCGAGAACTATGCGAAGGGCTTCTTCGCCGGGTGGACACCGGGGCAGTGGATCTGGTTGGCGGCCCTGACCGCAGTGTTCGTCTGGGCGCTGTGGCGTCGCCGCTGGAACGGGCGCAGCATCGGAACGGCGGTGGGGCTGGGGTTCTTCGTGGCCGGCGCATCCTTCCGCGCCGCGGAGTTCCACATTCCGATCCCGCCGGACCCCAACTGGTACCTGTGGTTCTATTCGGTGCTGGTCACCGCGTTGGTCGTCGAGCTGGTCCGGGACGCGGCGCTTCCCCTGCCCCTGGTCGGCGCGGTCGCGGTGGTGGTGGCGATCAGCGCGTTCCAGCTCCACGATCAGCTCGCCGATTTCCACTCCAACGGCCTGCAACTCGCCCGCAACGCCCGCACCTGGTTCGCGGCGGCCGACGCCCTGGGGCCCCGGGCTCCGGCGGACGCCACCCTGGCGGTGAACATCGTGCAGCTCCCGGTGGGCGACTACGCCGATCTGCGGGCCTCCCGGGGCTCACTGGCACCGGACGCGACCCTGGCGGATCTGGGAGACGAGGGCACCCGTCAGGCGGTGGATTCGTGGATGCTGAACCACCTGGGCATCCGGGTGCTGCCCGGGCCGGTGCCGGTGGGTTCGTGCCGCGCCGCGCCGGGGGCGCGGGCCCCCCAGGGTACCGGGCTGCCCCCGGGCGCCTGGGTCGAGGTGACCACGCGGGGCTCGACCAGCCACCTGTTCGCCCGGCGCTTCGCCGCTGGGTTCCCGCCGTCGTCCTTCGGTCTGGTCGGACCCGACCAGACCGCGCATTTCGTGATTCCCACCGACGGCAGTGACCTCCCCTGGTATCTGCACGTCGACGGGAACGCCCAGGTCCGGGTGTGTACCCCGTGACGTGTTGGTAGGAAACCTGACAACGCCGTTGTCAACTTGAACCGTGGTCGGTACACTCGGGGCATGGCGATCGACCCGAACCGTTGGACTCTCAAGACCCAGGAGGCGTTCGCGGCCGCGACCGAAGCGGCCCGGAGCGCCGCGAACCCCGAGGTCACCCCCGATCACCTCCTGGCGGCACTCCTGCGCCAGCCCGAGGGCGTGGTCATCCCGGTGCTCGAAGGCGCGGGCGTTTCCACCCTGTCGGTCCGCAACACCGTCGACGAGGCGGTGTCCAAGCTGCCCCGCGCCCACGGGGGCGCCGAGGCCCGGCTGTCCCGCGACCTCAGCGAGGTGCTCGAGGCCGCCGACCGCAGCCGCATCGAGCTGGGCGACGAATACGTGTCGACCGAGCACGTGCTGCTGGCCTTCGCGGAACTCGCCGCGGCGGGCACGCTGCCCGACCGGCTCGGCGTGGGTCGTGAAGAGCTGCTCGGCGCGCTCACCCAGGTGCGCGGCCACCACCGGGTCACCACCCAGAATCCCGAAGACGCCTACCAGTCCCTGGAACGCTACGGCCACGACCTGACCCAGGCCGCCCGCGAGGGCAAGTTGGACCCGGTCATCGGGCGCGACGAGGAGATCCGCCGCACGATCCAGGTGTTGTCCCGGCGCACCAAGAACAACCCGGTGCTGATCGGTGAGCCCGGTGTGGGCAAGACCGCCATCGTGGAGGGCCTCGCCCGTCGGATCGTCGAAGGCGACGTGCCCGAAGGCCTCAAGGACAAGCGTCTGATCGCGTTGGACCTGGGTTCGCTGGTGGCGGGCGCGAAGTACCGCGGCGAGT
>CAYVAS010000107.1:0-6362 GCA_964449375.1 uncultured Iamiaceae bacterium | reverse complement strand
CGGCGGCCGCGATGTCCAGGTCGGCGTCGTCGAGGACGATGTTGGCGGACTTGCCACCCAGCTCCAGGGTCACCGGCTTGACCGTGCCCGAGGCGAGCTGCATGATGCGCCGCCCCACCTCGGTGGACCCGGTGAAGGCGGTCTTGTCGACCATCGGGTTGGCGGCGAGTTCCTCGCCCACGGTGCCGCCGGGACCGGCGACGATGTTGACCACGCCCGGGGGGATGTCGGCCTCCTGGAAGATCTCGCCGAGCATCAGCGCGGTCACCGAGGTGTAGGACGCCGGCTTGATCACCGAGCAGTTGCCCGCGGCCAGCGACGGGCCGATCTTCCAGGCCGCCATGATGAACGGGAAGTTCCACGGGATCACCCCGGAGGTCACCCCGTAGGGCTCGTAGCGCACGTAGTTCGACGAGGGTGGGAACGGGGCCGGGGGCAGGTCGACCTGGTCGGCCTGTTCGGCCGCGCACCGGGCGAACCAACGGAACGCGCTCGCCCCGCCGGGGATGTCGGCGAAGGTGGCCTTCTTGATCGTGCCGCCTCCGTCGCGGGCCTCGGCCTCGGCGAGTTTTTCGGTGTTGGCGTCGATCAGGTCGGCGACCTTGTTCAGCTTCTCGGCGCGTTCGGCGCCCGACATCCGGGGCCAGGGGCCTTCGTCGAAGGCGCGCCGGGCGGCCTCGATGGCGCGCACGGCGTCCTCACGGGATCCCTTGGCGACCTCGACGTAGGGCGTGTTGGTGGCCGGTTCGTAGGACGTGAAGGTCTCGCCGGACAACGCGTCGACGTATTCGCCGTCGATGAAGAGCTTCTGATCGGCCATGGCTGCTCGTTTCCCCTTGTGGTCGTACTGGATCTGGTCGCAGCCTATCGGTCGTCCGGAGACCGTGCAGGTCGACGTCTCAGACGCGTTGCCAGCGGCCCTGGTCGATGGCGTCGCGGTCGTCGACCCGGGCGCGCCCCTCGTCGGCCAGCTTGCGCAGATGCGCCCACAGCGAAAGACGAGCCACCGGGTACAGCGCCGCGTCGACGTCGGCGTACACCACGGGCACGAGATCGTCCACGGTCACCGGCCCGGTCTGGTCGGCCAGCGCGGCGGCGACCGTGGTCTCGCGGTCGGTGCGGTGGGCGACGTACGCGGCGATGACCGCCGCGGGATCCTCGAGCACGTGGCCGTGGGCGGGCGCGAGCCGCGCCAAGGGCGGGTCCAGCGCCGCGAGGCGGGCCATGGAGGCCAGGTACGCGCCCATGTCACCGTCGGGCGGGGCGATCACCACGGTGACCCCCTGCATGATGTGGTCACCGGTGAACAACAGGTTCTCGTCGGTGAGCAGCACACACAGGTGGTTCGAAGCGTGCCCGGGGGTGTGCAGCATCGTCAGGGTGTGGTCCGGGGCGACCACCTGGTCGCCGTCGCCCAGGGCGCGGTCCACCTCGAGGCCGTCGCGGGAATCGAAGGCCAGCACCTGCGCGCCGGTCGCCTCGGCCACCGTCCGAGTGCCCGGCCAGTGGTCGATGTGGGTGTGGGTGCACACGATGCGGGCGATGCGGCCGCCGCCCTCGGTGCCGGCGGCGACGATCGCGTCGGTGTGGGCCGGGTCGTCGGGGCCCGGGTCGATCACGGTCACCTCGTCGATTCCCACCAGGTAGGTGTTGGTGCCCGGGCCGGTCATGACCGACGGGTTGGGTGCCAGCAGGCGCCTCACCAACGGCGAGATCCACACCGCCTCGCCGACGGTCAGCGGAGCGTCGTCGCCGATGGGCACGTCGGCGACCGACCGCGGCGCCGAGGTCACGACCGACCGTCCCGATCGGCGGTGTCGGGCATGCCGATCCGGATCTGACCGACCGGGGTGCCCTCGGCCCATTCGGTGCCGGTGCGGTCCTCCAGGCCGGGCCAGGACTCCAGCGAGTCGTCGCCGGCATAGGCCCGTTCGTAGTCGGGATCGCCGGGAAACACGATCCGCAGTCCGGCGTCGTCCACGATGACCCGCGGCACCATCGAGGGCACCTCGTGCTGATCGGCGGCCTCGGCCAGGGCGTCGGCCACGGTCCCGAACTCGGCCAGGAACTGCAGGTTGGCCACCGTCGGCGGCAGCATCGGGAACGACCCGGATGCGTGCTCGGTGAGCGCCTGGCCGGGTCGCAGCCAGCGGGCCGAGATCACCTCGCGGTCGTCCTGGACCGCCTGTTGGCCCGGGGGGGCGGGCGCCAGGAAGAACCGGGTGTCGTACCGGCGCGGCGAACCCGCGGGGGTCACCCAGCGTGACACGTAGTGCATGTCGCTCAGGGGCAGCCGCAGGTCCTCGTCGACACAGATCTCCACCAGACGCCGCTCGCCCCGGTCCACCGAGATCCGGTGCTGCGCGAAGCGCCGCACCACGGCCGGGTCGGTGAAGTCGAGCGGGCTGCCGTCGGAGCGGGTCGCCATCAGCAATCCCGCCTCTTCCAGGGTCTCACGGACCGCGGCGACCCAGAACGCCAGGCCGTTGCGGGGAAGGCCGAGCCGTGCCGAGGCGTCCTGGTCGCTCAGACCCACACACAACTCACCGACGTCGGGTTCGCCGTCGGCGGGATCCACCCCGCCGCCGGGGAACACGTAGGCACCGCCCACGAAGTCCGAGGCGAGGTTGCGTTGGAGCATGCACACCTCCACGCCACCGCGGGGCCGGTCCCGGATCACCATCACCGTGGCCGCCGGGCGCACCGGGACCACGCGGGCAGGGTCGATGTCGACACTCAAGGCTCGAGCTGGCCTCCCCGGGCGCGACGTCCCCCGGGACCGTCGGCCGGCGCGTCCCAGCCGTCCACGTCGATGTAGTCCGGAGCCCGCGACGACCGGAACCGCCACCCGGCGGAGGCGTCGCTGGTGACCACCACGAAGGGCATGTGGAACCGGGCGACCACCCAGGTGCCCATCCGCCGGCCGGTGAGACGCCGGGCGGGCCGCAGCAGCAACGCCGCGCCGATGAGCGCCGAGACGAACCCGGGAGCGGTCAGCAGCACCGCGCCCACGACCCGGAGCGCGCCGTCCAGGACCGTGGGAGCCGGGTCGGCACCGGCCCGCAACTCGTCGGCCGCGGACCGCCACGCGGCGAGCCCCTGGACCTTGAGCTGCCAGGCGCCCACCAACGACAGGACGACCAGCGCGACCAGTGTCCAGCCCCAACCCACGAGCTGGGCCACCACCCAGGCCGCGAAGATCTCCACGATCGGCACGACCACGAAGAAGAAGTACTTCATGGACCTCAGCGTATCGGCTGGTTCTGCCCACTGGCCCGGACCGCGCCGGGGGTGACTCAACCGGTCGAGGCGTCGACTTCGGAGCGTTCCTCGAGGAGGGCCCGGCGTTCGGCCTCGTTCAGGCCGCCCCAGATCCCGTGGGGTTCACGGATGCTCAACGCGTAGTCCAGGCAGGGCTGGCGCACCGGACAGGTACGGCAGATGTCCTTGGCCCGGGCCTCCCGACGCCGGCGCTCTTCTTTGCGTTCGAAGGTCGAAGGCGGGTAGAACACCACGGCCTGCGGGCCGCGGCACGCCGCGCGGGTCTGCCAGGCCTGTTCGAGACGTTGAGCGCTCACCGGCGGACCCCCTTTCGTCAACCGGAACCCTACCGACGCGCGGAAGGCTCCACAAGGGGTTTCTACCGCTTCCCGCCCCGTTTCAGGGGACTCCGTTCACGCCGGTTCGACCACGCAGACGACGCCGTCGACGTCGCGGACCCGCACCGGTTCACCCACGGCGAGGTCGCCTTCGCCCCGGCCGGCCCAGAGCGCGTCGTCCACACGGATCACCCCGTCGGGACGCAACGCCTCGACCACGGTGCCCGATCGGCCGACCAACCAGCGACGGTCGATCATGGGGGTGGAGAACCGTGAGCGGGTCATCGCGGGCATGCCGAAGACCATGAACACGACGACCCCCAGGATCGAACCGATCGTGGCGGGCCAGGGGATCGACACGCCGTCGAAGAGCAGCACGAACCCGGCCGCGGTCAGCACCGACCCGATGACGGTCCACGCCCGGGGCACCCCCACCTGCACGTCCACGGCGAAGGCCACCATCGACGCGACCACCAGGGCCACCGCCCACCACCGCACGGGCAGCACCACCAGGCCGTAGCAGGCGAAGATCAGACAGGCCGCGCCCACCGTGCCCGCCACGCCGATTCCGGCGGTGTAGAACTCGAACAACAGCAACGACAATCCGATTGCCAGGAAGATCACCGCGATGGCGGGGCTGGCGAAGGTGTGCAGCGCGGTGCGGGTGGTCGACAGCTCCGAGAATCGCACCGGGGTGGCGGCGTCCGCGTCGTCCTCTCCCACGTCGAACCCTTCGACCTGCAACAGCACGTTGCGCAGGACCAGGGCGTCCTCGGGCGCGACGGCCAGCCCGGTGGCGTGGGCCTCGGAGGGTCCCATCACCTCGTCGGCCAGCGCGACCCGGTTCTCCCGGTAGACGTCGGACCAGAGCTCGTCGGGCAGGACCGGCGCGCCCATGTTGCCGATCACCGACCCGGGCGCGATCCCCACCGAGTCGACCGTGGCGAGAAGCTGCGCCGCCCCGGATTCGGCCCGCGCGCCCGAGGGGCCCACCCAGGCCAGGATCGGCACCCGCGCCGAGGTGATGGTCTCGGCGAGCTCGATCAGCCGGGCGTCGTCGATGACGGTCTCGGAGCTGTCCAGGCGCAGCACGACCGCCAGCGTTCCGTCGCGGTCGGCGGCTTCGACACTGGACTGCAGAAAATCGGCGAGGATCGGGTCGAGCAGCCCGCTGATCTTGAGGACCACCACCGCACCGTCGTCGACCTCGTCCTGGGCGGCTCCCGCGACGGCACCCGAGGTGAAAAGGCCCAGGCTCCCCAGAGCCACCAGCATGGCGGCCCCCAGGATCGTCGATAATCTGCGCAATGGGAGATTCCTTTTCCACGTGTGACGCTCGGAGGCGTCACGTTCGTCGTGTGAGCCGAGAGAAAGGTGAACGTGGACCCGGTCCAGTATTTCACCACCGCACGCCTGGTCATCGTTGCCGGGAAGGGCGGGGTGGGCAAAACCACCGTCGCCGCCACCGTGGCCACCGCGGCCGCCCGCAGCGGGCTCGATGCGCTCGTCATCGACCTGGAAGGGTCCTCGGGGCTGCCCGCCAAGTTCGGCGTCGAGGTGCTCTCCTACGACGAGGTGGTGCTGCGTGAACGGGACGTGGCGGCCGGTTCGGGTGAGATCCGGGCCCGCCGGATCACCCCCGACGACGCGCTGATCGAGTACCTCGACGACCACGGGCTGCGCCGCATCTCCAAGCGGCTGGCCTCCACCGGCGCGCTCGACGTGGTCTCCACCGCCACGCCGGGCATCAAGGACATCCTGGTACTGGGCAAGGTCAAACAGCTCGAACGGGACCGCGCCGCCGACGTGATCGTGGTGGACGCACCCGCCGCCGGCCACGCGATCACGTTCCTGCAGTCCGCCCGCGGGCTGCTCGACGCGGTGCAGGTCGGGCCGATCAACGCCCAGGCCGAAGACGTGCTGGCCATGCTCACCGACCCGCGCCGGTGCCGGGTGATGCTGGTGACCATCGGCGAGGAGACCCCCGTCAACGAGCTGATCGACACCGCCTACGCCCTGGAGGACCGCATCGGCGTGCACCTGACCCCGGTGGTGGTCAACGCCGAACTGCCCGACGTCGAGGGCCTGGACGTGGACCCGACCCACGCGGCCACCAAGGCCGGGGTGAAGCTGCGCCGCGGGGAGCGGCGCGCCCTGATCGACGCGGCGAAGTTCCGGACCGAACGCCGCGCGCTGCAACGCACCCAGACCGCCCGGCTCGCCGAATCCCTTCCCCTGCCCCAGATCCACCTGCCCTTCTGCTTCGACGGCGACATCGGCGCCGAGCAGCTCGACGCCCTGGCCGAGGCGATGCTCACCGACCTGTGGGCGATCGACCCGGAGGCGGTGGGCCTGGTCGGGGCCGCCGACGCGGCGCGGGGAGCCTCGGCGTGAGCCTGGAGCGGCTCGTCACCGAACGGCGCGTCATCATCTGCGCAGGGTCCGGCGGGGTGGGCAAGACCACCACCGCCGCGGTGGTGGCGATGGCCGCGGCCCGCCGGGGACGCCGCGCGGTGGTGGTGACCATCGACCCGGCCAAACGCCTCGCCGACGCGTTGGGACTGGAAGGCATCGGCAACGAGCCCAGCCGGATCGAGGGCGACTGGGACGGCGAGCTGTCCGCGGTGATGCTCGACACCAAGGGCACCTTCGACGCGCTGGTGGAGACCTACTCCGAGGACGCCGCCCAGGCCGAACGGATCCTGGAGAACCGCTTCTACCGGAACATCTCCGGGGCCCTGTCGGGCACCCAGGAGTACATGG
>CAYVAS010000106.1:0-6381 GCA_964449375.1 uncultured Iamiaceae bacterium | reverse complement strand
CCGTCGCCGGCGTCCCAGGTGAACTCGATGTAGCACTCGTCGGAGAACACCGGCACGTCATGGGCACGCCCCCAGGCGGCCACCGCCCCCAGGTCCTCGACGCCACCGGCGGGGTTGCCCGGCGAGTTCACCCACACCAGCAGCGCGCGGGCCACGTCGTCGTCGGCGACCGCGGTCAGGTCGAGCCGCCACGCCTCGTCCATGGGTACCGGGACCGCCCGCAACCCGGCGAGCTGGGCTCCCATCGCATAGGAGGGGTAGCTCACCGCCGGGTACAGCACGGTGTCCCGGCCCGGCCTCACCAGGGAGAGCAGGTGGGGCAGGTCGGCGACGAACTCCTTGGTGCCCACGCAGGCGGCCAGTTCGTCGGCGGCCACGCGCACCCCGAAGCGGCGGGCCAGCCACCGGGCCGCCGCGGCACGGTAGGCGGGGGTGCCCACCGAGGGCGGGTAGCCCGCCAGACCCTCCGAGGCGGCCATGGCGGCGCGGGCCTCGGCCGGGGGCGGGTCGTTGGGGGTACCGACGCTGCAGTCCACCACGCCACCGGGCAGCGCCTCGGCGACCGCGCGCAACGGGTCGAGCCGGTCATAGGGGTAGGTGGGCAGCTCGAAGGGCGCGGTGGCGGTCACGTCGCCACCACCAGCTCGGCGAACCGTTGCTTGAGGTGGTCGCGCAACCGGGCGGTCACCAACACCCCCGTGTCGCCCGGGTCGGTGCCCATCACGTCGCCCTCGCGGTGCAGCGCGGCCAGCACGTCGGCCTGCTCGTAGGGCACGAACAGCTCGGTGACCGCCGCGTCGCGGTTGATCTCGTCGGCCAGCGCGTTCGCCAGGTCGTCGATCCCCTCTCCGGTGCGGGCCGAGACCACGACCACCCCGCGGCCCCGGTCGGGCAGACCTTCGAGCTTCTCGGCGATCTCGGCGGGGTCGGCCAGGTCCGCCTTGTTGGCGACCAGCAGTTCGGGCACGTCCTGGGCGCCGATCTCGCCGAGCACCTCCCGGACCGCGGCGTACTGTGCCGCCGGGTCGGGGTGGGACACGTCGACCACGTGCACCAACAGGTCGGCGTCGACGACCACCTCGAGGGTCGACTTGAACGCCTCCACCAGGTTGTGGGGCAGTTTGCGGACGAACCCCACCGTGTCGGTGGCCAGCACCGTCTGACCTCCGGGGAGGTCGAAGCGCCGCGTCGTGGCTCCCAGCGTGGCGAACAGACGGTTCGCCACGTGCACGTCGGAGTCGGCGAGCCGGTTGAGCAGGGTCGACTTTCCGGCGTTGGTGTAGCCCACGATCGCCACGAGCGGGTGGCGGCCCCGGTTGCGGGCCTTGCGTTGCACCGCACGGTGCGCGGCGATGTCGACCAGTTCACGTTCGAGCTGGTGGATGCGACGGATGATGCGCCGCCGGTCCACCTCGAGCTTGGTCTCACCGCCACCCATCCGGGTGCCCACCCCACCTCCCTGCTGGGACAGGGCGGTGCCCTTGCCCCGCAGCCGCGGCAGCCGGTACTGCAGCAGGGCGAGCTCGACCTGGGCGCGCCCCTCGGCGGTGGTGGCGTTCTGGGCGAAGATGTCCAGGATCACCGCGGTGCGGTCGATGGCGGTGCGCCCCAGCGCCGCCTCCAGGTTGCGCTGCTGGGCCGGGGACAGTTCCTCGTCGAAGACCACGGTGTCACAGTCGGTGGCCTCGGCCAGGGCCCGCAGCTCGGCGACCTTGCCCCGGCCCAGATAGGTGGCCGGGTCGGGTCGGTCGCGCCGTTGCACCAGGCGACCGACCACGTCGGCGCCCGCGGTGTCCACGAGCAGTTCCAGCTCGTCCAACCCGGCGTCGACCTCGTCGCGGGTGCGCGGGGCGAACTGGACGCCCACCAGCACGATGCGTTCCCGGAAGGTCCGTTCGATGAAGGAGTCCGACGCTCCTCCGAACTCCCCGAAGGCGCCCCGGTGGCCGCCGACGCGGGGGTCGTCCTGCACGCTCATGGGCGCACCGCCACGTCCGCGATCCACACCGAGGGTCCCGACAGCACCGGTTCGGGGTCGAGGCGGACCCGCACCTCGCCGCCGGGCATGGCCACGGTCACCTCCGCGTCGGTGGCGCCCCATTCCCGGGCGCTCAGCACCGCGGCCGTCGCGCCGGTGCCACAGGCCAGGGTGGCCCCCGCGCCCCGTTCCCAGGTGCGCAGGGCGAGACGCCCGCGGTCGCGCACGGTCACGAAGTGCACGTTCATGCCCCCGTCAAACAGCGCCTCCCAGGCCGGGCCCTCCTCGGCGGGGTCCACGGTGTCGGCGTCGTCGACCTCGAGCACCAGGTGGGGGTTGCCCAGGTCCCAGGATCCGGTGCGCCCGATCCGACGGTGCCCGCTCGGGCCGGATTCGGGCACCGCGGACCCGGGACGGGGCGGACCCATCGTCACGGTGGCGGCGACCTCGTCGACGGCGCCCGCCGGACCCGGTTCCACGGTGACACAGCGGTCCCCGGCGTCGGTGTGGACCACCACGGTGCCGGGCAGGTCGAGGCCTCGGGCACGGGTCACGGCGTGCGCGAAACAGCGGATGCCATTGCCGCTCATCTCCGCGCGCGAGCCGTCCGCGTTGAACAGCGCCATCGTCCAGTCGGTTGCCGAGGTCCCCGGGGTGGCGGTGAGCAGCCCGTCGGCGCCCACGCCGCGGCGTCGGTCACACACCCGCCGCGCGAAGTCGCCGTCCAGCGGCGCGCCGGGCGCGCGGGTGTCGGCGGTGACGTGGACCAGGAAATCGTTGCCGAGCCCGTGCAGTTTGGCGAGAGGAACGAGGGACGTCATCGGTGTCGAGTCTCCCACGTCCGCACGCGAAACCCACCCGATTTGGCGCCCGTCACCCGGGTCGGGTGGGCCGGCGACGGTCCGGGGTCGCCCAACGGGTCACGAGCTCGGCCTCCAGGCGCTCCCGGTCCCCGGGTCCGGCCAGGGTGCGCCACGCGAGCCGGGGGTCCCGACGGAACCAGGACCGTTGGCGTCGGGCGAATCGACGGGTGGCGACCACCGCGGCCTCCACCGCCTCGTCCAGCGTGGTGGCACCGGCCAGGTACGTGGCGAGCTGGCGGTAGCCCAGGGCCTGGGCGGCGGTGGGCCCCGGCGGCGCCTCGGCGGTGACGATCCGGCGGACCTCGTCCAGAAAACCCGCGTCGAGCTGGCGGCGGTACCGTTCGGTGATCCGTGCTTCGAGCTGGTCGGCGGGGACGTCGAGCGCGATGAGGTCCCAGTCGGTGTCGGGGTAGGTGTCCAGGCCGTCGCCGTAGGAGGAGAAGGGTCGGCCCGACCCGATACACACCTCGAGTGCCCGCACGATGCGGCGGCGGTTGCCCGGGTCGATGCGGGCCGCGGCCGCCGGGTCGCGGCGTTGCAGCTCGGCGTAGAGCCCGGCAAGGTCGTCGCGCCGTTCCAGTTCGGCGCGCACCTCGGGGTGGCGGCCGGGGATGTCGAGGTCGTCCACGACGGCCCGCAGGTACAGCCCGGTACCGCCCACGAGCATCGGCCGGTGCCCGCGGGCTTCGATCTCGGCGACCGCGCGGCGGGCGGCACGCTGGAAGGCGCCCAGGGTGAAGGTCTCGGAGGGGGTCACCAGGTCGAGCAGGTGATAGGGCACCTCGGCGCGCATCGCGGCGGTGGGCTTCGCGGTCCCGATGTCCATGCCCACATACACCTGCATGGAGTCCACGGTGACGATCTCCACGTCGCCGAGACGGCGGGCCACCCGGTGCGCGAGCCTCGACTTGCCGGTGGCGGTCGGGCCCACGATGCCCAACCGGGTCGCCCCGCTGCTCAGAACAGCTCCTCGAGGGCCGCGTAGGTCTCGATGCGCAACAGGTCGGGGTCGGACAGTCCGTACGCGTCGAAGAAGTCGGGCAGCACCTCGCCGGAGAAGTTGCGCGCCAGGGACCGCGCGGTGATCGCCAGGTCCTGGTGGCGGTCACCCACCCCGGCATGGGCCCAGTCGATCACGCCGGCGGCGGTGGAGTAGGCCGGGTCGAGCACCACGTTGGTCACACACAGGTCCCCGTGCACCAGCACCCGGTCCTCGGCTCCGGGCGCGGCTGCGGTGGTGGCCATCTGGTGGACCCGGTCGAGCAGCTCGGTCGGGGTGTACCGGTCGTAGGGGTCCTCGAGCCGCGAGGTGTCGACCAGGCCGCGGTCGATCCGGGCGGCGGCGTGGTCCAGGAGGTGGTCCAGGGGGGCGTCGAAGGGGCAGGCGTTCAGATCGATCCGCCGGGACGCCTCGTGCAGGGACGCCAGGGTGCGGGCGAACAGCTCCACGGCGACCTCCGGGGAGCGGACCATCCGGGGGTCCACGGTGCCCTCGACCCAGGTGGTCACCAGGATCGGGTCGGGGTCGCCCGCCTCGGGCGCGACGACCAGTTCGGGGACGGGCACTCCCCGGCCGGCCAAGTGCTCGGTCACCCAGGCCAGACGGTCGGCTTCGGCGTGGATCAGGGCGACGGTCTCGGCCCGGAACGCCGCCGCCGGAGCGGGCCCGTCGTGGTGGGGCGGCACGGTCTTGACGGCCAGGTCCGCACGGTCGTCGTCGTAGGAGGCCCGCCACACGCGGGAGCGGTGGCCGCTGGCGACCGGGACGAACCGGGCGTCGCGCAGGTGTTCGCGGGCCGCGCCGTGCAGCACGGGGGGCTCGTCGGTGGCCGCGGGTGGACCCTTCACCGGGTCGCGACGGGGATCCGGGTGCGGTGGCGGGCCGGCTCGAGCACCTCGAGGAATTCGCCTCGCAGGTAGTGGGGCGCGGCGTCGGTCACCCGGGTCGTCACATAGGTGCCGGCCCGCAGCGGTTCGGGCGCGGCGAAGTGCACGAGCTTGTTCTGACGGGTCCGGCCGGTGAGCACCGAGGGGTCCCGCTTGGAGGGTCCTTCGACCATGACGGGCTCGATCCGTCCGATCCGGGCCCGGTTCCGGGCCAGACCGGACCGTTCCACCACGACCCGGAGCTTGTCGAACCGTTCGGCGATCGTCGCCGGGGGCACCAGGGGCAGGTCGGCCTCGGTGGCCTCGGTCCCGGGCCGGGGCGAGTAGATGAAGGTGTAGGCGCTGTCGTAGGCGGCGGTCGCGGCGACCTCGAGGGTGGCTTCGAAGTCGTCGTCGGTCTCGCCGGGAAAGCCCACGATGATGTCGGTGGAGACCGCCAGGTCGTCGATCGCGGCACGAGCTGCGGCGAGCTTTTCCAGGTAGCGGGCGGCGGTGTAGCCCCGGTGCATCGCGGCCAGCACCCGGTCGGACCCGGCCTGCAGGGGCAGGTGCAGGTGTTCGCACACGGTGGGCACCTGGGCCATCGCCTCGATGGTCTCGGGTCGCAGGTCCTTGGGGTGCGGGCTGGTGTACCGGACCCGCTGGATGCCCTCGACCTCGCCGACCGCGCGCAGCAGGTCGGCGAACAGGGGCCGCACCCGGACCTTCTCGCCGGCCCGGCGTCGGGCAAGGGTCAGATCCCGGCCGTAGGAGTTGACGTTCTGGCCCAGCAGGGTCACCTCGGTGACCCCGTCGCGGGCGACCCGGGCGACCTCGTCGACGATCCGCTCGAAGGGTCGGGAGATCTCCGGGCCGCGCACGGCGGGCACGATGCAGAACGCGCAGTTGTTGTCGCAGCCGATCTGGATGGTGATCCAGGCCGAATGTCCGGTGGTGCGCCGGGCGGGCAGCGCGGAGGGAAACAGTTCCTGGTCGTCGGCGACGGTGGCTTCCAGGATCTCGGTGACGGGCCCGGAGGTGTCGGCGCGGTGCAGCAGGTCCACGGTGCGGTGCACGTTGTGGGTGCCCAGGACCACGTCCACGTGGGGGGCGCGCTCGCGGATCGACTCGCGGTCCTTCTGGGCCAGACACCCGGCGACGATGATGCGCTTGTCGGGGTCGTCGTCCTTGAGCGGTTTGAGATGACCCAGGGTGCCGTACAGCTTGTTGTCGGCGTTCTCACGCACACAGCAGGTGTTGAGCACGATGACGTCCGCGGAGGTCTCGTCGCCGCTGGCGACCAGTCCGTCGGCCTCGAGGAGTCCCGCGATGCGCTCGGAGTCGTGCTCGTTCATCTGACAGCCGAACGTCCGGATCGCGTAGGTACGCGGCGCGGACGGGGAGGGAGCGGACATGAGGCCCATTGTCCCATCCGCCCGGGCCGATCGACAATGCGCCCCGGTCCGGACGGACCGGCGTGCCCGCGGGCACGAGCTGCCCGCGGGCACGGGAGACCCTGGCCCGACGGTCAGTCCTCCAGGGAGATGGGCACCTCGTCGGCCTCGGTCATGACGTCGTCGGGGTCGACGTCGCCAAGCCCCACCGCCTGGCGGATCCGTTCGGACACCTCGACCATGATCTCGGGGTTCTCCGCCAGGAACTGCTTGGCGTTCT
>CAYVAS010000105.1:0-6492 GCA_964449375.1 uncultured Iamiaceae bacterium | reverse complement strand
GGTAGCGACGGTGGGACTCGAACCCACGACCTCTCGATTATGAGCCGAGCGCTCTCACCAACTGAGCTACGTCGCCGGGTGTGATCCTTACTCCGAGCCCCCTGTCGGAATCGAACCGACGACCTTTTCCTTACCATGGAAACGCTCTGCCGACTGAGCTAAGGGGGCGTGCTGATCGAGCCGCCTCGCGGCGACCTGAGCCTGCCATGCTACGTGCGCCGGCGGCGCGCGACCAACTCGTCGGACAGGTTTCTCCGGACCGCACCGTGCGGCCCGTCGAGGCGTTCCGCGGGCCCTTCGCGACCGGCGCGGGCGCGCCTAGGCCATATGACTCAAGTCCACCGGAGGTGCTGCCGATCCGAGAGAGGATGAGATTCACGCGCCTGGCCGTGGAGGCCCAGGGACAGACCCTGGACGTCTCCTTCCATCCGAACCTCACGGTGATCACCGGTGTGGGTTCGGCGACCCGCAGTTCGCTCATCAACGAACTGCTGAGCGGGTTGTGTACGCACCGGTCCGGCACCCACCTCGAGGTGGTCACCGACTCGGGGCGCTCGCTGGTGGTGTTTCGGCCCGGCGATGCGCCGCACCGGGTGATCGACACCGCGTCGGGATCGGACGTGACCGCGGAGTTCACCAGTTCCGACGGAGGCGTCGACCTGCTGGGAGCCTTCGGTATGGACGCCGGCGTGGCCCGTCGGTGGTCGCGCATCGGCCCCAACGATCTGGTGGCGACCACCCAGAGCCAGGACCTCATCGCCCGACTGGGGCGGATCGACCAGAACCAGTTGTGGTCCGACGCCCAGCGGGTCCAGATCGCCGTCAAGGCCCTGGACGAGCTCGAAGAGGTCACCGAGGTCGAGGACGAGGACCTGACCGAACGGATCGAGCACAACTACCACGCGCACGACGCCGCGATCGAGCAGGCCGACCAGACCCGCATGCTCGCCCTGGTGGTGGGAACGGTCAGCCTGATCGTCGCCGCGCTGGTCGCCTCGACCAGCATCACCTCGGCCCTGATTCCCCTGGGAATCGCAGCCCTGGCCACCGTGGTGACCTTCGTGTTCCGCGCCCGCGTCAACTACTACGCCAAGCAACTCGAGGAGGCGCTGACCCAGTCCGGATCCGAGTCGTACCTCGGCTACCAGCTCGACCGCATCGACGGCTACATCTCCTCGGAGCAGCACCGTCGCCGTCGGGCCGCGGTCAAGGCCGACCTCGACGACGCGCTGCGGCGGTGGGAACTGACCGCTGGGGACGTGACGGTGGACTGGGCCCTGGAGCACCGACCGGCCATCGAGGCCGCCGCCGGCCTGGGCGCCAACCGGCGTTCGTCCTTCGGCGGTGACCAGTCGCTGGTCCCCCGCCACGCACGCGACGAGGCTCCAGAGCTGATCGAGACCCTCATCACCCGCATGGCCAAGAGCCGCCACCTGGGTGCCGGAGGCGAGTCGTTCCCGTTGCTGCTGGACGAACCCTTCGGCGCGTTCGATCCCGCGGTGCGCCCCGCGCTGCTCGAGACGCTGCTGTCCCAGGCCGGATCTCCCCAGGTCATCCTGCTGACGAACTCCGACGACATCGTCTCCTGGGCGCGGCTCGAACAGCTCACCGGTGATCTGAGCCTGGTCGGGCCCGGTGATGGTACCCGTCGGGAGCCCTCCGGCAACCGGACGCCCCCGGCGCGGCCGGCGCCGCGGTCGTCCGAGTCGGCGGATCAGGAACTCGAGGACCGTCGCCGCTGAAAAAGCATCACGCCCGCCTCGGAAGGCGGGCGGGTTGGTGGACCGGGGAGGATTCGAACCTCCGTAGCATGACGCGACTGGTTTACAGCCAGTTCCCTTTGGCCGCTCGGGCACCGATCCTCGTTCAGTGGAGTCAGTGTAGCGATTCGTCGCCGCAGGGCCGTTACCCTGGAAGGCCATGCCCAGCTTCGATGTCGTCTCCCAGGTCGATCTCCAGGAGGTCCGCAACGCCGTGGACCAGGCCAGCCGTGAGGTCGCGAACCGCTTCGACTTCAAGAACGCCAACGCGTCGATCGAACTCGACGACCACACGATCACGCTCCGGGCGGTGTCCGAGGACCGACTGGCCGCGCTGCGTCAGGTGCTCGAGGAGAAGCTCGTGCGGCGCAAGGTGTCGCTCAAGGCGGTCGACTACGGCAAGGTCGAGGAGGCCAGCGGCGGCACCGCCCGGCAGGTCGTGACCCTTGCCGTGGGGATCTCCTCGGACAAGGCCCGCGAGTTGAACAAGGCCATCAAGGCGATGGGCATCAAGGGGATCCAGTCCTCCACCCAGGGCGACCAGCTCCGGGTGACGGGCAAGAAGCGCGATGCGCTCCAGGAGGTCATCACGCAGCTCCGCGAGGGCGACTACGGCATCCCCCTGCAGTTCGAGAACTTCCGCGACTGATTTCGAACTCCAGGTCCGCGCCGCCGAGAACCCTGTCGACGGCCAGACGGCCGGTCAGCTGATCGGGCCGCCCTTGATCGGGCCGCCGTACATCGAACCGGTCTGGCGCTCCAGACGCGCGATGCGCTCCTCGGTGGGAGGGTGCGACATGAACAGGTTGGCGAACTGCACCCGACGCCCGGTGAAGGGGTTGATGATGTAGGCGGTCGCCTGGGCCGGGTCCACGTCCATGGGAACCTGCTTGGCGTAGGCCTCGATCTTGGCGAGTGCCCGCGCGAGGGGCTCTCCGGTTCCCAGCAGTTCCGCTCCGGAGTGGTCGGCCTCGTACTCCCGGCTGCGGGACAGCGCCATCTGCAGCAGCATCGCCGCGATCGGCGCGAGGATCGCCATGGCGAGCACGCCGATGATCCCGCCGTTGTTGTCGCGCCCACCGAAGAACATGCCACCCCACATCGCCATGCGGGCGAGGAAGGTGATGCCCATCGCCACCGCGGCGGCGACCGAACCGATGAGGATGTCACGGTTCTTCACGTGGGAGATCTCGTGGGCGAGCACGCCGCGCAGCTCCTCCCAGGTCAGCACCTGGAGGATCCCCTGGGTCACCGCCACCGCGGCGTTGTCGGGGTTGCGGCCCGTGGCGAACGCGTTCGGCTGGGCTTCGGGGCTCACGTACAGCCGGGGCATGGGCATGTCGGCCCGAGCCGACAGATCGCGCACGATCGCGTAGTACTCGGGCATCTCGGCCTCGGTCACCGGCTGAGCGCGGGCGGCCTTGATGGCCAGCTTGTCGCTGAACCAGTAGGAACCGCCGACGAACACGATGCCGATCGCCAGCCCGATCAGGGCCCCACCGGAGCCCCAGAGGCCGCCGATGCCGATCATCAGCCCACCCAGGACGGCCAGTAGCACGAAGGTCTTGAGGTTGTTCTGCATGTTCCTCTCCTCCTGACGGCTCGTCGAGCCGCTCGGTTCACCTTCGATTCTACGGCGTCGTCGACCGAATCGGCATCGATTCCCGGCTGGCTCAGGCGTAGTAACCCGAGTGGATGTACACACAGGGCACCCCGCGGGACCGGAACATCACGACGTTGCGCAGGTCGTCTTCGAAACCGATCCGGGGAGTGAACCCGAACGCCTCGAGCGCGTCCAGTTCGGACTTCTTGTAGGCGGACGAGGCCCGTCGGTCCCGTGACGGGCGCATCACCAGCAGGTCGTACGCGATCCCGTGACGGTCCAGCCAGTCCACGGTGTCGCGCTGGATCCACAGGGGTCGGGCGGTGAGGATCACCACCTGCAGGGTCCGCCCCAGCAGGGCCAGCAGGTCGGCCTGATCGGGGAACACCGCGTCGGATCCGGCGGCGGCGAAGAAGGCGTGCCAGTCCCGCCGGAGACCGCGCAGATGATGTTGCCGGTCGCCCGCGTCCGAGAGCACTCCGTCCAGGTCGAAAACCGCACACTCGGACGGGTCACGGACCCCGTCGCGCCACCACCAGTTCGCCGGGCCGTCCACGGACGCAGCCTAGAGCGGTTCGCTCGGCCGGTCGGTTCGCACCGCATCCGTCACCGGACGGGTCCGATCGGCGGGACGGCCCTCAGCCGGTGTAGCTGGGGGTGCGGCGCACCGGGGTCGCGCTCGGCGCGTCACCACCGGATGCAGGCCGCTCCCCGGGTGCGGGCGGCCCGTCCGGTCCGGACGGTGGCGTCCCCGGGGCCCGGGCCTCGACCACGTCGGTGTGGTCGGTCGTCGCGGTCGCGCCGGCCACGGTCACGTCGACGGTCCGGAACTCGGTCGTCCAGTCGTCGGGGGTGACCGTGATCCGTGCGTAGCCCCGCTTCCTGGCGTTCGCGTAACGAACCCAGGGAATCTTGCCGGCGGCTTCCTCAACGATGTCCAACAGATCCGGGTCGAACCGACTCGAGATCGAGGTGCACACGACCTCGTGGGCGACGACGTGGGACTCGGGATCGGCCGGATCCAGACGCACCGCGGCCGCTGCGGCCAGGTGGATGTCACCGGAGAGCACCATCGGGTTGGGTACGGAGTGGTCCAGGAGGGCACCCAGGATCCGCTGCCGGTTCGCGACGTACCCGTCCCACTGGTCGTAGTTGAAGACCGTGGCCGTGCCCACGCTTATCGGCATGGCCGCGAACACGGTCTGTTGCGCGAGCACGTTCCACTGGGCGGTCGTGGTGGCCAGTCGGTCCTCCAGCCACTGCTCCTGGTCCGATCCGAGCATGGTGCGATCCGGGTCGTGACGGGCCTCGACCTCGCCTCCCAGCGACTCGCCGGGCACCGGGTAGACCGAGCGGTACTGGCGTCCGTCGAGCACGTGGAAGCGGAGCAGATCCGAGTGGTCCACGGTCCGGTGGATCCGGTACGACGAACCCTCCGGGGCGGCGAGCCGGACCGGCAGGTGCTCGTACCAGACCTGGAAGGCGTCGGCCCGACGCGCCAGGAACGCGGTCTTCTCCGCCGGGGTCTGGGCCGAACCGTCCTTGCCGTGGTCCCCGAGCACGTTGTTGGCGACCTCGTGGTCGTCCATAGTGATGATCCACGGATAGGCGGCGTGCGCGGCACGCAGGTCCGGGTCGCTACGGTAGAGCTCGTACCGCGCCCGATAGGTGGGGACGTCCTTGGATTCGGGGAGGCCGATGGGGCGCGGCGGACGATTTGCGCTGGTCTCGTAGATGTAGTCGCCGACGAAGACGACGAAGTCGAGGTCGTCGGCCACCGCGGCAGCCCACGCGTTGTAATAGCCGTCCGCGTAGTTCTGGCACGACGCCAGTCCGAACCGGACCCGGTCCGGGGTCGTGCCGGCTCCGGGGAAGGTCCGGGTCCGACCGGCGCTGCTGGTCCGGCCGTCGAGTGAGAACCGGTAGTGGTAGATCGTGTCGGGGGCCAGGCCGCTCACCTCGACGTGCACCGAATGGGCGAGCGCGGCGACGGCCGGGGCCGTGCCGGAGGCCACGACGTCGGTGAAGGCCGGGTCCGTCGCCACCTGCCAGTCCACGGGAAGGTCGGTCGTGGGCAACGGCGACGTTCCGTCGGGGGTCATCACCCGGGTCCACAGCACGACCCCGTCCGCGGTCGGGTCGCCCGAGGCCACGCCCAGGGGGAAGAGCTCGCCGGGCGGCAGCGCGGCGGCCCGGCCACGCGCCGCGGCGAGGCCCGAGGGGTCCAACAGCACCAGCCCGGCGGCGGTGACCGCGCCGGCGATGAAGTTCCGTCGGGTCACCAGTGGGTGGTGCGACCTCGAGGTCGGGGTGTCGGTGGGCAATGGTTCTCCTGGTCTGGTGGGTCGGTCAGCTTCCCGCCGGGGTTTCCCGTTCGTCGGCACGACGGCGGATCTCCTCGACCACGCCCGGGTCGGCCAGGGTGGTCGTGTCACCCAGGTCGCGGCCCTCGGCGACGTCGCGCAGCAATCGCCGCATGATCTTGCCCGAGCGGGTCTTGGGCAGGTCGTCGGTGAAGATGACCGTGCGGGGCCGGGAGATCTTGCCGATCTGGTCGGCCACGTGCGTGCGCAGCTCCTCGCCCAGGGTCTCGGTCCACTCGGTGTCACCCTTGGGCGTCACGAAGGCCACGATCGCCTGGCCGGTGGTGGCGTCGGTCGCGCCGACCACCGCAGCTTCGGCCACCCGCTCGTCGGCGACGAGCGCCGACTCGACCTCGGTGGTCGAGATGCGGTGGCCCGACACGTTCATGACGTCGTCGACCCGGCCGATGACCCAGTAGTAGCCGTCCTCGTCGATCTTGGCGCCGTCGCCCACGAAGTAGCGACCCTCGTACCGGCTCCAGTAGGTGTCGAAGTAGCGCTCGGGATCGCCCCACACGCCCCGCAGCATCGCGGGCCACGGTTCGGTGATGGTCAGGTACCCGCCACCGCGTTCGACCTTGTCGCCGGCCTCGTCCACGATCTCCACCTCGATGCCGGGCAGCGGAAAGGTCGCGGAGCCGGGCTTGGTGGTGGTCACCCCAGGGATCGGCGAGATCATGATGGCGCCGGTCTCGGTCTGCCACCAGGTGTCCACGATCGGGCAACGTGCACCGCCGATGTGGGTGTGGTACCACATCCAGGCTTC
>CAYVAS010000104.1:0-6572 GCA_964449375.1 uncultured Iamiaceae bacterium | reverse complement strand
CCCCGGCGGGCCGGGCAACACCTCACTCGAGGGCGGCGACTTCCCCACGATCATCACCTCGATCACCGAGCGTCTGTTCACCCCGTTGGCCGACGACACGCTGGTGCTGCCCGGGCACGGGTTGGACACCACGATCGGTACCGAACGCCCACATCTGGACGAATGGATCGAACGGGGCTGGTGACCCCGGCCGCGGCTCCGGCGCTGCACGACCATCAGTCGTCGAGCACGGCCTTCACCTTCGGGTCGCTCAGGTGGCTCAGGGCGGTGCGGCCGTAGTCCATGACCGTGGCGACCGGGTCGAGCACCCAGCCGCCCCGCTCCTGGGCCACCACCACGTGGACATCGGTGATCCCGAAGTCGGCGAGACTCAGGCCCGATTCACCCAGTTCGTCGTCCATGCACGCCGAGTCGGGGCCCTCGGCGAACCAGTCGGTGGCCGATTCGGTGTCGAACGTGACACAGGACCCGTCCCAGGCGATCGTGCCGGTCACGGTGCCACAGTCCGGGCCCGGGACGTCGCCGAAGCTGCCGGAGCAACGCTCGGGCACCGTCGCCTCGATCGTCAGCGATTCGACGACCGCGTAGGTCAGCGCCCCGTCGGTGCGCGTGGCGACCTCCAGGTCCGAGTAGGTGATCCCGCACCCTTGGCACTCCGCTTCCAAGCCGTCGAACACGAACCCGTCGTCGACGACGCCGTTCCCGGACCGCTCCATCGCCGCGGCGATGGCATCGCCGTAGATACGAGACGCCCGGGTCTGCGCATCGGGGAACAGCCCGTCGAGGGGCGCGCCGTCATAGGAACCGGTGTTGGCCGCCTCGATGCTCGCATCGAGGAGCGTGCGCACGGCGTCCTCGGGTGACGACGCCGGGTCGCCGGGCGCCGGGTAGGTCTCGAAGTTCCCGCCCGGCAGGCCGGCCCACTCCACCGCGTACTGTCCGGCGGTCATCGTGAGGCTCACGTACCAGCGGCCGTCGTCCTTCACCAGCACCAGGAACGGATCGATCGTCCGTCCGTCGCCGGTGGTGACCTGCAACTGGTCCATCTCGCCGGAGCCACGCTCGGGTTCCGAGGCCCCCTCACCGCCGAATCGTTCCCGGACTTCCGGCGGCAACCGGTCCGGATGGGTTGCATACGAGACCCGACCCGCGTCGAACACGACCTTGGCGAAGGAGTGGTCGTCGTCCAGGTACTCCACGTGGAACTCGACGCCCTCGACGGTGAGGGTGAGCGCGTCGAGCACCGCGGGCACATCCACGTCGGCCCCCGCTGCGGCCTGCTCCACGGCGGTCTCGTAGAACGCGCCGAGCTGGGGGATCTCCGCGGGGTCGATCAGGGCGAGGGCGGCCGCGGGATCGGTGTTGGTCATGGCGGCTTCCAACTGCTCGACCAGGTCGTCGGGGCTCGACGCGCCCGCCGAGGTGCCCCGGATCCCTTGGACCATGAACACGCCGATCACCATCACCAGCACCAGGCCGACCCCGCCCAGGCTCCGCCCCAGGCGCGACCGCTCGGGCCGACCCGCGCCCGGCCCGGGTACCGCGCCACCGCCAGGTACCGGTCCCGGTGCCGCCACCGAACCTGAGGACCGACCCGCGCCCGAGACCGTCGGGTCCGGCCATGTGGTCGCGGGTGTGCTCGGCACACCGGCCGCAGCCCAAGCGGCCGGTAGGGGCGGCGTCGACCCGCCGAGCCCGGCAGCGACAGGACCGTCACCGGTGAGCGACGTGCCGCAACGATGGCAGAACAACGCCGGGGCCGCCCCGGCGGCCTCAGTACCGCATCGGGGACAGAACATGGGGTTCTCCTTGGTTCGGCGCGGCCGCCGACCGCGCATCGTCGGTTCCGTTCCCGGGGTGCTCCGGGACCGTCGGTTCGTGGGCGACCATCGGTTCGTCTCTGTGGGCCAGTCGGGCGGCCGCGCCCACGCCGACTCCGGCCCACCCACTCAGCACGCCGGCCAGAGCCAGCCACGCGCCGGTACCCAGCGTGCCCGGTGCCTCCCAAGGGCCCAGGGTCACGATCGCGGTGACCGAAGCGGTCGCCACGCCGAGTCCGACGATCCGCAATCCGGTGCGCAATCGGCCCGTCGCCGCCTCGGCGATCAACAGGACGGCGCCGGCGAATGCCGGCAGGTAGCCCGACAACCCGATCCACCGGGGCACGGCCACCGGAAGGTTCCCACTGAGGACCAGATCGAACAACTGGTGCAGTGAGAGCGTGGACCCCAGACCGGTGCGCGCCACCGGTCTGGTCACGCTGGTCACCAGCAACGTCGCGGCCAGCACCGTCCAGGCCAACACCACCCAGCGCCGTGCATCGCCTCGGGCGGTCGCCGGGGCCGGTCGTCGCACGGTCCGTCCCGGTTTCCTCAGAAGGCCGAACCGGCCCCGGGGCGCCGACCCGGCGGCGGTCCCTGGAGCGGAGTCGGTGGCATTCCCGGCCCGACCGGCGGCACCCCGGCCGGGGTGACCGGCGGTGCGAAACCCACACCGGAGGGTGGCCCCGCGGGAACGGCACCGGGCGCCTCGTGGCCGGGGAGGGCCGCCGCTCCCGGGATCTCGATGCCGAACTCACCCGGAACCTGCTCGGGTGGGGGTGGCTCCCACTTGGTCCACGGGTCTCGCCGTGGCCCGCCCGGCCGCCCCGGGGGCGATCGGTACACCGTGCGAGACCGGGCCGTGGCGAACAGTCCCGACGACTTCTTGGGGCGGAACGCAGTATCGAAGTCGAACATCGCGAACGCCCGCGGTGCCTGGCCGTCGACCGCGTAGCGGTACAGCGCCACCCGGTAGATCCCGCCCATCGCGGTGATCGCCTGGGCACCCACGAACAACCACGCGAGCGCGATCGCCCCCATCACCAGCATTCCGCCGGTGGTGCCGGTGGCAACCCCCACGAGGAACAGTCCGACCGCGCTCGCCGCGAGCAGGAAACCGAAGATGCCGAAGCCGATGTTGCCGACCACGTTCTCGCCCCAAGTGGTCTTGAACAGCTTCGTCGACCGCGCGATCGTCCCACCGGTCGAGTTGTGCTCGAGCACCAGCACGGGCACGACCAGGAAGGTGAGCAGTGACCAGGCGATGCCGACCAGGCCGATCACCAGCTTGCCGACGAGGCCGAGACGCTCTTCGAGGAGGCGCAGCAACAGGCCGACGGTCGCCGACACCAGGACCCACCCGAAGATCGCGCCGGCCTTGGCCGAGGCCCCTTGGAACCCGCTGGACACCGTGCCAGGGCCGGTGCCGGTGAGCCGTTCGTTGGCGGCCACGATGAGCGCCGCGTTCATGAATGTGCCCACATACGTGGCGACCACGTAGCCGATACCGGCGAGCACCCAGCCCATTGGAGACATCGACACGCTGGTCTGTTCCACGCCCCACGCGTCGGTCGTGGTGGTGAACTCTGCGAACGCCATCAGGATCGGCACGGCGAACAGGGCCGCGACCGCCACGCCCGCGATGGACGCGGTCACCGGGAACACCATGAGGCTCTTGTTCTCCCGGAGGACTCCCCACGACGCGGAGAACAGTTGCATCGACCGCCCGATTCTGCCCATGGGCGGAAAGCGTACCCCTCGGAACTCATCTCCTGCCGAGGTTTTTGTCTCGGACAGGCTGACGATTGGTCCCAAAACGTTGCGTCGGCACGTCTCGACGCGTCCGCGTCTGCGATGTCGACGGCGTGCGGTGGGCAGCAGTTTCCAGGTGCCCGCGGGCAGAGCCGCCGCGTCATCGTCCGCGAAGGCGGCGGCAGATCGTCTCGCCACAACACGTCGGGCCTTTGCGGGCACGAAGCCACGCTGCGATCGCGTGCGGCGACCAACGCAGCTTCAGCTTGGTGAGCACCGACTCCGCCCGTTTCGGATCAGCCGCGAGTGCCCTGGACCGCGGACGCGACCCCGTTCGCTCGCCCCGTGCTGGGCATGCTCAGCCCGGTCGTGATCTCGGCCACCACCAGCGTCGAACTCCCTGGCGATCGTGGTGCGGTGCCGGCCGATCCCAGCAGCGATCTCCTCGTCAGACTCACCCCGATCACATCCAGCCTCGGTACGGGCACCTTCCTCGCAGGTCAAGCGGCGCCCTGGCATGCTGGTCATCTCCATCGGTCGACTGCTACGTGTACTCACCGGCCATCATGGCCGGATCGTGCAACCGCCGATGGAGCCCGCCTAGCCTCGCCCGTATCCTTGACGCTTGCTCTTCGGGTCTATATCTTGACGTATCCGTGCCGGATTTGTTTACCCTGACCCTGGTGTGATTCTGTTGCGCATATGTCGCTCAGGCAAATGGTAGACCCGAAGCCTTATTGCTCCCGCCTCAATCGTTTACGCCAGTCGAAATTGCTTTTCGTCGTCTTCTTCAGGCCGAATCCAGAATAGACAGAATGCAATGGCTACCAACAATGGGACGAACCTCAGCTATTCGGCTTCCATGTTCTTGAGTACGGCCGTCGTATTCTTTGCCACGGCCCTGATCGCCGTCTGGATGCTGGGGTCGTTATCAGAGGGCGGAACCGGATCCCTCGAGTATATTGTGCGGCCGCCACAGATCCCGGGATGGACGATCACCTCCCTTGGGATCGTGGGGCTCGTCGCTGTGGCGACGATTGCTTGGATGACGCGCGCTCAACCCAATACCACTGGTGTTATTCTGCTCTCTGCAATCGCAGGCGCACTGGCAGGGAGTTGTTATCGGTTGATCACCGCGGGCGTAATCGGTGCGAATATTGGTGGCGGCCTTGCCATCGTTGTGGGTGCTCCATTGGCATTCGCAATATTGGCCACCGCTGTAACGATCGCGGTAAAGAAGCGTCCGCGAGGATGAGTTGCAACGGTGGCTGCTCGACGGAGCTGAACCACCTGTAAGTGTTCGTGGTGGCTGGGCGAGTTCAATCGGTCATCGCGACAGCGGCATGGTAGCGGTTGTGGGTGGTGTCCCAGTCGAGCGTGCGTCGGGGGATGGTGTTGATTCGGTGTTCGATTGCTGGCAGGTCGTCTGGGGTGTAGGTGGCGAGGTTGGTGCCTTTGCCGACGTAGCGGCGGATGAGTCCGTTGCCGTTCTCGTTGGTGGGTCTCTGGCAGGGCGAGTGCGGCTCGGCGAAGTACTGAAGCGCCCCGGGTTTCGTAGAGGCTCTGTGGTTTGAGTCCGTCACCGGGTGGTGGGGACGTTCTGACAGTAGTAGGCGGCCTCGAAGGCTGCCGGGGTTGTGTAGCCGGGGCCGGGTTCGATCTGGCCGTGGAGGCGCCGGTTGTTGAACCAGTCGACGTAGGTGAGCGTGGCGAACTCGACGTCTTCGAGGCCTGACCACGGGCCCTTCGGGTAGATCAGCTCCCACTTGTAGAGCCCGTTGAACGACTCGACGAGCGCGTTGTCGTAGCTGTCGCCCTTGGAACCGACCGAGGCGACGATGTCGTTGTCGTCGAGCCGCTCGGAGTAGCGCACGCAAAGATACTGCACCCCGCGATCGCTGTGATGGATCAGCTGATCGAGGCTGTCGGTGCGACCGCGGGTGGCAACGGCCATCTCGAGCGCGTCGATGGCCAGGTCAGCTCGGAGTGATTTCGAGGCCTGCCAGCCGACGACCATGCGGGAGAACACGTCGATGATGAACGCGACGTACACCCAGCCGGTGTGGGTCTTCACGTAGGTCAGATCGGCAACCCACAACCGGTTCGGTGCCGGAGCTCGGAAGTCTCGTTGCACGAGATCAGCGGGGCGCTCGAGGGTCTCATCACCCTCGGTCGTGCGGACGAATATCCGGCCTCGCCGGCAGCCCTCGATGCCGAGATCGTCCATCAGCCGCTCGACGGTGCAGCGGGCGACACTGATGCCGTCCTTGTTGAGCTGGTCCCAGATCTTGTCCGCGCCGTACACGGCGAGGTTCTGTTCCCAGACCCGCAAGATCTCCGGCTTGAGCTCAGCATCACGCATGGCTCTCGCCGACGGTGGCCGCTTCTTGGCGGCGTGATACGTCGACGGGGCGACGCCAAGGACCTTGGCGATCGGCTCGATCCCCCACTTCAACGTGCCCGAGCGACGATCCCGGTGTTCGTCGATGAACCGGATCACTTCTTCGACTGGCGGTCGAGCTCCGCCCCGAAGAAATGCGCGGCGGCCTTCAAGATGTCATTGGCCCGTCGCAGCTCGGCGTTCTCCCGCTTGAGCCGCTTCAGCTCCGCCAGCTCGTCGGTCGTGGCGCCGGGCCGGCGGCCGGCGTCGCGTTCGGCCTGGCGGACCCACAGGCGGACCGTCTCGGGCTTCGGGCCGCCATCGGGCGTGGCGAGCTTCTCGGACACCGAACAGATCGCTTCCCACTGCGAGCCGTACTCGTGGCCATGATCAAGGACCATCCGCACCGCACGATCGCGGAGCTGATCCGGGTACTTCCCAGGTTGCTTGGGCATGACTCCATCCTTCTCAAAGGTTGGAGCCTCCACCAGACCCGGGGCGCTTCACCACGCGCTCGGCGGGCATGGAGTCGGTGTGAGTTCCCTGGATCAGACCGTCGCCACGTTCGCGGCACGCCAGCACGGCGTGTTCGCGGCCTCACAAGTCCCCGAGGTGGCCGC
>CAYVAS010000103.1:0-6661 GCA_964449375.1 uncultured Iamiaceae bacterium | reverse complement strand
GCTCGGTGCCGATGTAGTTGTGGCCGAGCTGCAGCGCCTCGCGCAGCGACAGCTCCAGCACCTTCTTGGCGCGCGGCGTGAAGGGGATGTGTCCGCTGGGCGAGGAGCCCCCGTGGCCGATGATCTCCTCGACCTGGCTGCGCACGGCCTCCAGCGAGATGCCGAGAGACTCCAGCGACTTGGCGGCGACACCTTCGCCCTCGTGGATGAGGCCGAGCAGGATGTGCTCGGTACCGATGTAGTTGTGGTTCAGCAGGCGCGCTTCTTCCTGCGCCAGCACAACCACTCGACGGGCTCGGTCTGTGAATCGTTCGAACAAGGTGAGAATCCTCCCTGAGAAGGGATACGTCCCCAGAGTGTACCCGCACATGACAACCTGCCCTCACGATGCCGGTCCAACCGGTACGGGCGGGGCGCAGGGCTCGGCCGGGTCGCCGGGAAACAGGTAAGTTCGTCGGGCATCGTTCCCGCCCGGGCTTTCCGTGGCGGCGTCTCCGACACGAAGAGCCATCCAACCGTGACCGACAACATCACCTCCGTGCGGCCCGGCGGGATCGACGCCGACCTGCAGCGGGTCGAGGCCGCGTTGCGGGCCTCGGTGACGACCGACGATCCCCTGTTGGACGAGATGGCGGCGCACCTGATCGTCGCCGGCGGCAAACGTCTCCGGCCCCAGGTGGGTCTGGCCGCGGCGGCGTGTTCGGCCGCCGGGCTCGAAACGCCCCTGCCCGAACCGGTCATCCAGGGCGGGGTGGCGGTGGAGCTGGTGCACCTGGGTTCGCTGTACCACGACGACGTGATCGACGAGGCCGAGATCCGCCGCCAGTCCGACAGCGTGAACGCCCGGTGGGGCAATCTGCGGGCGATCCTGGCCGGGGACTTCCTGTTGGCCCGGGCCTCGGAGATCGCGGCGTCGCTGTCGACCGAGATCGCCGGCCTGTTGGCGGCGACGATCGCCCGGTTGTGTGAGGGCGAGGTCGGCGAGCTGCGCACCGCGTTCGACGTGGAGCGCTCCGAGGAGGAGTACCTGGACTCGATCGGCGGCAAGACCGCATCGCTGTTTTCGACCGCGGCCCGTATCGGTGCCCTCACCAGCGACCAGTCCCGAGAGGCGGTGGACACCCTGGGTGAGTTCGGCTGGTGCTACGGCATGGCCTTCCAGATCCTGGACGACATCCTGGACCTGACCGCCACCGAGGACGAGCTGGGCAAACCAGTGGGCAACGACCTGGTCGAAGGGGTGTACACCCTGCCGGTGCTCCGGGTGCTCGCCCGCCCCGAGGGTGCCGAGCTGGCGTCGCTGCTCGGCGGCCCGATCGAAGGCGAGGCCCTGGATCGTGCCCGCGGGCTGGTGATCCGAGCAGGAGGAATCGACGAGGCGACCGGGGCGATGGAGTCGTGGCTGGACCGCGCCGACGCCACCGTGGGTGTCTTCGAGGGGCGGCCCGGCGCAGCGTCGCTCCGCGCCCTGACCGGGCGGGTGCGGGGACGGCTCTGACCCCACCGCGACCGCACGTGCCGCCGGGTCGGCGCGGAACGGCCACGTGGGAGCCCGAACGAGCGCAGTCGCCGTTCAGCACCGAACATCGGGAGCCAGCAGAGCTTCGGACTGTGTCCCTCGGCCCGTCGTCGGTAGACTCGGCCGCTTCAGGTCGGGGGAGGACGCTGGACGTGATGAGGATTCGGGCCGCTGTGATTTCTGAGGTTTCTCGATGCGCGAGATGATCACGCGGCTCTGGGTCACGCTCAATTCGGCCACGCGCCGGCGTCTGAAACTCGCGATGCTGGGATCGCTGCTCGTCGCCGCGCTCGAGGTGATCGGCGTGGGCATGATCGTGCCGCTCACCCAGCTCTTGACCGACCCGGACAACCGCAGCGGCCTGCTCCAGCGCATCGCCGACTTCTTCGGTGATCCGTCGCAGGGGGCGCTGGCGATCATCCTCGCCGCGATCATCTTCGTGATGTTCCTGTTCAAAGGGCTGTTCACGTTGTTCTTCCGCTGGTGGATCATGGGCTTCATCAACACCCATGCCGCCGAGCAGGCCGACGTACTCTTCCGGCGCTACATGTACAGCCCGTATGCGTTTCACCTGCGACGCAACTCGGCCGAGTCGCTGCGTACGTTGAACAACTCGGTGGCGATCGCGTATGTGAACGTGCTGAACGCGGGAATGGTCCTGATCACCGAGGTGCTGACGGTGTCGGCCATCGCCGCGGTGCTGCTGGTGATGCGTCCCCTCCCCGCCCTCGCCGCGCTGGTGTACTTCGGTGTCACGGCCGTCGTGTTCATGCGCTCCGCCAAAGACCGTGCCCACCAGGCCGGAGTCGAGTTGCAGGAATCGCAACGCACACAGCTCAAGGCATCGCTGCAGGGTCTGGCCGGTATCAAAGAGGTGAAGGTGCGCGGCACCCAGCCGTACTTCATCGAGTCGTACGCCGACGCGCGCCATCGCACGGCGAAGGCCCAACAGATGGCGTCGTTCCTGGGCGAAGCGCCCCGCTATGTGATCGAAATGGTGTTCATCCTGGGCATCGCGGTCATGTGCGCCGTGATCTTCGCCCAGGTCAACACGACGCAGGCAACGGCGACACTCGCGTTGTTCGTGGTCGCGGGCTTTCGAATGTTGCCGAGCCTCACGAGAATCATGGGCTCGATCAACGGTCTGCGGGTGGGCCGGAACGGGGTGGAGCTGGTCATGGCCGACTTCGATGCGCTCCCGGCCGTCCGCCCCGACGCCGAGGTCGATCCGCCGGCGACGCTCGATCGGGCCCTCACCGTGCGCGACCTCGAGTTCCAGTACCCCGAAGCCGACCGGGCGGCGCTGTGCGGCGTCAGCTTCGAGTTGCCGGCGGGTCGGTCGCTCGCGGTGGTCGGCGCGAGTGGCGCCGGTAAGACGACGCTCGTCGACCTGGTTCTGGGACTCTACGAACCGACCGCCGGGGAGATCCTCGCCGACGGCACCGACATCGGCGAGAACCTCGCCGCGTGGCAGCGGTCGATCGGACTGGTGCCTCAGGAGGTCTACCTGCTCGACGACACCATCGCCGCCAACATCACCTTCGGTGAAGCAAACGACGCTTTCGAAGCCGACCGCCTCGCCGAGGCGGTCACCCGGGCACAGCTCGACGATCTGATCGCGGAGCTGCCCGAAGGCCTCGAAACCGTCATCGGTGAGCGCGGCGTCCGCCTGTCGGGCGGTCAGCGCCAACGCATCGGCATCGCCCGGGCGTTGTACGTTCGCCCCAGACTGCTCGTGCTCGATGAGGCGACATCGGCGCTCGACAACGAGACCGAACGACGGATCACCGACACGATCGACGCGTTGCACGGTGAATTGACGATGATCGTCGTGGCGCACCGGCTGTCGACCGTCCGCCGATGTGATCAGCTGATCTTCATGGCAGATGGCCAGATCGAGTCGGTCGGCACCTTCGAGGAGGTGCGCGACGCCAACGAGACATTCGCCCACCTCGTGAAGCTCGGATCACTGAGTCTGCTCGAAGAACCCGCGCAAATGAACGGCTGAACGGAACACGGCTCAGTGCGCGGACCGACCATGGGTAGGTCATATCATCGATGCTCGCATCCTTGCTACATGAGGTGGTCTCAAGTGCCCCGCGCGATCAGGCGGGCGAACGTTTCGTCCGTTGTGGCCGTCGGCGAAAATCCGGCACGCTCATCGAGCTCGAGTATCTCGAAGCCTTCATGCGCCACCTCGGCTGCCAGTGCATCGACGTCGACGAATCGTCGCGTATGCCCGTCGTTGCGGAACGTACAGCCGTCGTCACCGATCGGCTCGCCCACGCCCATCAATTCGTTCTTCGTACCGCGGAATTCAAGGAAAAGGAGACCACCGCGAACGAGCGCGGTCCGGGACCACGAGATCATGCGACGCTGTCCGGCACCTGACACGGCATGGAGCGAGAAGCGGCTGTAAACAGCGGTGAACTGCTGGTCGCCCAGGTCTGCCTGGCCTGTCAGGTTCGTAATGTCGCCGCAGATGAACGAGAGTGTCGGCCCCCCAAAGTGTTCTTCAAGGTACTCGAGTTCGGCTGCGCATTGATCGACAGCCACAACGGATCCGCAGATTTCAGCGAGATGGACCGCGTCGCGGCCGTTTCCGCATCCCAGGTCGACCAGCGAGCAGGAGTCGTCGAGATACCTTTCGCTGACATAGACAGCGAATGGTGTGGGTGCGAATGGAGCCGGAAAGCGCCGGTAATAGTCCTCCCAATAGGAACGGTCCTTGATAGCCTCGGTCATGTGGATTCCGATTCGTAGTTTCGACGAGAACTCAAGGGCCCGTAAGGTGCTTGGTTGTCGTCGCCATGGACATAGCCCCGCTCTCGGTGTGTGAGTATCACGGCTTTGATCTTCTCTGCGGCTGAATTCGGCCCGCTACCGAGGATACTCTCGTTGAGTTCCTGCCTGATCGGGGCGAGCCGATCCCGACCGCCGACAATGCTTTCTACGGCCTCGTCGAGCTCGGCCTCATTCCGAACCCAGTAGCAGCCGCGGGCAAGCCTGTTGCCGAGATCATTGAAAGTGTTCGTGCGATGGGTATAGATGATTGGCTTACCGGTCACGAAATACTCCACCAGCATCGAAGAGATATCGGTGACAAGAACATCGCTGGTCAGAAACGTATTGACGTATGAATCCAACCGGTCGATCCGCGCATTCGCGGTCCGCTCGAATCGGCGGACGAGTTCCCGAAGTTCGGATCGGGTGAAGTAGCCCGCGGTGACGAGGTTGTCCAACATCAGAGGATGAGGGCGGAACACGAAGTCGATGTCGTCACGCCCCTCGACGAAGTCGAGCAGATGGTCGCAGTATTCGAGGAAGTGGCTGGTACCTTCTTGAAGCCGCCAGCGCGGTGTCCACAGGATGCGCGTCCTTGTGGAATCTTCCGGAAAACTCCATACCTCAGTGGTTTTCACCCTCTTGTCGAGAAGCGAAGCGAGCATTGGCGCACCGGTACGTTCGACGTTGAGAAGACCGTTCGGCCCGGAAGCCAGGAGCATCTCATGACGCTCCTGTTCGGTTGCAACGAACGCAATGTCGAGATTGGAGAAGAACTCCGGTGGATGCGTGATCGCCTCGACCTCACCCTTGTAGATGAGGACACCGTAGTACGGGACGTAGCAAAGATGGGCAAAGTACTTCGTGATGGTGGACCGGTACTGCTGAGGGTACTGACGGTCGTACGGCGTTGAATAGAAGATGTAGTCGGGGCGGAGTAACTGGAGGTCGAGCCAACGGTCTGCTGACGCATCATAAGCAACGATCGGCTCAATACCCTCTTCACGGCGGAGGAAGTCGACGACCCCGTCATCGTGGTAATCGTCATTTCCGGAACTTGAGTGACGAAAGGGAAGCGCAATTACGTCGACATCGAAACGCGGATCGCCTTGAAGCTCACGGAACAGGGGACTCACTTTGCCCCAAAGACTTCCCATGTGACAAAGAAAGAGGATTCGAATCGGTTGGCCAGCGTCGTGCGCACGCAAGTTGCGCGTTCGCAGCACCTCGCGCGCGATTCGGAACTGATTCGCTTCGATGACCTCGAGCCTCGTAGTGATCGGGGCAGCCGCCCGCCGGGCGATGCTGTGAAGCACGCGCGCGAGTCGGGCCCGTGCCACCGCCGATCTGAGCTGCTCAATCGTGCCCAACGAAATCCCTGGACGCGTGAGAAGTCACTCGACGGAACCTAGCAGGGCGGCGCCTACGGACAAGATCCGGGCGCGATGAACTGCTGAGGGCGCGATTTGCCTGAACCTCGGGAGTGGTGGTTCCACGCGAGATATTGTCTAGGTCGCATGGAGACCTTCGAAATCGGCCAGGTCCACCCGAGTGCCGTGGTCAGCTCGTCGGCATCAGTGGGCGTCGGAGTGTCGATCGGCGCGTTTGCCCTGGTGCACGACGATGTCGAGATCGGGAGCGGTACGGTGGTCGGACCCCACTGCGTGCTGGGTGAGCCAACGGCCGACTTCTACCGCGACGGGGAGACCAACGCTGGGCCCTGCGTCGTCGGTGCGAATTCGGTCATTCGGAGCCACTCGGTCATCTACCGCGGAGCGACGATCGGCAACGACTTCGAGTGCGGTCACCGTGTCACGATCCGGGAAGAGTCGACCATCGGTACCGGGGTACGCGTGGGGACCATGTCCGATCTCCAGGGTGACCTCACGATCGGCGATCACACGCGCCTGCACAGCAACGTGTTCGTTCCCAGTGGGTCGAAGATCGGGAAGTTCGTGTGGCTGTTTCCGCACGTGCTCCTCACGAACGACCCGCATCCTCCGTCCGACACCTGCATCGACGGACCCGACATCGGCGACTTCGCCGTCGTGGCGGCGCGGAGTGTGGTGATGCCCGGTGTTTCGATCGGTGAACGGTCGCTGGTCGGTGCCATGAGCCTGGTCACCCGGGACGTGCCGGCGGGCACGGTCGTGATGGGATCCCCGGCGCGGGAGGTCGGACCGGTCGCGGACGTGCGCTGCCGCCACGGGAAGCTCGATCAGGTGTATCCGTGGTCCGATCACTTCCGACGGGGCTATCCCGCCGGGGCGCTGCCCGAGCCTGGATCGCTCCAGTGAAACGGTGTGGCTAGACCAGATCGCCGGCCACACGCGAGACTCGAGCAGGTGGACGAGGGGA
>CAYVAS010000102.1:0-6771 GCA_964449375.1 uncultured Iamiaceae bacterium | reverse complement strand
GCGCCCGCGGACCCCTCAGCTACTCACCGCGCCCCGCCCAACTCCGAAGACCCCGCATCATTCACTCAACGCCGCGCGTAAACGTAGACTGCTGAATGTGAGCACCACGATCCGGGTCAGCCACGCGACGCGTAAGCGCTTGGCCGCGCTGGCCTCGGAGTCGGACCAGACGATGACGTCGGTCGTCGACGATGCCGTAGCAGCGCTCGAACGGCAACGGTTCTTCAATGCCTTCAACGCCCGGTACGAGAGCCTCCGAGCCGATCAGGACGAATGGTCGCGAATCGAACAGGAGCGCACCCTCGAAGCGAACTCGCTCGCGGACGATGCGTGACACCGCGTCGGGGTGAGATCTGGCTGGTCGACTTCGGCGAACCGATCGGCCTCCGGCTCCTCATGCGGCTGTAGGGCGCCCGGCTCATCGCCACGAGCCGCTCAGGCGAAGAGCACCTGGTCGAGGTCGATGGTGAGGCCGGTGCGGCCGGGCATCGCGCGCACCGCGGCGATCACCCCGGGCATGAACGACGGCCGGTCATAGGAATCCTGGCGGATCGTGAGGCTCTGGCCGGTCGTGCCGAGCACCTCCTCCATGAAGGCTTCCCCGGCAGACGATGGTGGTGCTCCGCATGCTAGCTACTCCCGCGAACGCCGCGCCCCCGACCCGCGTCGTCACTTCGTAGTCACCGTCGCCGACAGCGAGGAAGACCTGTACCCGTGAGTACCACCATCCGGGTCAGTCTCGAAACTCGTGAGCGGCTCGCCGCGCTGGCGGCGTCGGCCGACCAGGCGATGACCTCGGTGGCGGACGATGCCCTAGACGCATTGGAACGGCAACGATACTTCGATGCGTTCTAGTCTGGATACGAGGCCCTCCGCTCCGATTCGGATGCATGATCCGGCACAGAAGCGGAGCATACGCTCGAAGCGAACACACGCTGCAAGACGATGGATGAATCCACCGCGGGGCGAGGTCTGGTTCGTCTACTTCGGCGAGCCGATCGGTCGGGAACAGGCGGGTGTCGGCCCGGCGCTCAGCAGCTCGGACGACCTGATGAACGAAGGATCGTCCGGTCTCGTGATCGTCGGTCCGATCACAAGGGTGCCCGCGGGCTCCCCTCGTACATCGATCTGGACGATTCGATGTGCGGGCTCGATGCCGTGAGCGCAGCGACGGGCGAAGTGTGATAGCAGCGTCGACCCTTCGGTTGCCAACGTGCCTCGGCGTAGCGCCGGTGGGTGCCATGTCCAAACTCGAACGGGCACTCCGTCTCGTCATGCGGCTCAGCTGAAGATCACCTGATCGAGACTGAACGTGAGGCCCGGGCCTATCGCACCCAAGACCACCTCAACTTCAGAAATAGCCTTGCTTCCAATAGTGGTCGGAAAGTAAACTACTAGAATGTGGAACCCAGGCATCCGGGTACCAATTATTCGGCTTTTTGGACCAAATGTAGTCGCTGATTAGGCCGCTGTGCGTAGTGGCCTGCGTTATACCACCTATCGGCTGATCCGCATCTCGCCAACCATCAGCGGACCAATCAAGGCTCACCAAGCCTGGTTGCACATTGAAGTCGGCAGAAATAAACGTCCGAAACCCCGTCACGCCTATGAGAAAGTTTCCCACGTTCTTCAATTCGGTCGCCTGCGCGTTATGGTAATTCGATACGGCCAAGTGCGCCGAGCACACGACCGCCAAGCTCCACAGGCAGACCCAGCCAGACTTACCGGCGCGCAACGGGTCCTGATTTGCAAATCGGTCCCCGGCACCATTCGAAGCACCGCGGATATAGACTGCCGTTCCGAACCAATCACCACAATCATCATGCAGATCGGGAGATCCAAGCCAAAACGGACTCAATGCCATTACGAACTTGTCAGTGTAGCCCCCTCCGCCTCCGATAGCGCCATTCAACCAATAACCATCTAGCACCAATTCAAACCTGATGCTGTTGTACTGTGACTCGCAAACCTCCTGCAGTCCCAACCCATAAAGGTAAGGGAACCTCGCCTTGATTCTCGATTGAACCGTGTTCGGCTTCCTGAAGTCAGCGACGATCGAGTTGTATCTAGAGTAGGCCAGCCCTTTTCCGCCCCAGATATTCCAATTCGCGACATGCAACTGATTCAGGTAGCCAGCTTGTGTCGTTTGAGCCGAGCTCGGTGCGATTCCCGTTGGGTTCGATGCGAAGAGCGCTAGCATGAGAACGGTGCCAGCTGCGAATCTGCTCAAAGCAATCATGACCCGATGCTCACCGTTTCGAAATACCGTTGGGATCCTTGATCGAATATCCGGATGAGATCTCCCGTGTTCCCGCGCCAGACGTAAGAGTCCGTGCCGTTCGTCGAAATTTGCTGCTCCCTGTCATCATCCAAAAGCACGGTAATCGGCCTGTTTCCTTCCGTCCCACCAATCATCTCTGCAGCCAAAAGGAGTGGAATGGGACCGGATACGATTTTGTCTGGCACGGTGTGGCCGTCAAGGGCCCTGATATCTAGAGGCTGCCAGGTACGGCCCGTCCACTGGTAGACCGTTACGCCCGTGAGTGCGTTCTTCAGCTTGCCAGGGTCGGAGTCGACCGGGGGCACACGACCCACGGGAGTCGAGGCGACGAACGGATCATGCTGCCCGCACCCGAACTCTGTCGTCACCCCGCCGAAATAGCCTGCGAGTTCCGGCAAGTCGATATTTTCGGCCTGACCGCTTGTAAGACCTATACGTGTCAGCGTGAAAGAAGCGTCATTGGCGCTCGGGTCCGCAGCCCGGCCCGACGCGCGAGCGAAGAGCCAGAGATCAGTATTCGTTGCGCACGCAGCTGGGCGCCGTGGCGCGTCGAGTGTCGCGAACTCCGACCACTTCCCACTCGCGTCATACCGAAGGACTTTCACCGTTCCACGATTGGACTCAAGAACTAGGAAGTCATTGCCCACTGGCAGCATTTGACCGAGTACGTCGCCATCATCGATGGGGATGTCTTCCAATTTCCACGATCCAGCCTTTGGATCCAAGTGGAGGAGCTTCTGTGGCCCCAGGCACCCATCGCCTCCACTCGAATCTGGACAGGCGTACCCAGTACCTACGAAGTTCTCGCCGTCGGCTTTCATATCCACAATGATGATCGGTAATCCATCAAATGCAGGACTGGATATTTTCTTGGACGTGGCGTCGCTGAGATCCACTACGACGACTGACTCTGGCCCGTCGGTGCCATCCGGCGGCGGGCCCACACCAACCATCCAGTTGTCATTGGCCGCGACGGCCAGCACACCGAAACCCGCCGGAAGCCGATGAGCCTGGTCATCTGCATCCCCGCCGTCCAAGACATCGCTTCCTTGGCCACAGCCCGCGGCGACAAGGAGTGTGACGCAGATGCCGATTCTCAGAAGGCGCACCAGAGCCCCCGCCTCACCTCGGCCGCTCCTTTCACGCGACATAGAATACCAATTCCATTCTCCTGGAGGGGCGCCTGTCAAGAGTCTGATTTGGTGAACGTAGTCATGCAGACAAGAGGCCTCAGGTGAAGAGGAGCTGATCGAGCCCGAGTGTGAGTCCCGTGCGGCCGGGCATGGCTCGGACGGCGGCGATCACGCCGGGCATGAACGAGGTGCGGTCATAGGAATCCTGGCGGATCGTGAGGCTCTGCCCGGTCGCGCCCAGGATCACCTCTTGGTGGGCGACCAGCCCGCGCAGGCGTACCGCGTGGATCGGGATGCCGCCGGGGCCCGACCCGCCTCGGGCACCGGGGAGCACCTCGGCCTCCGTCGGGTCCGGCGCCCAGTCACTCGACGCAGCCGAGATGGCCTCGGCGGTCGCGATGGCGGTGCCCGAGGGCGCGTCGCGCTTGTTGTCGTGGTGCAACTCGATGATCTCCACCGAGTCGAAGTACGGGGCCGCCTCGGCGGCGAGGCGCATCATCAGTACCGCGGAGATCGCGAAGTTCGCGGCCAACAGACACCCCGACGACGTGAACGAAGCACCCAGACGCGCCAGATCGTCGTCGTCGAATCCGGTCGTGCCGACAACGGCATGCACGCCGTTCGCCGCGCACCAGGTCGTGTTGGTTCGCGCCGCCGCGGCGACGGTGAAATCCACGGCCACGTCGATGGTCGATGCGTCGAGTGCGTCGGCGTCGGGCTGGACGACGACCGATGCGGCGGGTCCGTCGAGGCCGGCGACCTCGCCGACGGTCGATCCCGGGTTGCCCGGGTCGACCGCGCCGACAAGCTCGAGGCCGTCTGCGGCGGCGACCGCACGGCACACCTCGGCGCCCATCCGCCCGGCCGCGCCGAACACGGCGACGCGCACCGGTGCGGTCACGCCGAAGTGGGCTGGTCCGCCCCCGCCGGAGGTGCCGGCGGTTCGGGTGCGGCGAGCGGCCCGTGCTCGACCTCGTGCGCGGTCAACTCGGCCCGGATCCGTTCGATCTGGACCGCGCCGTGGCCGCCGTCGCGTTCCTGGCTCATCGCCCACTGCCAGGCACCGAGCTGACCCAGCAGCTCGTTCGCCTTCTTGCGCGCCTGGGCCTCATCGAGCTTGGCCTGGCCCTGGCTGATGCCCTCCTGGGCCTTGTTCGCCAGGGCCGAGCCCTGCTCCTTCACCTTGTCCAGAAAGCCCATCGGATCACTCCTCGGTCGCGCATGGATGCATGCTCAGCATGGTACCCGTGGAACCGGGAGGCCGACCCGCCCGACATCGGCGGGCGCCGATCAGCGCCGGCGACGACCGCCGCCGCGGCGACGGCCACCACCCTCACCACGGCCACTCCGCTCGGCGGAGGGACCCAGATCACCGAAAGACTCGGAGGCCTCCTCATCGAAGGCGTCCTCGAAGGAGACCACCTCGACGTCGTCGCCGGGGCCTTCGGCGTCGCGGTCACGACCGTTCCGGCCACGCCCGTTGCGTTCACCGTCGGAACGGCGGCGGTTCGACGCGTCGTCACCCGAGGAACCGGCGTCGTCGGCGGGAGCGTCGGCGGGGGCCAACGACACCTTGCCCTGCGGGTCGATGTCCTCGACGCGCACCTCGATCTCGTCGCCCAGAGACAGCTCGTCCTCGACCTTGTCGATGCGCCGCTTACCGCCGATCTTGGAGATGTGCAGCAGCCCGTCACGTCCCGGGAGGATGTTGACGAAGGCACCGAACTTGGTGATGTTGACGACCCGTCCGGTGTAGGTGGCACCGATGTCCGCGGTGGGCGGGTCCAGGATCAGCCGGATCTGACGCTCGGCCTCGGCCACCGCACCCTTGTCGACCGCTCCGATGGTGACGATGCCGACCATGTCGTCGTCGTCCACGGACACGTCCGCGCCGGTCTCGGCGGTGATCGAGTTGATGACCTTGCCCTTGGGTCCGATCACCTCACCGATCTTGTCGATCGGGATCTCGAAGCTGATCAGCTTGGGAGCGCTCTCGCCGACCTCGTCGCGGGGCTCGGCGATCGCCTCGGCCATGGCGTCCAGGATCTGCATCCGGGCATCCCGGGCCTGGGACAGCGCCGCGGCCAGCACGTCAGCGGGAAGGCCGTCGATCTTGGTGTCGAGCTGCAACGCGGTGACGAACTCGGGCGTGCCGGCGACCTTGAAGTCCATGTCGCCGAAGGCATCCTCGGCGCCCTGGATGTCGGTCAGGGTCAGGTACTGGTCGTCTTCGTGGATCAGCCCCATCGCGATCCCGGCGACCGGCGCCTTGATCGGCACCCCACCGTCCATCAGCGACAGCGACGACGCGCACACCGACGCCATCGAGGTCGAACCGTTCGACGACAGCACCTCGGAGACCAGCCGCAGCGCGTAGGGCCAGTCCTCCTTGGAAGGCACCACGGGGAGCAGGGCCATCTCGGCGAGGTGACCGTGACCGACCTCGCGCCGCTTGGTGCCACCCATGCGCCCGGTCTCGCCGTTGGCGTAGGGCGGCATGTTGTAGTGGTGCATGTAGCGCTTGTGGGTTTCGGGGTCGATGGTGTCCAGGAGCTGGTCCATCTTGGGCATGCCCAGGGTCAGCACGTTGAGCACCTGGGTCTCGCCCCGCTGGAACAGGCCCGAACCGTGCGCGGTGGGGATCACCCCGACCTTGGCGGACACCTCCCGCAGGTCCGTCAGTCCCCGGCCGTCCATGCGGCGGCCCTCGGCGACAATGCGCCGGCGGATGACCTGCTTGGTCAGCGCCTTGATCGCGTTCTTGACCTGGCGCTCGGACCCGGCGAAGGGCTTGCCGTCTCCGGCCAGCTCGGCGACGATCTCGGCCTTGAGCGCGGCGTTCTCGGCGTCACGGGCGGTGCGATCCGGGTTGTCGTTGACCTCGGCGAGGCGGGTCTCGGCGAACTCGGCGACCGCCGCGGTGACCTCGTCGGTGGTGTCGATCTGGGTTTCCCAGGCGAGGGGCTCTCGCACCCCGGCGGCCTCGACGAGTTCCCGCTGCAGCTCGATGGCTTCGCGGATCCAGGTCTTGGCGACCTCCAGGCCACCGGCGATGACCTCTTCGGTCACCTTGGGAGCGCCGGCTTCATAGATCTCCCAGGCGTTCTCGGTGCCACCGGCCTCGACCATCATGATGGCGATGTCACCGTCGATCTCCCGACCGGCGACCACGAGCTGGAAGGTGCATTCGGCTTCGTCGGCGAAGGTCGGATGCGGGATCCAGGAGCCGTCCGCGTCGAAGGCGATCCGCACCGCGCCGATGGGACCCTCGAAGGGCAGTCCCGACAGCATCAACGCCGCGGAGGCGCCGTTGATCGCGGCGATGTCGTAGGGGTTCTCCTGGTCGGCGCCCAGCAC
>CAYVAS010000101.1:0-6850 GCA_964449375.1 uncultured Iamiaceae bacterium | reverse complement strand
CGCGGCCCCCTCGTGTTGCTCCGGATCGTCGCGGACGGAGTCTCGGCCGGGCGCATCGCGCCCGGCTCTCCGGCGAAGCTCCCCCCGGCGGTGAAGGCGGAATTCGGTGTGCTACGAGCGTCGACCGAACTGGAGGTTCCCGACAGTGTGCTGCTGCGGGGATTCCAGGCGTGGCTCGGCCTGTTCGGCTGGGTGAGCTGGGAGCTGTTCGGTCACCTCCACGGGGTCGTCAGCGAGGGTGTGGCGGCCGACGACCTGTTCGACAGCCAGATGAAACTCGCAGGTGACCTGCTGGTCGGTTCGCCCACCTGAGCGCCCTGCCCCACTGCCGTTCCGATGCCCGCCCATTGGCTTTCCGATGCCCGCCCCATTGGCTTTCCGATCCCTGCGCCCGCACCATGAGACCCCCCCCATGTGAACTTCGGGAGGTGTTGCGCGCTAGAGGTGCATTATCTCCCGAAGTTGCGTGGTGGCTCAGGAAGTGGGGGAGACGACCGCGAACCCGAGCGACTCGGCGACCGGGATCTGATGCGGATCCAGGGTCGCGTAGCGGACCGGTCGCGGGAGACGGTCGGCCGCGGCCAGGTGCAGGGCGTCGACCGTCCGCAACGGGTGGGCCCGGCCCAATTGCGCGGCGCGTTCCAGGCAGGCCTGGTCAACCGGCACTACCGCGAAATGCGCCCAGTCGGCCAGCAGCGTGCCGCGCAACCCCACAACCTGTGCCGGTTCGGCGAGGCGCTCGATCAACACCGTGGCCTCGGTGAGTGCGAGGGCGCTGGCGCACCAGTCACGGTCGGCGGCCATGGCCTCGAGCACCGCGGCGTGACCGGGGCCGTGGACGTAGCGGGCGACCAGCGCGGTGGTGTCAACGGCGATGGTCACCATCGGTCCTTGGGGATCCGTCGGCCCATCGGCTCTGGCGGCCTTGTCGGCCCCGTCGGTTTCGTGCACGCGGTCGACACCGCTGGCTCCGCCGTCTCGGGCCCCGAAGCTGGTCCGACGTGACCGGCTCGCAGGGGCCGAGCGCCGTTGTCACCTCGGCCACCGCCTTCCCGGTTCGCCGCGGAGTTCAGCCGCTGCCCGGTCGATTCGACTGCCTGCCCACAGATCCACCACCTCGTCCGGCGGCGGGCGATCGTCATCGCGTGGAGCGATCACCGCCCCTTGGGCGATGAGATCGTCCAGCGTGCGGTCCTGTGCACCGGCCGGTTCGAGCGGGCCAAGTTGCGCGACGGGCCGGCCGTCCACGGTGATGACGATGCGCTCGCCACCGCCGGCCCGCCGCACTGCGTCCGCCGTGTCGTTACGGAGCGCGCGGATGCCGAGCCGGTCCATGACCGGGCATGCTAGGCCCGTCGAGGGGTCCTGTCGCACCGGTGGACACATCTCGAATGGTTCCGGACAACCGGCCCCTGACAGAATCGCTGCGGACGCCCGACGCCGACGCGCCGTGGCTGCCGATCGACCGTCCATGGACCCCAGGGGGATTCCCACGTGAACTTCGCATTCAACGAGGAACAGGAAGAGCTGCGACGCATCGTCCGCCAGTTCCTCGACGACAAGTCCGACGAAGCCGCCGTGCGCGAGCAGATGGACACCACCGACGGGTTCGACCCGGCGGTGTGGACCCAGATGGCCGAACAGCTCGGGCTGCAGGGGTTGGTGATCCCCGAGGAATACGGCGGCTCGGGCTTCGGGTTCGTCGAGCTGATCGTCGTACTCGAGGAGATGGGACGGTCGCTTCTGTGCGCGCCGTACTTCTCCTCGGTCGTGCTCGCCGCGCAGACGCTGCTGCACTCCGACGACGAGACGGCGAAGACCACCTATTTGCCCGGGATCGCATCGGGGGAGACCCGTGCCGCGCTGGCGCTCACCGAAGCGAACGGCCGCTGGGACGCCGAAGGCGTGACCGCGACGGCGAAGAAGTCAGGCGACGTCTGGACCATCGACGGCGAGAAGTCCTATGTGATCGACGGTCACACCGCCGACCTGCTGATCGTGGCGGCTCGGACCGATGCGGGCGTGTCGTTGTTCGCCGTGGAAGGCGACGCCTCCGGTGTGGAGCGCACGGCGTTGTCCACCATGGACCAGACCCGTAAGCAGGCGAAGATCACCTTCGCCGGCGCGCCGGCGACCCTGATCGGCACCGACGGCGCAGGCTGGGACGTGATCGAGCGGGTGCTGGACCTGGCCGCGGTCGCCCTCGCCGCCGAACAGGTCGGCGGGGCGCAGAAGACCCTGGACATGTCAGTCGAATACGCCAAGGAACGTATCCAATTCGGCCGACCCATCGGTTCGTTCCAGGCGATCAAGCACAAGTGTGCCGACATGCTCTTGGAGGTCGAGTCCGCCAAGTCGGCCGCGTATTACGCCGGGTGGTGTGCGGCCGAGCTGAACGACGAGCTGCCCTCGGTCGCCTCGCTCGCCAAGGCCTACTGCTCGGAGGCGTACTTCCACTGCGCGGCCGAGAACATCCAGATCCACGGAGGAATCGGCTTCACCTGGGAGCACCCCGCGCACCTGTACTTCAAGCGGGCCAAGTCCTCCGAGCTGCTCTTCGGCGACCCCTCCTACCACCGCGAGCTGCTGGCCCAGCGCATCGGGCTGTAGCCACCCCGGCGCCCCCGTCGGCCCGACCGCCCGGACCCGCCGTTCCCGCGGCGTCGGGGAGGCTCGACGCCGCGGCCCCGCCGTAGGCTTGCGGACATGCTGGCGATCGCCATCTACGTCGTGACGGTGCTGGCCGTCGTCGCCATCGGTCTGATCACGGTGGGGCGCGAGACCTTCGCCGCCTCCCAGGTCGCCCGTCCGGTCGTGTTCGAACTCGACGAGGCCGTCGAGTACGTCTCGGCCGTGCTCGACGACCGCACCGCGGGGCGGCTCACCCCCGACGACGTGTTGTGGATCCTGACCATCGACTCCGGGCACCTGGTGACCACCGTGGACGACCGGGGCGAAGCCGGGGTCGAGGTGCTCGACGACGAGGATGCCATCGCCAAGGTCCTGGCGCGCCGCGACGGCGAACGCAAACGCCTCATCGACGAGCGGGACGTCACCGCGGTGATCGGTGCGCGCACCGCGTTTCTCGAGGAGATCGGCGCGATCGGCCCCCGGGTCCAGGACGGCGACGCGCCCGTCGCGGGCGCTACCGGGCCCTCCACACCACCCCGGCGCGGCGACGGCACCGGGGCCGACTGAACGGTTCGGGCCGGCCCGCGCCGCCACCACTAGGATCGGCACCCATGGCACGACCCACACGGTTCGAGGACCACCGCTGGTTGGGAGACAAGCGGACCCAGATCGTCCACGACCTGGACAACTGCGACTCCGAGGTCATCGACGAGCTGATGGCGTCCGAACAGTACGCCGCCTTCGGACCCGACACGCTCGACGAGGCCCGCAACCGCGGGTATTCGCCCTGCTCCTGCGCCGAGGCGGTGGCCGCCCGGTCGACCGCGGTGGGCTGACCATCACCGACGCAGGCGGGCGGGCCGCCGGCCAGGTCGACGAACAGCGGATCGTCTCCGACGGCATCGAGCTGAACGGCGAGCTGACCACGCCCCGCAACCCGGGCCCCGACGCTCCCGCGCTGGTGCTGTGCCACGGCTATCCGGACCCCACCGTGGGCACCCTGGCCGCCGGGCTGGATCTGTCGGAACTGGGGTCGCGGATCGCCACGACCATGGGCTGGCAGGTGCTCACCTTCCGGTTCCGGGGCTGTGGGTTCTCCGGCGGCAACTTCTCGCTGGGAGGCTGGCGCAACGACATCCTCGCCGCGATGGACCACCTGACCAGCACCGTGGGCGCCGAGTCGATGTGGCTCGCCGGGTTCGGTACCGGCGGGGGACTGTGCCTGTCGGCGGCGGCCCAGCGGCCCGACCGGGTCGACGGGGTCGCCACCATGGGCGCCCCGGCCGGCTTCGACGACTGGGCCTCCCACACCCGCCGGTTGCTCCAGCACAGCCGCAAGCTGGGCGTGATCAGGGACCCGGACTACCCCGCTCCGGGCGAAGGTTGGGCCGAGCAGCTTCGGTCGATCCGACCAGTCGACGACGCCACCGCGATCCGCCACCTGCCGTTCCTGGTGGTGCACGGCTCCGACGACGAGAGCGTGCCGGTGTTCGACGCCCGGGTGCTGGCCGACGCCCACGGCGGAGCCGAACTGCGGATCATCGCCGGCGCAGGCCACGGACTGCGCTACGACCCGCGGGTGGTGGCGATCCTGCTGGGCTGGTTGGACCGCACCCGCATCGTGCGCGACGAAGCCCGGGCCTGACCCGGACGGTGCCGCCGACGCCCTGACCCCGGGCCGTGCCTGCGGGCTGGTCGCGCCGCTTCAGGCGCTGCGGGCGCGCGCGGCCTTCTGGTCCTTCTTCCAGGCGCGGACCTTCTCGAGCGCCTCGGGGGAGTCGATGTCGGCGGCCGAGCGGGGGTTGGCATCGGCGTAGTCGCCGGCGGCGGCCTTCCATCCCCGGGGTCGGATCCCGAAGCGTTTGGCCAGCAACGCGATGAAGATGCGCGCCTTGGCGTCGCCGAAGCCGGGCAGTGCCCGGAGCCGGTCGAACAGCTCGGCGCCGTCGGCGGCGGTGGTCCAGATCGACGCGGTGTCACCGCCGTGGTCTTCGACGATCGCGTTGGCCAGCGCGATCGCCCGTTTGGCCATCGATCCGGGGTAGCGGTGCAACGCCGGCTTGGTGCGGAACACCTCCTCGACCTCATCGGGGTCCATCGACGTGAGCGTGGCCGGGTCCAGGGTGCCGCCGAGCCGCTCGCGCAGGTCGTAGGGCCCGGCGAAGGCCTTCTCCATCGTGATCTGCTGGTCGAGCATCATGCCCAGCACGAGCGCGAAGGGTTCGGCGATCAGCAGCGCGTCCTTGGCCGGGTCACCGGTGATGGGAAAGACGACGTCGGTCATGGCCTGCACGCTATCGCCGGCCGGATGACCCGGTGAGCCCGCGGGCGACCGGCCCGCTCAGTGGTGGAACGGGGGAGCTGATTCGGGGTCGATGCCGAAGTCGGTGATCGCCTTGGCCACCGTGTCGGTCTCGACGTGGCCGTGGTCGGCCAGCCCGGCGAGCATGGCGACCGCGATGTGGTGTTCGTCGACTTCGAAGTGGCGCCGCAACGCCTCGCGGGTGTCGCTCAACCCGAACCCGTCGGTGCCCAGCACGTGGAAGGGCCGGGGCACCCAGCGGTGCACCTGGTCGGGAACCGAGGTCAGGTAGTCGGTCACCGCGACCACCGGCGCCTGGTCCACCGGCACGGCCAGGCCGTCGAAACCCTCGGTCAGTAGGCGGGTCACCCGGGCGGTCCGGTCGGTCTCGCCGGGGTGCAGCCGGTTCCACCGTTCGACCTGAAGCGCCTCGGTGCGCAGCGCCTTGTAGGAGGTGGCGCTCCACAGGTCCACCCCGACCCCGAAGCGTTCGGCCAGCAGCTCCGCCGCGGCCCGCGCGGGCACGTTCATCGGCCCCGAGAACAGCACCGATCCCCGCCAGGGCACCCCGTCGGGCGCGGGCGCGAACCGGTACAGCCCTCCCAGCACCTCGGCGGTGCCGACCCCTTCGGGCACGGCGGGCATCGCGATGTTCTCGTTGGTCAGGGTCAGGTAGTACACCACGTCGCGGGCGTGCTCGCCGTACATGTCGTCCAGCCCGTGACGGATGATCTCCGCGGTCTCGTAGGCGAACGCCGGGTCGTAGGCCTCCACGGTCGGATACACCGACGCCAGCACGTGGGAGTGCCCGTCCGCGTGCTGGAGCCCCTCGCCCACCAGGGTGGTGCGCCCCGCGGTGCAGCCCAGCAGAAAGCCCCGGGCCCGCTGGTCGGCCGCCGACCACAGCAGGTCACCGACCCGCTGGAAACCGAACATCGAATAGAACGAGAAGAACGGCACCATCGCCACACCGAGCGTGGCGTGCGAGGTGCCGGCCGCGATGAACGACGCGGTCGCCCCCGCCTCGGTGATGCCCTCCTCCAGGATCTGGCCGTCCCGGGCCTCCGAATAGCTCAACAGCAGGTTGTGGTCGACCGGCTCGTACTTCTGACCGAAGGGCGCGTAGATCGACAGTTCGCTGAACAGCGAGTCCATGCCGAAGGTGCGCCCCTCGTCCGGAATGATCGGCACGATCCGCTGGCCGACCCGCTCGTCGCGGCACAGGTTGCGCAGCAGCCGGGTCATCGCGGTCGTGGTCGACACCTCCTGGGCGCCCGACCCGGCGGCGAACTCGGCGAAGGGGTCGTCCCCGGGCAGCTCCAGGGGGCGGTTGACCCGGGTGCGCCGGGCCGGCAGATGGCCCCCGAGCGCCGTGCGCCGCCGGTGCAGGTACTCGTGTTCGGCCGACCCCACCGGCGGGCGGTAGTAGGGCGGGTCCACGTCGTCGGCCAGCGCGTCCTCGGGGATCTGGTCCTGCAGATACAGCCGCTCGCGCAAGGTCCGAAGCTGCTCGGTGGTCATCTTCTTGATCTGGTGGGTGGCGTTGCGGGCCTCGATCTCCGGACCCAACGTCCAACCCTTGATCGTCTTGGCGAGGATGACCGTGGGCACCCCCGAGGTCGACACCGCCGCCTGGTAGGCGGCGTAGATCTTGCGGTAGTCGTGCCCTCCCCGGGGCAGCCGCTGTAGCTCCGCGTCCGACAGATCCGCGACCATCGCCCGAAGCCGCGGGTCGGGTCCGAAGAAGTGCTCACGGATGTAGGCCCCCGACTCGACGGCCATGCGCTGGAACTCGCCGTCCACGGTGGAGTTCATCTTGTCGAGCAGCACGCCGTCGGTGTCCCGGGCCAGCAGCGCGTCCCACCCGGTGCCCCAGATCACCTTGATGACGTTCCAGCCCGCGCCCCGGAAGACGCT
>CAYVAS010000100.1:0-6950 GCA_964449375.1 uncultured Iamiaceae bacterium | reverse complement strand
GAGTTGGCGTCGAACCCGGGCCGGGTGCTCAGCCGCGAGGTCCTGCTGGAGCGGGTCTGGGGCTATGACTACTTCGGCGATGGGCGTCTGGTCGACGTGCACATCCGTCGCCTGCGCACCAAGATCGAGACCGACCCGGCCAACCCCCGCCACGTCGTCACCGTCCGCGGCCTCGGGTACAAGCTGCAGACCTGAGGTCGCCCATGGCCGCTTCGATGCTTCGACGACCGTTGCGTCTCCGGACCCGGGTCATGGTGTTCTTCGCGCTCGGCGCGGCGCTGTTGTCGATCGTGCTGTCGGTGAGCACCTACACCTTCGCCCGGCGCAGCGTGCTCCAGCAGCGTGAACGCGACACGATCCAGCGGGCCTACGTGGACGCCCAGAACATCCAACGTCAGCTCACCACCCAGTCCGCCAGTGCCGATCAGCTCTCCAAGGCGTTGCAGTCGGTGGCGACCGGCTCGGGTACGTACCCGGTCATCCAGATCCCCAACGCCGCGGGCCGACTGGTCAACCAGTCCCCCAACCCGCAGTTCGGTCTGGACGCGCTGCCGGCGAGCCTGACCCGGACGGTGCAGTCGGGCACTCCGGCGATGATGCGGGCCTCGATCGACGGCCAGACCATGCTCGTGGTGGGTCTGCCGCTGCCGACGCTGCAGGTGGGCAGCGTGATCGGCGAGTACTACGAGATCGTGTCGTTGCAGGACATCGCGGGCACGCTCAATACGCTGGGCAACATCCTGGTGGTCACGATGGTGGGCACGACCCTGCTGGGAACGTTGCTGGGCTGGTGGGTGAGCCGCGGCGTGCTCCGTCCCCTCGGGGCGATCGGTCTGGCCGCCGAGGCGATCGCCAGTGGCCGGCTGGGAACGCGGCTGGAGGAGACCTCGGACCCGGACCTGGAACGGATCGTGGACACCTTCAATCAGATGGCGACGAACCTGGAGAACCGCATCGAACAGACCGCCCGGTTCACCTCGGACGTGTCCCACGAGCTGCGCAGTCCGATCACCACGCTCACCGCGTCGATGGGGGTGCTGGAGTCCCGCCGCGACGAGATCCCCGAGGGGCCGGCCCGTTCGGCGGTCGACCTGATGACCGCGGATCTGCAACGGTTCCAGCAGCTCGTGGAGGATCTGTTGGAGATCTCCCGGTACGATGCGGGAGCGATCCGTCTGGAGCTCTCCGAGGTCCAGATCACCGAACTGGTCCGTGCCGTGCTCGACAGTCTGCATCTGGAAGTGCCCGTGGTGGTCGACCCGAACCTGGAGGACACCACGGTCCGGGTCGACAAGCGTCGGCTGTCCCGGGTGATCGCGAACCTGCTCGACAACGCCGTGAAATACGGTGGCGGCCCCACCCGTCTGGAGGTCACCTCGGTGGACGACCGGGTGCAGATCGCCGTCGAAGACGCCGGGCCCGGGGTGTCGCCCGCGGACCGCGAGGTCATCTTCGACCGGTTCTCCCGGGGATCCGCCGCGGGGCGCCGCAGCGCGGGCAGTGCCGGGGTGGGCCTGGGCCTGTCGCTGGTGGCCGAACACCTGCGGCTCCAGGGCGGCGAGGTCCGCATCGAGGACCGGCCCGACGGGCGCCCCGGCGCCCGCTTCGTGGTGGAACTCGACCCGTCGGCCTGGGTGAGCCGGCCCAGTCGGGAACCGGTGGCGTGAGCCGGCGCGTCTCGATCGTCGCCGTGGCGCTCGCCGCGCTGGTCGGACTGGCGGCCGCGGGGTGCGCGCCGTTGCCCTCGGAGACCGCGCCCCGCGCGATCGACCGCGAGCGGGTGCCCGACCTGTTTCCCGCGCCCACCACCACGGTGGCCACCGCCGGGCACTTCGGTTCGGTGTGCTTCGTGTCCCAGGTGGACTCGGCCGACCAGACCGAGTCCAAGTGCATCGGGGTCATGCTCGAAGACGTCAACCCCCGGACCCTGGTCGACGCCCTGGCGGCCGGTCCCGACGAGGACCGTCGCGAGAAGGGGTTGACGAGCTGGGTGCCCCAGGACACCCGGCTGCTCGATGCCGAGACCTCGGTGGACGACCCGGAGATCCTGGTCATCAACCTGTCCGCCGAGATCAATTCGCTGTCGAGCCCCAACAACATCGTCGCCTACCGCCAGATCGTCGAGACCCTGACCAACGGCATCAACAACCTGGGGGTGCGGGCGATCAGGCTGCAGATCGAGGGGAAACCGACCCGGATCCCCACCGACCGTGGCCAGTTGATCACCGCTGATCCCGGCGACTTCACCGATTCGGTCGCCACGACCACGACCACCACCCGAGGAAGCTGACGATGGACTACGTGTGTGCGCTGGACGCGGGTACCACCGGAGTACGCGCGGTCGCCGTGGACACCGACGGGAGGGCCCGGCACCAGCACTACCGGGAGTTCACCCAGCACTTTCCCGAACCCGGCTGGGTCGAGCACGACGCCGCGGAGATCACCGAGGCGCTCGGCGCGGTCACCGCGGCGCTCATCGAGGAGGTGGGCGCAGCTCCGGTGGCCTTCGGGATCACCAACCAGCGCGAGACGGCACTCGCCTGGGACCGGCGCACCGGCGAACCGCTGCACCGGGCGATCGTCTGGCAGGACCGACGGACCGCGGCGCGCTGTGAACAACTACGTGCCGATCACTACGAGCTGATCCGTTCCACGACCGGGCTGGTACCCGACCCCTACTTCTCGGCCACCAAGCTGGAGTGGCTGTTCACCACGGCCGGGGTGGCCTCGGATCCCGCGGTGGCCGTGGGCACGATCGACACCTGGCTGCTGTGGTGGCTGACCGGCGGCGAGGTGCACGCCACCGAACCCTCCAACGCGGCGCGCACGATGCTGTTCGACATCTCGGCCATGGACTGGTCCGACGAGCTCGGTGACCTGTTCGGCGTGCCCCGCCACGTCCTGCCCGAGATCCGGCCCACCTCGGGTCGGTTCGGGGTGACCCGCGGCGTGGCCGGAGTTCCCGATGGGATCCCCATCTCGGGCATCGCCGGTGATCAGCAGTCCGCTCTGTTCGGCCAGGCGTGTTTCGCGCCGGGCATGGCCAAGAACACCTACGGCACGGGCTCGTTCGTGCTGGCCAATGCCGGCACGGCGGTGCCCCGGGTGACCGAGGGCTTGCTCAACACGGTGGCCTGGCAGCTCGGCGGTGACGATCCGGTCTACGCGGTGGAAGGGTCGATCTTCTCGACGGGTTCCGCGGTGCAGTGGCTGCGCGACGGGCTGGGCATCATCGACGCCGCCGGTGAACTCGAAGCCCTGGCGTCGAGCTGTGACGACACCGGCGGGGTCATGATCGTGCCCGCGTTCACCGGACTGGGTTCGCCCTGGTGGGACCCGGAGGCCCGCGGCACGATCGTGGGCATCACCCGGGGGTCGGGCCGAGCCGAACTGGCGAGGGCCGTGATCGACGCGATGGTGTTCCAGACCCGCGACGTGATCGAAGCGATGGTCACCGCGACGGGCCGGGAGCTGTCGGAGCTCCGGGTGGACGGCGGCGCCGCGGTCATGGACCTGCTCTGCCAGGACCAGGCGGATCAGCTCGCCACGCCGGTGGTGCGAGCCGCGGACGTCGAGACCACGGCGCTGGGCGCGGCCTTTCTGGCCGGGCTTGCCGAAGGGGTCTGGAAGGACGCGGACCAGATCGAAGGGCTGCTCGGGGACGGGACGCGGTTCGAACCGGCCGGTGAATCCGACGACGCGGCCTTTGCCCAGTGGCACCGGGCGGTGCAGCGCTCCCGCGCCTGGGCGGGTTGAGTTCGTCAGGCGACGGGGGCCGGCTCAGGCGGTGAAGGACCCCGAGGCGCCGGCGTTCACGTCGATCACGGTGCCGGTGACGTGGCGGGCCGCGTCGCTGCACAGGTACAGCACCGCGCCGGTGATCTCCTCGGGTTCGATCCAGGGGATGCCCATCGGGTGCAGGGTCGACAGGGGTTGGGCGAGATCGTCGAAGGTCGGGGTTTCCAGGTCGGCCCGCATCATCGAGATGAACCAGTCGTTCTCGATCATCGGGGTGCGCACGTTGCCCGGCGCGACGGCGTTCACCGTCACCCCGGTTGCGGCCAGTTCCAGCGCGATCGACTTGGTGAGACCCACCACGCCCCACTTCGAGGCCACGTAGGCACAGATCCCCGGATTCGCCGAGCGTCCCATCATCGAGGAGACCGTGATTATCCGCCCGGCGCCTCGTTCGGCCATGCCGGGGGCGACCGCGCGGATCAGGTTGAACGTGCCGGTCAGGTTGATGTCGATCAGGGTCGACCATTCGGCGGGGGTGATCGTGGAGATCGGGGTGATCGCCGTGATCCCGGCGTTCGCGATCGCGATGTGGACCGGGCCGAGGTCGGCTTCGGCCGAGGCCAGGAACGCTCCCAACGCGTCGGCGTCGCGGACATCGACCACCTCGCCCACACAGCGACGCCCGAGCTGCTCGACCATCCGCTCGGTGTCCTCGAGATCGGTCGAGGTGGCCATCGGGTACGGGATGCCGTCGACGTCGTCACACCGGTCGCAGATCGCGATGTCGGCCCCTCGTTCGGCAAGTGCGAGGGCATGGCTCCGGCCCTGCCCGCGGGCACCGCCGGTGATCACCGCGACCTTGCCGGCGAAGGGGAGGTCGGGTTGGTGATCGGTCATGACGGGTGTCCTTCCTCGGAGAGCCGAGATGATTCGGTGGATGGGGGGTCATCCGGCGAACACCGCATGAATCCAACGTTTGCGATGGTCGAGATGTCGACTCATTGGAATGCGCCGCGTGGGGGCGTTCGTTCGGCCTCGACCGGATGACCCTCGGGGCGGCTCAGCTACAGCCCGAGGTGCTCCCACAACTCGGGCACGCGTGGCACGAACCCGAACGCTGCATCTGCACGCCACACTGCATGCAGTAGGGCGCATCGGACTGCGCGGCGGCCGGCGCGTGACTCGTGGCTTCGGCCTCGATGCGGGCCACCAGTTCAGCGGCGGACTCCACCGAGGGCGGGTCGGCCACCACGTCGTGGCCCTGCACGGTCTCGGTGACCGACTCGGCCACCCCGGGCAGGGTGGGCTCGGTGCGCTCGTCCACGGTGAGGATGTTCAACTCGGCCCGCTCCTCGTAGCTGAGGTAGTCCACCGCCAGGCGACGGAAGATGTAGTCCAGCAGCGACGAGGCGAACCGGATGTCGGGGTCGTCGGTCATGCCCGCGGGCTCGAAACGCATGTTGGTGAACGCCTCGACGAAGCTGCGCAAGGGCACCCCGTACTGCAGGCCGTGCGACACCGAGATGGCGAAGGCGTCCATGATCCCCGCCAGGGTGGAACCCTGCTTGGACACCCGCAGGAACAGCTCGCCGGGCCGACCGTCTTCGTACTCACCGACGTGGACGAAGCCCTTGCAGTCGGCCACCCGGAACTGGAAGGTCCGGCTGGTGCGGCTGCGGGGCAACTTCTCGCGCACCGGGGTCTTGATGACCCGCTCGACGATCTTCTCCACCACCTCGGTGGGCACATCGCTCACCGAGGTGACCTCGGCGTCGTCCTTGGAGGCCATCGACAACGGTTGGGCGACCTTGCAGTTGTCCCGGTAGATCGCGATCGCCTTCACGCCGAGCTTCCAGGCGTCCAGGTGGAGCTGTTCGACGTCCTCGACGGTGACGTCCTCGGGCATGTTCACGGTCTTGGAGATCGCGCCGGAGATGAACGGCTGGACCGCGCCCATCATCTTGACGTGCCCCAGGTAGTGGATCGCGTTGTCACCCATCGAACACGAGAACACCGCCACGTGGTCGGCGCTGATGTGGGGAGCGCCCAGGATCGTCTTGTTGGTGTCGATGTAGGCGACGATCTCGTCGATCTGGGCGGGGTCGTAGCCCAGGCGGCGCAGCGCCCGGGGAATCGACTGGTTCACGATCTGCATCGTGCCCCCACCCACCAGGGTCTTGACCTTGCACAGGCCCAGGTCCGGTTCGATGCCGGTCGTGTCGCAGTCCATCATCAACCCGATCGTGCCGGTCGGGGCGAGCACCGAGGCCTGGGCGTTGCGCACCCCGAAGGTCTCGGCCAGCTCACAGGTCTCGTCCCAGGCCTGCTGGGCGGCGCTGAGCAGTTCCGCGGGCACCAGCTCCTCGTCGATCGCCGCGGCGGCCTCCCGGTGCTGGCCCAGCACCCGCAGCATCGGCTCGCGGTTCTCGGCGTAGCCGGCGAAGGGGCCCATACGGGCGGCCAACCGCGTCGAGGTGGCGTAGCTGTGGCCGGTGAGCAGCGCGGTGAGCGTGGCGGCCCAGGCGCGTCCGGCGTCGGAGTCATACGGCAGCCCCAGGTTCATCAACAACGCGCCCAGGTTGGCGTAGCCGATCCCGAGCTGGCGGAACTTGCGGGCGTTCTCGCCGATGGCCTCGGTCGGGTAGTCCGCGCGTCCCACCAGGATCTCCTGGGCGGTGAAGACCAGTCCCACGGCGTGACGGAACCCGTCGATGTCGAAGGTGTCGCCCTCGGCGTCGCTGTCGAGGAACTCCAACAGGTTCATCGAGGCCAGGTTGCAGGAGGAGTTGTCCAGGTGCATGTACTCGCTGCACGGGTTGGAGGCGTTGATCCGGTCGGTGTTGGCCGCGGTGTGCCAGCGGTTGATCGTGGTGTCGAACTGCATGCCGGGGTCGGCGCACTCCCACGTGGCCTGGGAGATCTGGCGCATGATGTCGCGGGCCCGCACGGTGCGGACGACCTCGCCGGTGGTGACCGCGGTGAGCTGCCAGTCGGCGTCGTCGACCACGGCCTGCATGAACTCGTCGGTGACCCGGACTGAGTTGTTGGCGTTCTGGTACTGGATCGAGGCCATGTCCCGGCCGTCGAGGCTCATGTCGAAGCCGGCCTGCTCGAGGACGCGGATCTTCTTCTCCTCGTGGGCCTTGACCCAGATGAACTCCTCGATGTCGGGGTGGGACGCGTCGAGGATGACCATCTTGGCGGCGCGGCGG
>CAYVAS010000099.1:0-7020 GCA_964449375.1 uncultured Iamiaceae bacterium | reverse complement strand
CGGCGCGGGCTGCGGCGCGGGCACCCCCGCGGATGGCGATGGAGGTGTCGCAATTGCCGGCAGGATCGGTGTGGGCGGATCATCGGGCGTCGTGGGGGTGACCTGGGGTCCGACGTCGACCGGGTCCGTCGTCGGGGGCGGGTCGGTCGGGACGGTCGTGGTGGACGTTGTGGTCGTGTCAGGCACCGTGGTCGAGGTCGGCGCCGCGGTGGTCGTGGTCGTCGTCGTGGTCGGAGCCAACGTGGTCGTCGTGGACGTGGTCGTCGTGGACGAGGTGGTCGTGGACGAAGTCGTCGTCGAAGGGCCGATCGGGGTATCGACGTGCACGGTCGCGGTGTGATCGGCCGAGTTGTTGTCGGTGTTGCTCTCGGTGCCGAGTGACCCGTTGTAGCCCACCTGCGCCGAGGTGACGAGGGGGTGATCCCCCGCGTCCCACTCGAAGGCGCGCACCTTCACGGTCACGTCGCGTTGCACGAACGCCCCGGCATCGAGGTCGACGCTCGGCCAGGTGACGGTACGGGTCGCGGCGTCGTAGGTGCCACCACCCGCGGAGTAGAGGTAGTCGACGTCGGCGGGCAGCGTGGCCGAGTAGGTCACGAACGGGGTGTCGATCGCCGAGGCGTTGGTAGCGGTCACCGTGTAGGTGACCTCGTCGCCGGGAGCCACCGCCGCGCTCGGACCATCCAGCGTCACAGCCAGGTCCGGGGTGAGCGCCTTGGTGACGCAGTTCTGCACCAGCGCATCGAGGACGCCGGCCGGGTCGCGCTGGAAGTCGCCGACCGCCCACCAGTCGCCACCGGACTGACCAGCCAAGCCCACTCCCGGGCCGAAGGCATCGAGCGACGCCTGGTCCTCGGTCATGATCGAGTACAGCGTCGTCCCACGCCGCTCAAGTGCGTCGAGTGCGGCCGCGTAGTCGGCTTTCATCGCCGGGTTCGACCCGGCGATGAGCGAGTTGGCTTCGGCGACCGTGGCGTCGGTGACCAGTACGGCACAGCTCGCCGCGTTGGGGCGGTGCCCGATCCGGTCGGTCTCGACGAGCTCCCCACCTTCGATCTCGTCCCAGTCGTAGCGGTGGTCCGAGGCGGCCACGATGGCCGAGTAACTGCTTACGTTGCCGCCGATGTTCCGCAGCTTGGTGATGTCGTCGTAGATCCTCGATACGTCGTCGGTGAGTGGGCCGTGGACCGTCTCCCCACGGACGTTGAAGCCGATCATCCCCACCCGGAAGTCGAGGGCCGACGCGAGGCCCTGGATGATCGTCCGCACGTTCGCCTGCACGGCCGCCTGGCGCCCGCCCATGCTGGCCGATTCGTCGATCATGAACACGATGTCGGCCTTGGGGGCGCGCACCGCACGCGTGAGCGACTGGGCGGCGTACACGGACGTCTGCGGGGTCGTGGCGGTGATCGCGGAGGCGCCCGATGCACCCGGGATCGTGACCGTGACGAACCCGTCACCGTCGGTGGTGCCGGTCACCGTCGTGGAGCCATCGGCGGACACGTCGATGCCGACGCTCTCGATCGGCGCACCGGTGGATGCATCGAGCAACCGGAGGGTGGCGATGAGGTCGGACCCGGTCGCAGACGCGGCGGTGACCTGGATCATCGACGCCCGGTGCGTGACGGTGATCTCGACGGTGTCGGTGGTGACCCCGCCGTCGCCGTCGTCGACGGTGAGCGTGGCGGTGTAGGTGCCGACGACAGCGAAGGTGTGGGGCACCCGCGCGCGGGAGGTCGTGCAGGCGTCGACCGTTTCGGTCGCGGTGCCGTCACCCCAGTCCCAGGTGCAGGTCAACGGATCCGCGGCACCCGCCGGGTCGGAGATGGAAGCGACGTGGGGGGTGATCGGATCGAGGGCCTGCCCGGTCGGCGCCGATCCGATGTTGAGGGTCGGGGCGACGTTGTCGACGATGAAGGTGCGTTCGGTCCAGGGTGTCCACAGCCAGTCCGCGGTGAGGCCCCGGTAGCGCACCACGTAGGTGCCCTGATCGGGGAACTTGGCGTTCACCGACGCGGCGGTCGACGACGGTTTGGTGTAGTCGAGGTCCCAGTCCCAGGCGACGATCTCGGCGCCGTCGCTCTTCGCGGTCAGCGTCGTGTAGGTGCCTTCGTCGATGCGGTAGGTGCCGCCGGATTCTTCGGTGGCGACCGTGGCGGTCATCGACGTGGTGGGTACGCCGGGAACGGTGTAGCTGCCCGTGGTGGTGTCGCTGGCGCCGTCGGCATCGGTGACGGTGAGGGTGATCGGGTAGGTGCCCGGGCCACCGAACGTGTGGGTGGGGTGCTGGTCGGTCGAGGTGGTGCCGTCACCGAAGTCCCACAGCCAACTCACCGCGGGCTTCGTGCCGGTCGACAGGTCGACGAACGGCACGTCGGTCGCCGCACCCCGATCGGGAGAGAACACCCGGAACTTGTCGACCCGGATGTAGTTCGTGACGTACGCGTCGTCGATGACGAGTTGTACGAACCGGGCCTCCACCGGGGTGAAGCTGATGAACTGCTCGGCGCTGTTGTTGAACAGCTCCCGCACCGCGACGGTGGTGAAGGTGACGCCGTCGAGCGACGTGCGGACCTGGATGTGGTGCGGTCGCGAGCTCGTCGAACGCACCGAGACGCGGTCGACGGTGGCGACGTCGCCGTTGCGCAGGAGCACCGTCAGGAACTGATCGGCGACCTGACCGGTCGCTGAGTACCACGCAGCGTTGGTGGTGTCCGGCGCGAGCACCGACGAAGCCGAGTAGCCGGGGTAGGTCGACGACACGTCGACGACCTGGGCGCCCACCGCGTTGCCGTCCGCGACGTTCAGGCCATGGGTGGTGACCGCGCGCAACTCCGCGAGGTACAGATAGCGGCCGGTGCCGTTGAGGCGCAGCTCGAGGAACTTCGCCTCGGTCGGGGTGCCGAGCGTGAAGGTCTGCGCGGCGTTGGTGGGTGCCATCGTGTCGTCGAGGACCTTCGTCCACGACCCGTCGTCGCCGGTCGGCGACGCGTACACCTCGAAGTCGCCGACGGTATAGGAGTTGCCCGACGAGCGCAGCACGATCGTCGACAATTCGTGGGTGCCTTCGCCGCCCAGTTGCACCCGGATGCGCTGATCGGTGACCTGATCCGCGGTCGACGACCACTGCGACGAGCTGCTGTTCAGGATGTTCGCGGCCGTCCGGCCTGCGCTGTACTCGGTGGTCGCGGACACGATGGTTGCCGGACTTCCGGCGGCCAGGGACACGATCCCACCGGGGCCATCGGCGTCGGCGCCGACGGCAGGCACCGAGACCTGGCCCAGTCGGTGGTACGAACCGCCGTGGCTGTCATGCACGGTGAGCTTCACGAAACGCGCCCGCTGGGGGGCGAAGGTGAAGGTCTGGTCGTCGTTGGAGCGATCGAGGGTTTCGTGGTCGATGACGGTGGTGGCCGCCCCGAATGGGTTGGACCCTTCCACGAGCTCGACCGAGAAGGTCTTTACCGACTGGGTCACGTTGAAGCCGCGGAGTACAACCCGATCGACGAGGTCGCGGCCCCGACCGGCCAGATCGAAGGTGATCTCCTGCGGGTCGGTCACTCCGTTCACCGAGCGCCAGTCGGAACTGGACGTGATCAGGTTCGAAACCGGATACGAGGGATTGGCCGACGTGCCCGTGTCGAGGACGCGGCCACCGTTCGCTGCGGCAGCCACGTCCCCACCCCGGGCGACCGCGAAGGCGGCCTGGATCGGGGTGACCGCGTGCACGACGATCTGTTGGGTCGTACTGACGCTGTTCACCCCGTCCGACACGATCAGCGTCGCGGTGTAGGTGCCGGCCGCGGTGTAGGTGTGGGTGGCCGTGGCGCCCGTGGCGGTGGCGCCGTCACCGAAGTACCAGGTGTGGTCGAGGGGGTCACCGTCGGGGTCGGTGGAGGTGGAGGTGAACGCCACCTCCAGCGGGCTGTTGCCCGACGCCGGGTCGGCGGTGAAGCCGACCTCCGGCGGGGCGTTCGGGGTCGGATCCACCCCGGGATGCCGCGAGGTCACCTCGCCGGCGACCTGGCCGGTGAGGGTGCCGTCACTGGCGACCAACAGCACGCTCATGATGAACCCGGGCGGGAAGGTCTTGGTGACCGAGTTGCCGGTTGCGGTGGTGCCGTCTCCGAAGTGCCAGGTGTGGGTGACGGTGTCACCGTCGGGGTCGAACGACGACGCGGTGAAGGTCTGGGTGAAGGGGCCCTCCCGGTCGACCCACTGGGGGCTGAACGACGCGATCGGCGCCTGGTTGTCGGGCGTGGGGACACCGGTGTCGGGGTAGACCGAGATCCATTTGATCGCCTGGTGCCATTCGCCGTCGGGGTCGGTCGCCACCAGCGACACGCCATAGGACCCGGGTGTGGCAAAGGTGTGGGTCACCGAGGTCTCGTTGTCGACCCGTCGGGTACCGGCGATGTCCCAGGTCAGATCCAGCGCATCACCGTCGGGGTCGGTGGCGGCGGAGGTGAACGTGACGGTCAGCGGAGCGGTGCCGGTCAGGGCGCTCGCGTCGAAGGCCGAGATCGGTGCGCGGTTCGGCGGCGTCACGGGTATCTGGTCGCGCTCGAGGCTCGCGTTGTGGGCCATCCATTGACCGAAGTGCTCGAACGCGGTGATCGCGTCGTCCAACCCGGCGCTGTTGACGGCCAATACGTCTGCGAGCGATCCGTCGGGATCGACCGCCTGCAACGAGGCGAACCACGCGGGGTCCTGCCAGGAGGCCAGCGCCTGGTCGACCAGGTCCTGGGTGATCAGGCAGGCATCGGCGAGGGTCTTGATCGTGCACGAGGCCAACTCGGCGTCCAATGCCGCCTGCTGATCGGACGTCAATCCGTTCGTGCGCAGGTCGTCGAGTTCGGCGAGCACGTCAGCCCAGGTTTCGCCGCTGGGCAAGGTCACGTTCTTCTCGACCGCCCAGGACTGGTCGATGATCTGAGCTTCGTAGAGCTGCACCAGACGAAGCTGCTGATTCATCTCGAAGGTGAACGTCGACGTGGCGAGTGCCTGTTCGTACGCGGCTTCGTGGTCGCCGTCGATGACCGCACCCTGGTAGCGCTCGTTCGCGAGTCTCGACGCGTCGCCGTAGGCCGCGGCGCGTGCCATCGCGTCGAAGTAGCTGTTCGCCAATTCGGTCTCGGCTGCCGTCATCGATGCGTCGGGTTCCAGTTGATCCACCGTCTCGAACTGGGGAACCGTGGTGACGTCGTAGTCGAACCTCGGCGGATCCGCGGCGATGTCGGCATACATGGTTCCGACCCGGTTGGCGAGCCCCTTGAACAGATCCTTGGCCATGGATTCGGTCGACTTGACCCCCATCGAGTCCAGTGCCATGCCGGCACCGGCCACCAACCCGCCGAAGAGCATCCCCGACAATCCCATGCTCGCTCCCACGTACATGTTCTTCGCGAGGCCGTAGACCTTCGACGCGGCGTCGTAGACCTCCGCCGCCTCGGTCAACGTCTTCAGCGACGTCATGCTCCCGGCCATGTCCTTCCAGGGCTGGAGTTCGTCGTCGGCCCAGGAGCGGTCACACGGGCCACAGGCTTCGACGACGAACACCTCGGACAGCTCGGTTCCCGGCACCGGACGTTCGTTGCCGGCGGCGTCCTTGGCTTTGAGCGCGGGCACCGTCAACAACCGCCATTCGCCCGCGGTCAGCCACGGCGCGGCAAGCGGGTAGCCCAACATGGTGCCCAGCCCGGTGTAGGTGTGCGGTTTGCCCCAGGCGAGGTCACCGACGCAGTCCGCCGCCGCCGGGTTGGTGATCGACGCGTCGACGATGCACACCACACCGCCGTAGAAGTCCGAGGTGAGGGTCACATACAACGCCTCGTCGGAGTAGAAGCGCCCTTTGGGGAACCCGTCGGCATCCGCGGGGAACAGATTGTGGAGCGCTGCCTCAGCCGTCGGCGCGGAGGGCACACGCGCCACGGTGCTCACCACCAGCAGCACCAACAGGATCATGACGGCACTTCGGGCTCTGGGTCGCCGATTCACGTTCATCGTCCTTTCCGTCGCCATGAGCCGCGATTGTCACGCAAGGGGCGCGAACTCCGCGCGAACAGTGCCCCGTGGGTGTCGTCGCGCAGAGCCCACCGTTCGGTCGTTGGTTATACTGCCATTCGCCAGAAGAACCTGAGAGGGGGGTCGAGAGCGCATGTTCGCGGCCCCTGACCGGTACCTATCCCTCAGCCATCACCAGACCGGGAGGTCGGCGCATGCCACTCATACCCGACAACACCTTGATCACAGCGACACCCGAGGAGGGCCGCGAGCTGGCCATCATGATCGCCCGCAAGACGATCGGTGCGATCCAGACCGATGCCGACGTGCGGGCCGGACTGCGACCCGTCTATGCGAACAATCCCGACTCACTCACCGCCGCGGGCCATGTGGTGGCCATCGAGTTCGCCACGGTGGCGGCCGCGAACAACTACTGGCGCGACTGACCCGACCCGGGAAACATCGCGCACCCCCCTTGATCGCGGGCCCGAGCCCGGTCGGGCTCATCTAGCCCTGATTCTTCACGGGTCTGATTTGGGGTGGTCGGATCGGCTGGTTTTGGTGGCGTGAGGTGTCGGGTGGGGCGGCGGGGCCGGGTTCGTCGGCCTGGCGGCTGGTCAATGAGCCGCGAAGAGCTGGTGGGCGTGTGGCGGGGCGTGGCTGGTTCAGGTGGTGCCGGTCTGCTCGGTGTTGGCCTGGGTTCAGGTGATGAGCTCGATGCGTTCGTAGGCGTCGAGGAGCACGTCGGCGGTGGGCCAGTTGTCGATGATGCGCACGAGGCGTTGTCGGGCGGTTCGGATGAGCCGTCCGGGGGCGTGCAGGATCGACCATCGCAACGCTTTGGGACGGGCGTTGGTCCAGGCGCCGGTGAGACAGACGAGCTGGAACCAGCGCAGAAGGTCGGCTGCGAGCGTGACCGCGGTGGAGTTGCCCCGCTTCGGTGGACACGGGGTTTCGGTATGTCAGGCTGCCGGGCTGGCAGCGTAGGCCTCGGCGGGGGTGCGGTGGTCGAGGCTG
>CAYVAS010000098.1:0-7419 GCA_964449375.1 uncultured Iamiaceae bacterium | reverse complement strand
GGGCATCCCCGTCGAGGGGCCCTACAAGGCCGACCACTACCGCTACTGATCGGCCCGGCGACCCCCGGGTGGAAGGTCACACCCGGTTTCTAGGCTCCGCCGGCGATGCTCTTCGACGGCGAGTGCCTGATCTGTGACCGGCCGGCCAGCTCCGGGATCTGCCCGGGCTGTCTGGCCGCGCTCGGCCCCGCCCCGCTGCTGGGCCCGCCACCGGGTCTGGACGCCTGCCGGGTCCTGACCGCCTACCGCGAGACCGGCCGTTCCCTGGTGCACCGGGTCAAGTTCCACGGTCGCCACGGCGTGGTCGTCCCGGTCGCCGCCCTGCTCGCGGAATCGGTGCGCACCGACACCATCGACGTCGTCACCTGGGCGCCAACCGCCCCGGCCCGGCGGCGCCGGCGTGGCTATGACCAGGCCGAACTGCTGGCCCGCGCACTCGCCCGTCAACTGGGTGTCCCCGCTCGCCGGTGTCTGCGCCGCCTGCCCGGGCCGGCCCAGACCGGACGACGCCGGGCTGAACGGCTCCGGGGACCCCGCTTCGACGCCCACCGTGGCATCCGGCGCGCGGTGGCGGGTCGCCGGGTGGCCCTGGTCGACGACGTGGTCACCACCGGCGCGACGCTGCGGCGGGCAACCGAGGTCCTGCGGAGCCAGGGTGCCGTGGTGGTGGTCGGTGTTGTGATCGCCCGCACTCCCGACGCAGCGGGCGGCTGAGCCGTTCGGTGGTGTCGTCTCCTAGGCTCGAAGGCGATCGCCGGTCGGCATCGACACCAGACCCCGGAGGAACCGCCATGGACGTGATGATCAGCGGACGCCGCATGGACGTGCCCGACAAGCTGCGCGAACTCACCGAGAACAAGGTCGAGCGCCTGGATCGGCAGCTCGCCATGGACCGGGTCGAGGTACTGTTCACCCAGGCTGCGAACCCCCGTATCCCCGACCAGGTCGAGTGCGAGATCACCACCAGCGGGCACGGCCACCACGTCCGGGCCAAGGCTTCGGCGGCGGACGGGTACGCCGCGATCGACAAGGCCCTGACCAAGATCAACGCCCAGCTCGAGAAGCTCAAGGGCAAGCTGCGTCGCCGGGCCCAGACCTCGCTGCGTGACCTGCCCGGTGAGGTCGTCTTCGACGATGCCGCCGAGGACGAACCCGTCGAGGAGGCGCCCCGCATCGTCAAGTCCAAGCGCTTCGCGATGATGCCGATGACGCCGGAGGATGCGGTGTCGCGCATGGAGCTGCTGGGCCACGGATTCTTCTTCTTCACCAGCGCCGACACCGGACGTGCCGCGGTCATCTACCGGCGTGACGACGGCGACGTGGGCCTCATCGACGAAGCCGACTGACCGGCGACTCGCGACGGCGATCTTCGTGCCGTGCGGATCGCTGCCCGAGGACATCTGCGTACCCTCGGGTGACCCGGCCGACGACGGATTCGGTGGCGACGTGCACGGCGTCACCGTCACCCGGTAGCGGCGCCGCCAGGCGAAGTGTCTGCGGCGCCCGCCGGGCGTGCCCGGTAGGATTGGACCCACCATGAAAATTCTGGATCGCATCCTTCGGGCCGGCGAGGGCCGTAAGGTCAAGGCCTTGTCGGGCCTGGTGCCCGACATCAACGCGCTCGAAGACGACTACCGCAAACTCAGCGACGCCGAACTGCAGGCCAAGACCGGCGAGTTCAAGCAGCGCCTCGAAGACGGCGAGGACCTCGAGGACCTGATGATCGAGGCCTTCGCGACCGTGCGCGAAGCCGCCGACCGGGTGATCGGTCAGCGGCACTACGACGTGCAGCTCATGGGTGGCGCGGCGCTGCACTTCGGCTGGGTCGCCGAGATGCGCACCGGCGAGGGCAAGACGCTGGTGTCGACCCTGCCGGTGTACCTGAACGGGCTTTCGGGCAAGGGCGTGCACGTGGTCACGGTCAACGACTACCTGGCCACCCGCGACGCCGAATGGATGGGTCAGATCTACCGCTGGCTGGGCCTCGAGGTCGGCCTGGTGCTGCCCCAGCAGGGCTTCGACCCGGCCCACAAGCGTGAGCAGTACGCGCGGGACATCACCTATGGCACCAACAACGAGTTCGGCTTCGACTACCTGCGCGACAACATGGCCATGTCGCTGGCCGACAAGGTCCAGCGGGGCCACAACTACGCGATCGTCGACGAGGTCGACTCGATCCTGGTCGACGAGGCCCGCACGCCGCTGATCATCTCGGGCCAGGTCTCCGACGCGGTCAAGCTCTACTACAAGTTCGCCAGCATCGTGCGTGGTCTCAAGCGCGACGTCGACTACGACGTCGACGAGGAGAAGCAGATGGTGGCGCCCACCGACTCGGGTGTGGAGAAGGTCGAGAAGTCCCTGGGCTTGGACAACCTCTACGACGCCGTGTCCCAGAACCTGGTGCACCAGCTCCAGGCGGCGCTCAAGGCCAAGGAGCTCAAGAAGCGCGACAAGGACTACGTCATCGCCAACGGCGAGGTGTTGATCGTCGACGAGTTCACCGGCCGGATCCTGGAAGGACGTCGCTGGTCCGAAGGGCTGCACCAGGCGGTCGAGGCCAAGGAGGGGGTGAAGATCAAAGAGGAGAACCAGACCCTTGCCACGATCACCCTGCAGAACTACTTCCGCATGTACGACAAGCTCGCCGGGATGACGGGCACCGCGGTCACCGAGGCCGCCGAGTTCGGTTCCACCTACAACCTGCAGGTCGTGCCGATCCCGACCAACCGGGAGGTGATCCGGGTCGATCACGGCGACCTGATCTACATGACCGAGGACGCCAAGTTCGAAGCGGTCGCCGACGACATCGCCGAACGTCACGCCACCGGGCAGCCGATTCTGGTGGGCACCGTGTCGGTGGAGAACTCCGAGCGCCTCGCGCGCATCCTGGACAAGAACGGCATCGACCACGAGGTGCTCAACGCCAAGCAGCACTTCCGGGAAGCCGAGATCATCACCCAGGCCGGTCGCCTCGGCGCGGTCACCGTGGCCACCAACATGGCCGGTCGTGGCGTGGACATCCTGCTGGGCGGCAATCCCGAGGGCCTGGCCGAACGTGACGTCAAGGCCGAGGGGCTCGACCCCGAGGACGACGCCGAGGGCGCCGAACGCTACGCCAAACGGCTCGCGTACTGGGAAGCCGAGTGTGCCGCCGAACGTGAAGAGGTGCTCGAGCTGGGCGGCCTCTACGTGCTGGGCACCGAACGCCACGAGTCCCGGCGGATCGACAACCAGCTCCGGGGCCGTGCGGGCCGCCAGGGGGACCCCGGCGAGAGCCGCTTCTACCTGTCGCTCGAAGACGAGCTGATGCGGCTGTTCGCCTCGGGGCCGGTGAGTCGGATCATGGACCGCGCCTTCCCCGACGACGTCCCCCTCGAGGCCAAGATGGTCACCAAGGCCATCGAGCGTGCACAGAACACCGTGGAGACCCGCAACGCGGAGATCCGCAAGAACGTGCTCAAGTACGACGAGGTGATGAACAACCAGCGCAAGGTCATCTACGAGCGTCGGGACCAGATCCTGGGCGACGCCGACCTGCGCGAAGAGGGCCTGCAGATCCTGGCCGAGACCGTGGAACGCATGATCTCCACGTTCTGTGCCGCGGACTTCCCCGAGGACTGGGACCTCGAGGGGCTCGTCACCGAGGCCGACACCTACTGGCCCACCAACATCACCGCCGAGGACCTCACCGGCATCACCGACACCGACGACCTCTACGCCAAGCTCATGGGCGAGGCCACCGGCCACTTCGAGGAACGCGAGGAGGCCTTCGGTGCCGAGGCGATGCGTGAGGTCGAACGGCAGGTGATGCTGCAGATCATCGATTCGAAGTGGCGCGACCATCTCTATGACATGGACTACCTGCAGGAGGGCATCCACCTGCGGGGTCTGGGTCAGAAGAACCCGCTGGTCGAATGGCAGCGTGAGGGTTTTGCCATGTTCGGCGAGCTCATGGACTCCATCGCGGACGACTACCTCAGGTACCTCATGCGGGTCCAGGTGGTGGTGTCCGAACCCCGCAAGCAGACTCCGGCCGAGATGGAGTACTCCTCGTCGGAGACCGCGGTGGGATCCGACGCGGTACTCAAGCAGGCAGCCCGCCTGCAGGCCGCCCAGACCGGTCAGGCCCCGCCCCCGGAGGCCGCCGAGGAAGTGGTGAACACCCCGGTGGTCAAGTCCGAATGGGACAAGACCGGACGCAACGAACCCTGCCCGTGCGGGTCGGGCCGCAAGTTCAAGCAGTGCCACGGCGCCGCGTGAGGCGCCCTGATGCGTGACTTCTCCGACGATCTGGCCCAGGCGCGTCGCCGCCTGGACGAAGCCGCCGAATACCTGCGCATCGACGCGTTGCGTGCCCGACGACCCCAGCTCGAAGCCGAGGCCTCCCGTCCGGACCTGTGGGACGACGCGGAGGCCGCCCGGGCGGTGACCAGTGAGTTGTCGGCCCTGGTGGACGACCTGGAGATCTACGACTCGTTGGCCGGCAAGCTCGATGACGCCGCCACCCTGGCCGAACTGGGACGCGAGGAACACGACGATTCGGTGGTCGCCGAGATCGAAGCCATCCTCGCCGAGGCGTCGGCGGTCTTCGACGACCTGGAGCTGCGCAGCCTGTTCACCGGCGAGTACGACCACCTGCCGGCGATCTGCGAGATCCAGGCCGGTGAGGGCGGTGCGGATTCCCAGGACTGGGCCGAGATGCTGTTGCGCATGCAGATGCGGTGGCTGGACAAACGGGGCTTCGACGTGTCGCTGGAGGAGGTCTCCGCGGGCTCCGAAGCGGGCATCTCCTCGGCGACCTTCGTGGTCACCGGCCGCAACGCCTACGGCTGGGTCCGCAGCGAGCACGGGGTGCACCGCCTGGTGCGGATCTCGCCGTTCAACGCGCAGGGCAAGCGCATGACCGCGTTCGCATCGCTGCGGGCCACGCCGTTCCTCGAGGACGTACCCGACGTGGTGATCGAGGACAAGGACCTGCGCATCGACACCTACCGCGCCTCGGGGGCGGGGGGCCAGCACGTCAACAAGACCGACTCGGCGGTGCGGATCACGCACCTGCCCACCGGCATCGTGACCTCGTGTCAGAGCGAGCGGTCCCAGCACCAGAACAAGGACCGGGCCATGACGATGCTGCGCGCCAAGCTCGCCGAGGTCCAGCGCGCCGAGCGGGAAGCGGAACTGTCGGGTCTGCGGGGCGAGGAACAGTCGGTGGGCTTCGGCTCCCAGATCCGCTCCTATGTGCTCCAGCCGTACCAGATGGTCAAGGACCTGCGCACCGAGTACTCCACCGGCAACGTCGACGCGGTGCTCGACGGCGACCTGGACGCCTTCGCCGAGGCCTTCCTGCGCCACGAACGGGCGGAGCAAGTGGTGTGACGCGTCTCATCGACGGGGGCGTGACGGGTACCGACCGACGGACGCCTCCCGGCGCCGTGCCGGGCCATCCGCGTGGTTTTCGTAATCGCTTGGTAACATTCCGGGTTCTGACCGGCCCCCACCGGGCCGGTCGACCGGTCGGCACGCCGCATCCGGTCGACGGGTTCGACCCGTATCCGCATTCGCCACCTGGACCATGAGTGCCTGACCATCGATGATCAAACTCGAATCCGTCTCCAAGATCTACAAGGGTGACGTGACCGCCCTGGAGGACGCGAGCGCCGACATCGCCAAGGGCGAGTTCGTGTTCCTCGTGGGCCCCTCCGGGTCGGGGAAGTCCACGATGATCCGGCTGCTCAACAAGTCCGAAACGCCCACCACCGGCAACATCTACGTGGCCGGAAAGGACATCGGCGAGCTCTCGAGCTGGAAGGTGCCCTTCCTGCGGCGCAACATCGGCTGTGTGTTCCAGGACTTCAAGCTGCTCAACTCGCGCACCGTGTATGAGAACGTCGCCTTCGCCCTGGAGGTGATCGGCCGTCCCAAACACGTGATCGAGACCCAGGTGCCCGCGATCCTGGATCTGGTCGGCCTGGCCAAGAAGACCGACAACATGCCCCACGAGCTGTCCGGTGGTGAGCAGCAGCGGGTGTCGATCGCCCGGGCCTTCGTGAACCGGCCCCTGATCCTGCTGGCCGACGAGCCCACCGGAAACCTCGACCCGACCACCTCGGTGGGCATCATGCGCCTCCTGGACCGGATCAACCGGACCGGCACCACCGTGGTGATGGCCACGCACGACCGGGCGATCGTGGACACGATGCGCCGGCGGGTGATCGAACTGGACCGGGGCCGGATCATCCGTGACCAGGCCCGCGGCGTGTACGAGTAGAGAGTCGCCGACCATGGCCATCAAACTCGACTACGTGGTCCGGGAGACCGGGCACAGCATCAAGCGGAACTTCACCCTGTCGCTGGCGTCGATCCTGACGGTGGCCGTCTCGCTGGCGCTGGTGGGTTCCGCGTTCGTGGTGCGGGCCGCGGTGCAGCATTCCACCGCCCGATGGACCGGCGACGTGCAGTTCATCGTCTTCATGAACCCGGACGCCTCGGACGAGCAGATCCAGGCCGTGGACGAGGCGCTGGATCCCGACAACAACTCCCAGATCGCCCGGGTCACCTTCTTCGACAAGGCCAGAGCCTTCGAGGAGTACCAGGAGATCTTCCGCGACGACCCGGTGCTGCTGTCGACCATCGAAGCCCAGGACATGCCCACGTCGTTCCGGGTGAAACCGGCGATCACCAACGCCGAGCTCATCAACCAGATGGGGCAGCAGCTCAAACAGGCGCCGGGGGTGTACACCGTGGAGTTCGCCTACGACACGGTGAAACAGATCGAACGGGTGTCGAACCTGATCTCGACGGTCATCCTGGGCACCGCGCTGTTCCTGCTGGGAGCGGCCGGACTGTTGATCCTCAACTCGATCCGCATGGCGATGTTCGCACGGCGCCGCGAGATCGAGGTGATGAAGCTGGTGGGCGCGACCAACTGGTTCATCCGGGTGCCCTTCATGTTCGAAGGCCTCATCCAGGGACTCATCGGCGCGCTGCCCGCGGCGGTGGCCGTGTGGTTCCTGAGCACCCGCATCAACCAGTCGGGGGGCACCCATTCGTCGGTCGCCATCCTCCAGGGCCTGTACGTGTCCAGCGGCGAGGTCTGGACCGTCATCATCGCGATGATCCTCATCGGCTGTCTGGTGGGTGTGGTCGGCTCCGCGGTGGCGGTGACCAGATTCCTCGACGTGTGAGGCGCTGAACCGGGATCGGGCGGTTCTGGCCGATACCCTGCCAAGTGGCAAAATGTCAGGGGCGCGACCGGGATCTTCCCCGGATGCGTCCGTCACGAACCATCGACGCTCGCCTTCGAGCTGGAGGATCAAGTGGGTTTCAAAGTCGGCGACCGGGTCGTCTATCCGCACCACGGTGCCGCGATCATCCGCAAGCGCGAGAAGATCGAGCGGGAAGGCAAGAAGGTCGACTACC
>CAYVAS010000097.1:0-7461 GCA_964449375.1 uncultured Iamiaceae bacterium | reverse complement strand
GGATCGCCCACTTGTTGTGCGGGGTCAGATAGCGCACCGACACCCCACCGCCGGTCGACGCGTCGCCGATGGCGGGTTCGCCGAACAGGGCGGTCATGTCGAGCGGCGGACGGAACACCGGCAGCCCTTCGCCCTGGGCCAACATCCAGTCGTGGTCGAGGTAGAAGTGCTGGCGGCCGGTGAGGGTGTGCCAGGGCTTGTGGCGTTCGACGTTCTGGGTGAAGGGCGAATAGCGCCGGCCGCCCGATTCGGATCCGGACCATTCCGGTGAGGTGATCACCGGCACCGGTGCCGCCTGGGTGTCCTCGAAGGTCACCTGTTTGGCCTCGGATTCGGCGGCGAGGTCGGCCAGTTGCGTGCCGGTGCGGCGTTCGAGCGTCTCGAATCCCTTGGTCGCCATGTGCCCGTTCGTCGTGCCCGACAGCCGCAGGATGAACTCGCACGCCTGCAGGTCGGTGTCCAGGCGCGGCTGGCCGCGCCCCTTGCCGGTGGCGGCGACGCCGTTGATGTTGCGCAACTGCTCGACGTACTCGGCGGCTTCGAAAGTGACGCCCTTGGTGGTCATACCGAGCTTCTCGAGCAGGGGGCCGACCGAGGTGTACTCCTCGTAGATGGCCGCGTAGTCGCGGGTCACCTCGACGAAGTTCGGCATGGTGCGGCCGGGGATCGCCTCGCACTCGCCCTTGCGCCAGTCGAGCACCCGGCCCTTGGGGGTGGCGAGCTCGGCTGGCGTGTCGTGGGCGAGGGCAGTGGCGACCACGTCGGTGCGGGTGCCCAGGTGGGTCTTGGCCAACTCGGAGAACTTCTCGGCGATCGTGGCCCAGACGTCCCAGTCGGTACGCGACTGCCACGGCGTGGAGATCGCCGGGTTGAACGAGTGGATGTAGGGGTGCATGTCGGTGGTCGACAGGTCGTACTTCTCGTACCAGGTCGCCGCGGGCAGGATCACGTCCGAATGCAGCGTGTGGCTGGTCATCCGGAAATCCAGCGTCAACATCAGGTCGACCTTGCCGGTGGGCGCCTCGTCTCGCCAGGCGACCGACTCGGGGCGGAACCGTTCGGGGGTTTCCTCCGCGCCGACGGTGTTGTCGACCCCGAGCAGGTGTTTGAGGAAGTACTGCTCACCCTTGGCGGAGGAGCCGAGCGTGTTGGCCCGCCACACCGACCAGATGCGGGGCACGTTCTGGGGGGCGTCGGGGTCGTCCACGGCGAAGTCGATGCCGCCGCTCTTCAGTTGGTCGACGAGCCAGGGCACGGTGTCCTGCCCGGCTTCGGCGGCCCGGTCGGCGATGTCGAGTGACGACACGTCGAATTGGGGGTAGAAGGGCTGCCAGCCCAGACGGGTGGCCAGCGCCACGGCGTCGGCCACCGAGGTGTCGGCGAGTTCCCCCGCCCCGGTGGTCGAGGCGAGCGTGTCGGCACCGAACTGGTCGTAACGCCACTGGTCGGTGTGCATATACCAGTAGGTGGTCTGGGTCATCAGCCGGGGTGGACGCACCCAGTCGAGTGCGTTGGCGAGGTGCTGGAATCCGGTGATGGGTCGGACCTTCTCCTGGCCGACATAGTGCGCCCAGCCGCCGCCGTTGACGCCCTGGGTGGCGCACAGGTTGGTGAGGGTGAGAAAGGTCCGGTAGATCGTGTCGGAGTGGAACCAGTGGTTGGTGCCCGCACCCATGATGATCATGGAGCGGCCCTTGGAATCGAGGGCACTCTGGGCGAACTCGCGGCCGATCCGGGCGGCGGCCTGGCCGGGCACGCCGGTGACGGTCTCCTGCCAGGCAGGGGTGTAGAGGCCATCGGCGTCGTCCAGGCCGGTGGGCCAGTCGCCGGGCAGGCCGTCGCGTCCCACCCCGAAACCGGCGAGCAGCAGGTCGAACACGGTGGTGACCATCCGGTCGCCGATGCGTCGGACGGGCACCCCACGGACCAGGTCGCCGCGGCCGCCCTGGCCGGCGGTGTCGAACCGGGGCATGAGCACTTCGACGGCGTCGTCACGGCCGTCCAGCATCGACAGCGCCGGGTCGAGATCGCCCAGGTCGAGGTTCCAGCGGCCTTCACCGTCGGCGGAGAACCGATGCCCGAGCGTGCCGGGCGGCACGACCGGGGCGTTGGTGACCGGGTCGAACATGACCGGTTTGAACGCGGCGTGTTCGGTGTCGGTTTCGGGGCTCACCCCGGCATCCAGGTCGGAGGCCACGAGGAACTTGCCGGGCCGGTTGTTGCCGTCGGCGTCGGTTTCGAGCTCGACCAGGAAGGGCAGGTCGGTGTAGTGCTTGGCGTAGTCGGTGAAGAACTCGTGGGTGTTCTCGACGTAGAACTCCTTGAGGATCGTGTGCCCCATCGCCATGGCCAGCGCGGCGTCGGTACCCGGTGCGGGGGCCAGCCATTCGTCGGCGAACTTGACGTACTCGGCGTAGTCGGGGGCGACCGAGATGACCTTCTGGCCGCGGTAACGGGCCTCGGTCATCCAGTGGGCGTCGGGGGTGCGGGTGAGCGGCACGTTCGAGCCCCACATGATCAGGTACGCGGCGTCCCACCAGTCGCCCGATTCGGGCACGTCGGTCTGGTCGCCGAACACCTGGGGTGACGACGGCGGCAGGTCGGCGTACCAGTCGTAGAACGACAGCATCGGTGACCCGATGAGCTGGTGGAACCGCGATCCCGACGAGAACGACACCTGGCTCATCGCCGGGATCGGCGAAAACCCGGCGATCCGGTCGGGTCCGTAGGTCTTGACCGTGTGCACGTAGGCCGCGGCGACCAGTTCGGCGGCCTCGTCCCAGGCGAGCCGGACCAGGCCACCCTTGCCGCGCAGGGACTTGTAGCGGCGGCTCAGCTCGGGGTCGTCCACGAGCGCCCCCCAGGCCACCACGGGGTCGCCGTGCCGGGCTTTGAGTTCTCGGAACATCCGGAGCAGCTCGCCGCGGATGTACGGGTAACGCACCCGGGTCGGCGAGTACGTGTACCACGAGAACGATGCGCCCCGGGGGCAGCCGCGGGGTTCGTACTCGGGCCGGTCCGGGCCGACCGTGGGGTAGTCGGTCTCCTGGGATTCCCAGGTGATGATCCCGTCCTTGACGTACACCTTCCACGAGCACGACCCGGTGCAGTTCACGCCGTGGGTGGAGCGGACAACCTTGTCGTGGCTCCAGCGGTCCCGGTAGAACACCTCCGATTCTCGACCGCCGCGGTGGTGCAGTTCCCGCTTGTCTGCGCTGACCTGATCGGCCGGCGTGAACAGTTTGCGAGTGTCGATCAGCGCCGAGAACAACGCGTTGTCGATACCGGCTTTGGGCATGCGATCCTCGCTCAAGTGGCGGGCCGAGCCGTCACTGCCGTGACGTCGCCACCACCGTACCCGCGTGAGGCTCGAAGGCAATAGGGGCCGAAGTCACGCCGCCGATCGGGGCGGGCGAGGCGGCCCGTCGGGGCCGATCGCGTCGCGCCGACATCCGACCACCTGCTCTACCGACTTCGAATAGGACCTGCGAGACTCCTTCGATGGCCAGGAGAAGCGACGGCACGTCGCTCATCGCGCATCTGTTCCCCGGGTACTTCGCGCTGGTCATGGCGACCGGCATCATCGCCATCGCCGCAAGCCAGCAGGACCTTCACGGGGTCGCGAAACTGCTGTATTTCGTGGCCGTCGCCGCCTACGTCGTGCTGATCACGCTCACGCTGACCCGGCTCATCCGCTACCCACGCAACCTGTTCGGTGACCTGTTCAGCCACCAGAAGGGGTTCGCGTTCCTCACGTTGATCGCCGGCACCAACGTGCTGGGCAGCGCCACGGCACTGGTGCACGATTGGTGGGGCCTGGCCTGGGCGCTGTGGTGGGTCGGCGTGGTGCTGTGGCCCCCGATCCTGTACGGCGCGCTGATCTCGGACGTGATCGGCAGCAACAAACCCGACGTCGCCACCGGCATCAACGGCACGTGGTTTCTCATCACGGTGTCGGCCGAGTCGATCGCGGCGCTCGGCGCACTGTTCCTCGAACGGGACGGCACCGAGCTGTTGGCGTTCGTCTGCCTCGCGGTGTTCCTGCTCGGCCTGGTCACGTATCTGATCGTGATGACCCTGGTGTTCCTCCGGTGGGTGTTCGTCGAGTTGGAACCCACCGAAGCCGAACCTCCGGTGTGGATCGCGGCCGGTGCGGTGGCGATCACCGTGCTCGCCGGTTCGAACCTGGCCGATGCGACCCGGGCATCGGGCTACCTGGTCCAGTTCGCTCCGACGATCGAGGTGCTGGTCGTGTTGGCGTGGGCGACCGCGACGTTCTGGTTTCCACTCATGGTCGCGATCGGGATCTGGCGTCACGTGGCGCGCCGCGTGCCGCTCCGCTATCACCCGTCCTATTGGGCGATGGTGTTCCCCTTGGGCATGTACGCCGCATCGACGTCGCGGATGCTGGGGGTCATCGACCTCGATGTGCTCGCCTGGGTTCCCAAGGCCGCCCTGGTTCTCGCCGGGGCGGCGTGGACCCTCACCTTCCTGGGAATGGCGTTCCAGGGGGTCCGCGCCCTGCGTCGTATGACGACCGCGACCTGACGATTCCAACCCCCGAGCATCGTTCATTGCCGCGTGCCAGACTGCGCGCATGACCGTGGCCTTTGCCGACAAGAGCTTCTGGCTGTCGAGCAGGGAGTACTCGCCGGGTTCGGCACTGGACGGCGACATCGACGTCGACGTGGCGATCATCGGTGGCGGGTTCACGGGGCTGTCGACCGCCTGGTTCCTGAAGCAGGCCGAGCCGTCGCTGCGGGTCGGGCTCTTCGAATCCGAAGTGGTCGGTTACGGCGCGAGCGGCCGCAACGGCGGCTTCTCGATGACCAAGCTCGGCATGATGCACAGCGTCACCCGTATGCGTTTCGGGCGAGGTCGAACGATCGAAGCCCACGAGTACGCGGATCGGGCGGTGACGATGGTCAAGGACCTCGTGGACGAGCTCGATTTCGACTGTGACTACGAGCACCCCGGTTTCCTATGGGTCGCCACCTCGGAGACCCAGGCACGCCGGTTACACGCCGAGTTGGACCTGATCGACGACCTCGGTATCGGGGGGATCGAGCGGTTGGACGAGTCCGGGTTGGAAGAACGGATCCGCAGCCCGCTCCATGTGGGTGGTGCCTGGTGGGAACCCAATTGTGGGATCGTGAACCCGGCGAAGCTGGCCTGGTGTTGGCGGGATCGAATCGTCGATGCCGGCGTCGAGGTGTTCGAGTCGACTCCGGTGAGCGAGGTGCAGCGGGTGGGGGGACGGTCGGTGCTGGTAACCCCTTCGGGCTGGGTGCGCGCCGACAAGGTCGTGTTCGCGACCAACGCCTGGTCCCACACCTTCGCGCCGCTCGCCACCAAACAGGTACCGGTGTGGACCTACATCGTGCTCACCGAGCCGTTGAGCGACGCCCAGTTCTCGGCGATCGGCTGGTCGGGTCGGGAAGGCATCGAGGACTTTCGGGACCTCGTGCACTACACCCGTTTGACCTCGGACAATCGAATCCTGTTCGGAGGTCGCGACGTGAACCTGGGTCGGAGCGGGTCGATGGACTTCGACCGGGACGAGACGCTGTTCGCGAAACTCCGCAGGGATCTGGTCACCACGTGGCCGGCATTGGCCGACATCGACTTCACCCACGCCTGGGGTGGCCCGGTGTCGGTGCCCTTGGACCTGTTCCCGGTCATCGGCCACGCCGGTGGGCGCGACTGGGTGTATTCGCTGGGGTGTGTCGGCCACGGTGTGTCGACCACTCATCTGCACGGCCGCACCCTGGCGGACCTCACCCTCGAACGCGACACCGACCTCACCGAGGTCTTCTTCGTGGATCGCAAGTTGCCGCCGATGCCACCGGAGCCCCTGCGTCGCCCGTTGTTTCACGCGATGGCAGGCGCGCTGCGTTGGGACGATCGACGGACCGACGTCCTCGACCCGTGACCGCCACTGCCATCTCGCCTTCGGTACCACGTGGGAGCGGCTGATCGGCCGTCCCCGAGTCTTCGTATCCCGCAGAATCGAGGCGTCATGACATCCGTACTTGAACCGGTCCCCACGTCGACCGCACCGGACGCGAGGTCCGCGCCGGTGACGACTCCCGCGTCGATCACCCCTGCGGTCATCGGGCGACTCGGCTCGCTGGTCGCCGCGGCCGACGATGCGAAAACGGTGACGACCACGGCGCCCTATACCGGCGACACGCTCGCCACGCTGCCCGTGTCGACCCCCGACGAGGTGGCCGCGGCGTTCGAGCGTGCCCGGGTCGCCCAAAAGCGCTGGGCCGCCACGTCGGTGGCCGAACGGTGCCGCATCATGCTGCGCCTCCACGACCTGGTGCTGGACCGCCAGGACGAGATCCTGGATCTGATGCAGGCCGAGAACGGCAAGACCCGCCGGGACGCGTTCCTGGAGGTGTCCGACATCGCGATCACCTCTCGCTACTACGCCCGCACGGCGGAGCGTCTGCTCGCCCCCCAGCGCCGACGGGGCGCGATCCCCGGGTTGACCCGCACCACCGAGGTGCGCCACCCCAAGGGCGTGGTGGCCGTCATCTCACCCTGGAACTACCCGCTGTCCATGGCCGCATCCGATGCGATCCCCGCGTTGATCGCCGGGAACGCCGTCGTGCAGAAGCCCGACACCCAGACCGCTCTCAGCGCCCTGTGGGCCCTGGAGCTCACTCGGGAAGCCGGACTTCCAGAAGACGTGTGGCAGATGGTCGTGGGCCGCGGCCGTGACATCGGCTCCACGATCATCGACAACGCCGACTATGTGATGTTCACCGGCTCCACCGAGAGTGGCCGGTCGATCGCCCGGGATGCCGGTGAGCGCCTCATCGGCGCGTCACTCGAGTTGGGCGGCAAGAACGCGATGCTCGTCCTGGACGACGCCGACGTGCCCCGGGCCGCCAAGGGCGCGATCGCGGCATGCTTCCCCTCGGCGGGTCAGCTCTGTGTGTCGATGGAGCGGCTGTACGTGACCGAAGGAGTCGCCGACCGGTTCATCGACGAGTTCGTGACCCGCACCGGCGGTCTGCGCCTGGGCGCGGCATACGACTACTCGGTGGATGTGGGCTCGCTCACCAACCGTTCGCAACTGGCCACGGTGTCCGAGCACGTCGACGACGCTCGTCACAAGGGTGCCACCGTGCTGGCCGGCGGCCGGGCCCGCTCTGACGTGGGCCCGCTGTTCTACGAGCCGACGATCCTCACTGACGTGACCCCCGAGATGACCTTGTACGAACAGGAGACCTTTGGTCCGGTCGTGTCGATCTACCGGGTCGCCGGGATCGAAGAAGCCGTGCAGCGTGCCAATGATTCGGTGTACGGCCTGAACGCCAGCGTGTGGACCCGCAACACCCGACTGGGTCGCGAGGTGGCGGCCCGACTGAAGGCCGGGACGGTCAACGTAAACGGGGTCTTCGGATTTCAGCGGGGTGTGACCGTGGCGAGTAGCGACCAGTTGGGTCG
>CAYVAS010000096.1:0-7605 GCA_964449375.1 uncultured Iamiaceae bacterium | reverse complement strand
GCGACCTGGGTCGCCTTGGGGAGCGAGTCGTTGAACACCTTGCGATACGGGCCCGACATGTCCAAGGTCCCCCACCGGATCTCGTCGCGCCAGGTCTGGTCCTGTTTGTCGATCCACGCGGAGACCTTGGTCGCGGTGCGTCCCTCGATCACCTCGACCAGACGGGCATCCCGCCCTCCGCCCCCGACGTCGACGACCGACGTCGCCCACTTCTTCGTGTGCTTGTCGCCGCGGCGCACGAACAGCGTCTCATCCAACCCAAGGGCCTCGACCCCGTCGCAACGAGCCGTGTCCGCAGCCACCGAGCGCTTCCCCGTAGCGACGGACCGTGTCCATGATCGTGTGCCAGTCACACCCCAACTCATCCGCGATGTCGCTGACCGATCGACCGGAGCCACCGACCTGGCGGGTCACCCAGCGTGCGGCCCGGTCCGTCAACCGAGCCCTCAGAGGCGCGATCGTCGGGTCACACACCGTCCAGGACCCCGCCGGGCACTCGGACTGGGCGCACCACCAGCGTTGCTTGTGCCACACCAACCTGGCGGGCCGTCCGAAACACGTCATGTCGACCAACACCACCGCCGTGGTGTCCTTCACCCTCGCCTTCACGCCACATTCGCGGCACCATCCCTGATCCGCCCGGGACGCCACCTCGACCACCAGCAGCGACCCGTCCTCCGCCGGCTCGGCCACCCCGAGCACCTCCACATCGGGCAAGCCGACGAGGATCTCACACATACGCGTAGGATCGGTTTCCACAGGGACTCTCCAGCATCGACGGCGTCAAGAACCACCGATTCTGTTGAGTCCCTGTCCCGCGTCCGCGGACCCCTCAGCCGATCACCGCGCCCCGCCCAAGTCCGAAGAGCCGACAATCTGGGGGTCACCGCCCCCGACGCGTGACCGCGGTCACCGTGACGGACGTGCCCGTCACCCGTGGGTCGATCCGATGAAACCAGCGTGTCGACTTGGATCATCCGGCCTTCCAGCGGGCAGACTGGACCCACGACAACAGGGGGCGACCGGTCCGCCGGCGTCCACCGATGGCGCCGCACCGCCGGCGCCGGAGTGAGGAAGACCACCGATGCGCCGACGCATGATGAAGTCCAAGATCCACCGGGCAACGGTCACCGACGCCGATCTGCACTACGTGGGTTCGATCACCGTCGATGCCGATCTGATGCAGGCGGCGGACCTGACCGAGTACGAGCAGGTGGCCGTGGTCGACATCGACAACGGCAACCGGCTGGAGACCTACGTGATCGCCGGTCCCGCCGGGTCCGGAGCGATGTGCCTGAACGGCGCCGCGGCGCGCCTGGTCAGCCCGGGTGACAAGATCATCGTGATCTCCTACGCCGACTACGAAGACGCCGAACTGGACGACTACGCCCCGCGGATCGTGCACGTCGACACGGCCAACGCGCCGGTTCCCGAGGACCTGGCCCGCGAGCTCGCGGCGCTGGACGGCCCCGCGCCCCGTCGCTACGTCGACGTGCCCGCGCCGGTCGCCTGAAACGACCGGAGCGGGTGAAGCGGACCGACCCGGTCCCGGCCCGGGCGGGCAGATGAGCGCGCCGAGCGGCAACGGTGGGCCCTTCGATCTGCTGGTCATCGGCTCGGGGGTGGCCGGGCTCTCCGCGGCGGTCGCCGCCGCCGAGCAGCACGGGCTCCGGGTGGCGGTGGCGACCAAGGGGGCGCTGACCGATTCGACGACGCGCTGGGCCCAGGGAGGGGTGGCCGCGGTGCTCTCGGAGGCCGACGACTCGGTGGAGGCCCACGTGGCCGACACGCTCGCCGCGGGCGGGGGCCTGTGTGACCGCGACGCGGTGGAGCTGTTGGTGTCCGAAGGGGCTCGTCGGGTCGGCGACCTGATGGGTCTGGGCGCGGTGTTCGACCGCGACGCCCAGGGGCGGCTGTTGTTCGCCCGGGAAGGGGGCCACTCCAGTGCCAGGGTGATCCACGCGGGGGGCTCCGCGACCGGCGTCGAGGTCGAGCGGGCCCTGGACGTGGCGGCCCGCGCGGGTCGGGTCGTGATCCACGAACGCTGGTTCGCCTTCGACCTGGTCGTGGCCGGAGGGCGTTGCGTGGGAGTGCGGGGTCTGGACGCCACCGGCGCCGTCGCCGAACTGGCGGCAACCCACGTGCTGCTCGCAACCGGTGGCGCCGGCCAGCTCTTCTCGGTCACCACCAACCCGCACGAGGCCACCGGGGACGGCACGGCGATGGCACTGCGCGCGCGGGTGGCGGTGGCTGACGTGGAGTTCATGCAGTTCCACCCCACCGCACTGCACGTGCCCACCATGCCCCGGCCGCTGCTCACCGAAGCGCTGCGCGGCCATGGCGCCCGCCTCCGAGCCCCCGACGGCACCGCCTTCGTCGACGAGCTACAACCCCGTGATGTGGTCTCACGGGCGGAGACCGCGGTCATGATCGAATCGCGCAGCGACCACGTCTGGTTGGACGCCACCGGCATGGAGGACTTCGCCGGGCGCTTTCCCAACATCGCCGCGGAGCTCGCCTCGGCGGGTCTGGATCCGACCCGGGACTGGTTGCCGGTGGCACCGGCCGCGCACTACCTGTCCGGCGGGGTGGTCACCGACCTCGACGGGGCGACCAGTCTGCCCGGACTGTGGGCCGCCGGCGAGGCCGCCTGCACCGGAGTGCACGGCGCCAACCGTCTGGCGTCGAACTCGTTGCTCGAGGGACTGGTGTTCGGTCCCCGGGTCGTCGAAGCCATCGCCGCCGGCCGGGACGGCGCCCGACCTTCCGGCGCCATGCGTTCGGTGCTGGACGCGGAGCACTCCGAGCGGACGGTCACATCGGCCGTTCCGGGCCGGATGCTGGCGGTGCCCGAACCACCGGAGGTGCCCGAGACCACCCCTGGTCCCTCTCGGGCCGAACGGGACCAGTTGCGGATCGACCTGCAGCGGGCGATGACCTTCGACGCCGGGGTGCTGCGTAGCGCCACCAGCCTGGGCCGGGTCGCCGCGCTGGTCGACTCGGTCGCCGGACGTCTGGGCCGTCCCTCGGCTGCGGACGCCTGGGAGCTCACCAACCTGTGTACCGTGGCCGCCGCGTTGCTCCGCGCCGCGACGGCCCGCACCGAATCACGCGGCGCCCACACCCGGGTGGATCATCCCGGAACCGACCCGGACCTGCGGGTCCGCCTGATCCAGCGCCGAGGATCCGGGCGCGTCGATGCGGCACCCCGGTGACCGAGCGGGCGGCGACGGCGCGGTACGCTCGACGGTGATGAGTGAGGCGGGCGCGACACCCCCAGGCTGGTACCCCGACCCGATGGGTCGCCACGAGCATCGCTGGTACGACGGAACCGCCTGGACCGACCACGTCGCTTCGGGGGGTTCCCAGTCGCTCGACCCGGTGCAGGCGCCGCCCACGACGGTCACCGGAACATCGGACGCGGGGCGGATCCAGCACCAGGTGACCTCTCAGGCGGGTGTGGCGCCGTCGGCGTCACCCGGCGGGGGCTCGCTGTACGACCAACCGGTTCTGGTCGTCAACCAGAAGGCCAAGATCATCGAGGTGCACAACGAGTACGCGATCCACGATGCCCAGGGCACCCAGATCGGCGCGGTCCGCCAGGTGGGCCAGACCACCGCAAAGAAGGCGCTGCGGGTGCTCACGAGCCTCGACCAGTTCATGTCCCATTCGCTGCAGGTCGTCGACCGTGACGGGTCGGTCGTGCTGGCCCTGACGCGCCCCGCCAAGCTGGTCAAGTCCAAGATCGTGGTTCGCAACGGGCAGGGCGCCCCGGTCGGTGAGATCGTGCAGCAGAACGCGATCGGACGGATCCGCTTCGGACTGATGGGTCCGGGCGGCCAACTCGGCACGATCCGGGGCGAGAACTGGCGTGCCTGGAACTTCGCCATCGAGGACCACGCCGGCACCGAGGTGGCCCGGATCACCAAGACCTGGGAAGGTCTGGCCCGCACGATGTTCACCACCGCCGACAACTACGTGGTCCAGATCCATACGGGCTTGGACGAGCCGCTCCGGTCACTGGTGCTGGCTGCCGCGGTGAGCGTGGACCTGGCCCTCAAACAGGACGCCCGCGGCTTGTCCTGACCTGCGTCGCGCCCGCGGCATGTCGTCGCGGGCATCGGATCGACGGGGAGACCGGCGCCGTTACGCGTACTCTTCCGAACGGATCATCAGGATCGATGGGGAGTGGATCCGGTGCCGGGCGGGTCCTCTGTCAGGTCAGGCGTTCGGCCTGTTGGGCGGCCAACTCGGCGGCATTCGGATCACTTGCTGCGGCGCCCTGAGCAAAGTCGGGCGTGGCCTGGACGAGCACGTAGGCGACGTAGGTCCCACGCGTGAGGATCACCGCCTGCATCGAGTGGCCCGCGTCGTCTGACGTCGACACCATGCTCGCGTCGTCGAGCCCGGGTACGGGGTCCGGTCCGGTGACCGTGATCCCCTGCTGAGCGTCAGAGTCCCCCAGCCCGGTGAGCCAGCGAGTCGCATACGCCTTCGCCCCGTTCGCATCGTCGAACTGGTAGAGGAAGAGCACGATCGTCACCTGTTTCTCGGCGTCGAGGAACAGGCGCTGGTAGCCGGCGACGAATCCCAGCTCCTTCAGCTCGGCTTTGGCGGCGCCACCGCCGTCGTCGTCGGCGGCCTTGTCGAGGTCGGATGGGCCGGTATCGCCGACCGAATCGGGTTGCAGCGTGAAACCGGGGATCGTCTCGATCATCAGCGCAGCCACCGCCTCGGTCTCGGGCGTCGGGGTGGCGTGGTGGAGCTCGTCGGCAGGCCACGTCGACGTCGGGGTGGTCGTCGAGGAGGCGGCGGTCGACGATCCGTCGGGATCCGTGGTCGGAGCCGACGTCGTTACTCGGCTGGTGGTGGTCGGCGCCGACGAGGTCGACCTCGTGGTCGACGTGCAGGAGACACCTGCGCCGATAACGGCGACGATCAAGAGGAGCCGGGTTGTTCGTGCAGGTGCCATCGTGGACCTCCTCGTGTCGACGTCCTCGCGCCGACAACCGGACACTATGCCCACCGGACAGATTCGTGCTCCCACGCGAGCGTCAGCACGGGCTCCCTCGAAATGCGCCAGGCCCGGTCCGGAACGATTCGGAATGCTGGCGAGGAAAACCGATGCCCGCTCGAACCAACCAACCGGGTCCCGGTTTCGCCTGCTGTCGACGCCGACCGACGTGGAGTTGAAGATCTCCAAGGTGCAGGTGGTGTCGTTTTTGCCGAACTCGTTGGAACCGTCGGGTCGACAAGGCCTTGTGGGGCGTGATCATGACCACCTACAAGGACCGGTACCTGCCCGCGTGAGCGCGATCGGTGACCGCGAAGTGCTCGGTGTGGACGGCGGCGACAGCGAAGACGAGGCGGTCCGGCATTCGGAGCCACCCGCAGCCTGCGCTGATCGAGTGGCTTCATTGACTTTTACGCGGTGATCGGCGACGATGTGTACGCGCAACGGTTCGTTTCGTAGCGAGCGCGGTGTGTAGGGGATGACGATCGGCCCGTTGGAGGTGCCGCATGTCAGGAGTATCGGGTGGCGACGATCTTGGTTCGCTGACGGACCGCCGCGGTCTGAGTGTTCGATGGTCACCGGGGCGTCTGGCGCGGTGGTTGCTGGTGCCGTTCGCCGCGTTGGTTGCGACTCTGGTGTTGTCGGGTTGTGATCCGGTCGAGTTGGGCGTTTTTGCTGATAGCAATGTGCTCACCTCGGTGTCAGATGATGGTCGGTTCGTGTTGATCGGTACGCAGAACGCTGATTTGGGTGATTCTGGTGGGGCTTCGTTGGTATTGGTCGATCGGGATGTGGATGGGTCCGGGCATCTGGATGTGCCGGACAACACGTCGACCACGGTGTTGTTCGGGTCAGGTGGCACTGTGCAGATTGAGGATTCAGATCTTCGGTCGAAGATCGATGGAGCGTCGCTCTTCTCACCCGCGATATCGCCTGACGGCTCAGTCATTGCATTCGAGGCATATAAGCCGGGTCTTGATAATACGACGGATTGCCTCTATTACATTGAGCTCGCTGATCTGGGTGTTGAGGATCCAACGCTCGTTCCGAACTCGTGTCCTGGTTTGAGTCAGGGAGGCGCGATTCCTTCTAGTGTTATAAAGCCTGACCTGATGGATCCTGTGATATCGGCTGATAATTCGACAATTGTGTATGCGGTGAATCAACAGGTGGATACGTGGGTTATTGGTTGGGTGGTTCGCGCGTTTGACATTGCGTCTGGGTCGGACGAGGAAGTTTCGTTGACTGATTCGGGGTCGGTGCCGTATCCGCCGGCGAGTGGCGAGACTTGGGGTACGGCATCATCGCCGTCGGTGTCGGCTGATGGTCGTTTTGTGGCGTTTCAGTCAAGTTGGCAGTTGACCGCCGACGCACGTGCGGCGAATGGGGGAGTGAATCCACCGTCTCAGGTGTATGTGCATGATCGGGCATTGGATAGCACTGTGGACATTCCGGGAGCCGCAGCAGGCTATTACGGGTCGGCGGCAGGTTCTTCGATTTCTCCCGACGGCCGGTTTGTTTCGTTTGTTGCGGCCAGTGGCGGTCTTGATGCGTCGAATCCGCCTGCGGGAGATCGAAATCGGGCGTATGTTGTCGATCGGGATGTTTCAGGCTCGGGGGCTTTCGACTCGCCGGCGAACATGTCGATCAGTGCGGTGAGTGATGGCACGGCGAATGTGTGGTGGACTCACATGGCCGATTCGGTGTCGGACGGGTCCGGTGGAGTGTTCCATGGACCGGTTGCGTGGAGTGAGTTGGTGCCCACTGCACAGACGCAAGCGAGTTTGAACGGCTCGACCGGCGAGCAGCCTGTGCCTGGGGTGCTTCCTGGCGGTCCGGTCACGATCCCTCCGGCTGACCGACACCCACAAACTGAACGCGGGACGGGAGCGACGACATCGTCGACGACCACCACTGTGGCACCGCCAACGAGCGAGTCGGCTCCGACCTCCACGATTGCGCCGGCGAGCATTGAAGATGTGGATCGTCCTGGCGGCGGGTTGTACCCGGTGAGCCTTGCTGCTGACCTGCCTGGTTCTGTGTCGATGGATGCGGCTGGTCCGAGTGTGTTTGGGGGGACGCTGGTGCGGATCAACGTTGCGGATCCGGTCACGGGCCAGATTTCGGAGACGATCGCGAGTGGGGTCAGGAATCCGCAATCGTCTCACGGGGCTGATCCGTTCGGTACGCGATTCGGATTTTCCCGGGATGGGACGAGCATCTCGTATGGGGTGACGACACCTGCACAAACGAGCTACGCGATGGCACGTGTGATCGACTATCCGTGGGTGACTGATCCGGCTTCGACCTTCGGGTTCCAACCATATGCGGCGTATGCTGTCGATCCGGTAAATGTTGGAACTGGTAGCTTTACTCACGCCACAACAGATCTGAAGTCACCTCAGGGTGTGTTTGGTCTTGATTTCGTTCGCACCTATAATTCTGCTGATCCGACGTCACTGCAGCTCGGGTTGGGTTGGTCGTCGTCGTATACATCGTCGGTTACGTCGCAGGCGGGCGGCGATGAAGCGGTGGTGCGGGTCTTCGGATTTCAGCGGGGTTTGATGGTGGCGAGTAGCGACCAGTCGGGT
>CAYVAS010000095.1:0-7974 GCA_964449375.1 uncultured Iamiaceae bacterium | reverse complement strand
TCCCCCACGGTGGCGGCGGCCCCGGCATCGGCCCGGTCGCGGTCGCCGAGCACCTGGCGCCGCACCTGCCCAACCACCCCCTGGACCCCGACGCCGGACCCGACACCGGGATCGGCCCGGTCGCCGCGGCACCGGCGGGCTCCGCGGGCATCCTGCCGATCCCGTGGATGTACCTGCAGATGATGGGGCCAGAGGGGCTCACCGAGGCCTCCACGGTCGCCGTGCTCCGCGCCACCTCCCTCGCCGCCCGCCTGGGCGACACCTTCCCGGTGCTCTACGTGGGTGCGTCGGGCCACGTCGCCCACGAGTGCATCCTGGATCTGCGGGGGATCACCAAGGAGACCGGGGTGACCGTGGACGACGTCGCCAAGCGGCTGATCGACCACGGGTTCCACGCCCCCACCATGAGTTTCCCGGTGGCGGGCACGCTGATGGTGGAACCCACCGAGTCCGAGAACCTCGCCGAGCTCGACTGGTTCTGTGACGCGATGCTCGCCATCGCCGCAGAGATCGAACGGGTCGGATCCGGCGAGTGGCCCGCGGACGACAACCCGCTGGTGAACGCCCCTCACACCGCGGCGATGCTGCTGTCGGAGTGGTCCCACCCCTACTCCCCATTCGAGGGGGCCTACCCGGGTGGCACCGCGCACACCGACAAGTACTTCCCGCCGGTCCGCCGCATCGACGGCGTCCACGGGGACCGCAACCTGGTGTGTTCGTGTCCGCCGATGGAGAGCTACGGATCCTGAACCGACTTCGCCGGGTCGCTCAACCCGGCGAGGGCAGGTCCACGAAGGGCAGCTTCACCACGACCCCGTGCATCGGATCGCGGGGGGTGCTCACCGCGACCGCGGCGCCCTCGGTGATCTCAGGAGCCACGAGCGCGAGCGCGATCCCGGTCTGCAGGCTCGGCGAGAAGTTGCCGCTGGTGACCTCCCCCACCGCCTCGCCGTCCGCGGTCACCTGCTGCCCCGCGCGGGGTGGCCGTCGACCCTCCATCTGGATACCCACCAGGTGACGGGCCACGCCACGGTCGCGCTCGGCGGCCAGGGCTTCACGGCCCGGGAACGGCCCCTTGTCCCAGCTCACCACCCAGCCCAGGCCCGCCTGCAAGGGCGTGATGCCCGGACCCATGTCGTTGCCGTGCAGGGGCAGCCCGGCCTCCAGGCGGAGCGTGTCGCGGGCTCCCAGACCGGCGGGGCCGAATCCGGCGTCGGCCAGCGCGGACCAGAAGGCCTCGGCGCCGGACGCAGGGATCGCGATCTCCACGCCGTCCTCGCCGGTGTAGCCGGTGCCCGCCACCATGCAGAGGTGCCCGTCCCAGGAGAACTCGGCCACTCTGAAACGTCCCACCTCGGCCGCCTCGGGCGCCACCTGTGCCAACTTGGCCCGGGCGTGGGGTCCCTGCAGGGCCAGCAGGGCCCGTTCGGCGGTCACGTCCCGGTACGGCGTCCCCAACGCGGCCAGGAAGGCCGCGGTGTTCGCCGCGTTGGGAAGGGCCACGAACTCGGTGGGCCCGGTCCACCACACGATGACGTCGTCGACCACAGAGGCGTCGTCGTCGAGCAGGTGGGTGTACTGGGCGCGTCTGGGTTCGATCCGGGCCAGGTCGTTGGTGAGCAGCCCCTGGAGCCGGTCGAAGGCATCGGCTCCTTCGACGATCACCGAACCCAGATGCGACACGTCGAACACGACCGCGTCGCTCCGGCAGGCCCGGTGCTCGGCCAGGGTGCCCTCCGGGTACTGCAGCGGCATGTCCCATCCGCCGAAGGGCACCATCTTGGCCCCGAGGCGACGGTGCACCGTGTCGAGCGGTGAGGTGCGGGGGTTCACTGGGCGACGCGCACCGGCGGCTCGTCGCCGTCGGAGTTCGGGGGCACGATCTCGTGCACCGCCGCGGCGACCTCTGACTGCACGTCCGACAAGGCCAGCAGGTTGAGCACGCCCTGACCCCGAAAACGGTTGACCACGTCGATGAGTTCCTCGCCGTCGCGCACCAGGACCGCCGAGGACCCCGACAGCACCAGGTGGGCACTTGCGACGTCGGTGTCGAGCTGGTCGCGCAGGTAACCGAAAGCGCTGCGAATCGCGGGCAGCGAGATGCCGGCGTCGAGGAGCCGCTTGATGATCTTGAGCTCGACCAGGTCCGAATACGAATAGCGGCGGCGCGACCCGCTGCCGGCCGCGTCGGTGAGGCTGGGTCGGACCAGGTCGGTGCGGGCCCAGTAGTCGAGCTGGCGATAGGTGATGCCGACGATGTCGGCACTCTGACGACCGCTGAAACCCTGCCCGACGGCATCCTGCCTGGTGTCCTTCGGGCCTTGGTCCACCGTCACTCCCTGGGTCGCGTCATCCACGACAACCGTGAAATTACGGCCGCCGGGCCATCAAGGTAGGCCCGCGCGGCCCACGGTGTCAATGCGCCTGGTCCGCGACCGGCCCCATCAGTGGGCGAAGTCCTCGGGGTCGACGTGTTCGATGAAGTCCTTGAACTGCTCGACCACCTCGTCTGCGGACTCCTGGAGGTCCTCGTCGCCGATGATCGGTGTCTGACCGGCTTCGTCCAGCAGTTCCTCGGTTGCCACGATGGGCGACGAGGTGCGCAGCGCCAGTGCGATCCCGTCGGAGGGTCGGCACGAGACCGAGCGGGTGCCCTTCGGCGTGGAGAGCTCCAGTTCGGCGAAGAACGTGCCGTCCTCCAGCCCCGTGAGCACGACCCGGGAGATCTGCGCGTCGAGTTCGTCGAGCACGTCACGGAACAGATCGTGGGTGAGCGGGCGGGGTGTGGTGACCCCTTCGAGCACGAAGGCGATCGCGGTGGCTTCGGCTCCACCGATGAAGATCGGCAGGATCCGGCCCGACCCGGCCACCTCCCGGAGCAGCACGATCGGGGTGTTCGCCGGCGGTTCGACCCGCAGTCCGATCAGCTCCAGATCGATCATGGATTTCGATTGTAGTGGCGCCGGTGCCGCTTCTCGCCGCGCGCCCGGCCATGGGCTCGTCCGTGCTTTCAGCGCCCCGGACGGAGCTGGGCCCGCAGCGACTGCTGCAGCAGCGCCGCGTGCAGCGTCGCCCCGGCGGCGGCCAGGCGCTTGACGGTCTGGGTCGCCTCGGCCCGTGCCGCGGGATTGCGCTGTCGTAACAGGGGCAGGATGAGCTGTTCGTACATCCCGGCTTCCCGGTCGGCTGCCACCTTGAAGGCACGCAGGTGGCGGGGTTCCATGCCCAGGTCCATGAAGATCGCCGCCTGGCGGGCACACACCAACGCCTCGGCGCCGTAGATCTCGTCGTCGAGCCCGTCGGCAGGCTCGACGATCCGGTACGACTCCAACTCGGAGAGCTGTCGCTCGGTCAGGCCGGAGGCGCCGAGCAGCTCGGCACGGGTCATGGACACGTCGCTCAGGTTCTGGGTGGGGTCGACCTCGGGAACCGGGTGGGTCGGCATCGCGGGCTCCGTTTCGGGGCTCGGCGTGCCGGTCCGGGTCCGGTCGCCGGTCTCGGGTGTGTTCTGGGATTTCGCCTTCTTCGACTTGGCCTTGGAACCCGACTTCGGCTTCGCCGCCGACTTGGGCGGGGGCTTCGCCGAAGCCTTCGGCGCGTCACCGTCCTCATCGGCGCTCGCCGCCGGGCTTCCGGCGGCCGGAGACGATCCGGCGTCGTTGCCGACGGGCGCGGTCGGCGGCTCCGCAGGCGGTTCCCCACCCGCGTCCGATCGGGCGGATCCACCGGTCGACCGGGTCGACTCGGCGTGGTCCGACATCCAGATCGGGGGCGGATCGGACGCGCCCGGATCCCGGGCCAGGTCCAGTTCGGCCTGGCCGCTGCCGGGTTCGTCGTCGGGCAGCTTGCCGTCGGAGCGGTCCAGGCGGTCCTTGATCACCTTGAGGGGCAGGAAGTTCTCGCGCTGCTGGCGCAGGATCCACCGGAGCCGTTCGATGTCGAAGTCGTAGAACTTGCGGTAGCCCGAAGCGGTGCGCTCCGGGTCGATCAGTCCCTGGCTCTCCAGGAAACGGATCTTGGTGATGGTCAGGTCGGGGAAGTCGTCGGTGAGCAGACTCAGGACTTCGCCGATCGACAGATGCGTCCGGGCACTCACCGACCCTCACCGCCGTCGAGGTACACGAGCTTGAACTTGCCGATCTGCAACTCGTCGCTGTGGTGCAACTCGGCCTCTTCGATCCGCTCCCGGTTCAGGTAGGTGCCGTTCAGGGATCCCACGTCGCGCACCAGATAGGCACCGGAGTCCTGGCGCTCCAGTTCCACGTGGTGACGCGACACGGTGACGTCGTCGAGGAAGATGTCGCGGTCGGGGTGACGGCCAGCGGTGATGAAGGGGGCGTCGAGCACGAACCGGGAACCCGCGTTGGGGCCCCGGGTGACCACCATGATGCCTCCGGCGGCGAACTCGTCGAGGTCGACCGCGACCTCCTCTCCCCCGCCGACCGAGTCGACCTGGAGGGTGACGGTGGCCGGATCGCTGCCCGCGCTCTCCAGAGGTGCGCCGCACGAGGAGCAGAAGTTCGCTCCGAGTGGATTCTTGTGACCACAGTTGGTGCAGTACACGAGTCCGATCCGCGTCTTGATCAGTCGCTGATGTGCGCGCGGTAGGCCGCCGCGTCGAGCATCCGGTCGAAGGCATCGGCGTCGGCCGGTTCGATTCGGAAGATCCAGCCTTCGCCGTAGGGGTCGTCGTTGATGATCTCCGGGTTCTCCTCCAGGGCCTGGTTGACGGCGGTGACACGGCCACTCACCGGGGTGTAGATCTCCGACACCGCCTTGGTCGATTCGACCTCGCCCGCCACCGCGTCGGCCTCGAGTTCGGCCCCCACCTCGGGAAGCGACACGAACACCACGTCGCCCAGGGCGTCCTTGGCGTAGTCGGTGATCCCGATGCGGAGCTCACCGTCGGCGGGCTCGGCCCATTCGTGGTCGGTCGAATAACGCAGGTTCTCGGGAACGTCCATGGCTCCCCAACCTATCGCGCATTCGGTGACCGGTCCGTCCGGTCCGATTCCCGCGCCCGGAGACGACTTCAGCGCACCAGTTCGGTGATCCGGCGGGCGTACTCGTCGGCCAGCCGCCGGGCGGCGTCGGCGTCGTCGGCCTCGGCCCACAGGTGGGTGATCGGCTCGGTCACGTCCGGGATCGCCAGCACCCAGTCGGTGCCGTGCCAGACCTTGACGCCGTCGATCAGGTCGACCTCGAGGTCCTGGGTCTGTTCCACCAGGGTTCGCATGACCATTCCCTTGCGGTCCCAGGGGGTGACGATCGTGGTGTGGATCACGTTGGATTCGGGCAGGTCCACCACGACGTCGGCCAGCGAACGTTCTGCGCGTGCGAGCAGTTCCATGAGCTTGACCAGCGCGGCTGCCGCGTCGAAGGCCGGCAGGAACCCGGGCAGGATGAACCGACCCGAGGCGTCGCCCACGAATCCGACGCCCGGCTCCAGGGCCGCGTCCATGAGCGCACCGACCGAGGTCTGGGTCCAGCGCACTTCGGCGCCACCAGCGGCGGCCGCATCGGACACGTGGCGGGTCACCGACACGGGTACCGCGACCGCCGAACCGTCCATGTGGGCGGCGACGAGCTGGACGAAGGCCAGCAACGATTCGGCACCGGTGAGGATCCGTCCGGTGCCGTCGATGAGGGTCAACTGTTCACCGTCGCGGTCGACCACCGCGCCCAGGTCCGCGCCCGAGGTGGTGACCAGATCGGCCACGCGGCGGACCCGCTCCTCGGCGTCGGTGTTGACCATGCCCCAGGTGGAGCCGAACGGGTTCACCCCCAACACGTCGGCGCCGATCTTGGACCACAGCATCGGCATCACGAACGACGTGGAGCCGTAGGAGTAGTCGACGACCAGCTTGGGTGCCGAGCGCTGGATGAGCTGCTGGTCCACGGTGTCCTGGAGCGCCACGCTGTAGTGCTCCAGGGCCCGCGGTGGGTACGCGATGTCGCCGATCTCACTGGCCAGTACCCGCCGGAAGTCCTCGCGGTTGACCAGTCGTTCGATCTTGCGCTGGTCCGCGTCGGACAGATCCAGGCCGCTTCCGTCGAAGAACCGGATGCCCACCGCCTGCAGGTCGTCGCCCTCCAGGCCGATGGCCATGCCCCCGGCCGCACGCGGTTGGGACACGATGAAGCGGGTCACCGGGAGCGACGCGACCTCCAGGTCGACCACGTCGACGCCCGCGGCGTTCAGCCCGGCCATGGCGGCCCGTTTGAGCATCCGCCCGGCGCGGCTGGAGTCCCGGGAGGTGACCACCGTGGCGCCCTTGGGAAGGGTGCTCGCATAGGCCATCGCCAGGCGGCTGGTCATCTCCGGGGTGATGTCGACGTTGGCGATCCCGGACACGCCGAAACGGCCGAACAGACTGCGGGATCCCTTGGATTCCCACACGATCGAGGTGTTGACGATCGCGCCGGCCTCGACGGTCTTGAAGGGAAACACCTTGACCCCGGCGGACACCACGGCGTCCTCTCCGATGAAGCCCTGGTCGCCCACGACCGCACCGTCCTCGAGGCGGCTGCCCCGACGCAGGTCGGTGCCCCGTCCCGCGACCGCGCCGCGGATGGAGGCCCCTTCTCCCACGTAGACGTTGTCGTGGACGATCGCCCGTTCCAGCGCCGCGTCGGCCCGGACCCGGACGTTGCGGCCCAGCACGGTGTAGTTGCCCAGTTCCACACCGGCCTCGACCCGGCACGAGTCGCCGATGACGACCTTGCCCGACACCGAGGCCTCCGGGTGCAGTTCGGCGCCCTCGCCCAGCCAGACCCCGTCGCGTAGCTCGAATCCGTCGATGCGGACGTTCACCCGGCCGTCCAGGACGTCGGTGTGCACCCGGTTGTAGGCCTCCAGGGTGCCCACGTCCTCCCAGTAGCCGGTGGCCACCATTCCGTAGAGTCCCCGGTCCGCGGCGAGCACCTCGGGGAACACGTCCGAGGAGAAGTCCGAGGGACCGTCTTGGGGAATGAAGTCGAAGATCTCCGGTTCCAGCACGAAGATGCCGGTGTTGATCGTGTCGCTGAAGACCTGACCCCAGGAGGGTTTTTCCAGGAACCGTTCGATGGCGCCGGACTCGTCGGTGATCACGATCCCGAACTCGAGAGGATTCTCCACCGCGACCAGCCCGATCGTCGCCAGCGCCTTCTTGGTGTCGTGGTACTCCACGATCGCCGACAGGTCGATGTCGGTCAGCACGTCTCCGGAGATCACCAGGAAACGCTCGTCGAGTTCGTCCATCGCGTTGCGCACCGATCCCGCGGTTCCCAACGGGGTCTCCTCGGTGGCGTAGACCATCCGCACGCCGAATTCGGACCCGTCACCGAAGTAGTTCCGCACCGAGTCGGCCAGGTAGGCCACGGTCACCACGATGTCGGTGATGCCGTGGGCGACCAGCAGGTCGACGACGTGCTCCATCATCGGGATGTTCGCGATGGGCAACATCGGTTTGGGGATGTTGGAGGTGAGGGGCCGGAGCCGGGTGCCCTCTCCGCCGGCCATGATGACGGCTTTCATGGGGTCGAGATTACCGCCCTAACCCGCGGCCGCGGCCCGCCCCGCCCGGCCCTCGGCGAGCGCACGACGGGCGATCGGGATGTAGAGAAACGCGGCGTAGTAGGACAGCACCAGGCCCGGGATCACCGTCGCCCAACCCACCACGCCCAGGAACGGGGCGTAACTCAGGGTGCTGTGGGAACCCAGGAACGAGGGCACCGCGATCATGTTGAGAAAGGTCCCGGCCTTGCCGTACCAGGTCACGTCGATGCGCCGCGCGCCGAAGAGGCCCAGCACGACCGTGGTCACCCCGACCACGACCTCACGGGCCAGGATCGCCACGCCGATCGCGGTGGGGATCGTGCCGTCGATGAGGATGCAGGTGAGCCCCACGAAGAACAGCATCCGGTCGGCCACCGGGTCGAGGATCTTGCCCAGCTCCGACACCTGATCGAAGTGGCGGGCGATGTAGCCGT
>CAYVAS010000094.1:7085-8267 GCA_964449375.1 uncultured Iamiaceae bacterium | reverse complement strand
AAGAAGTACCAGGCATCAGGACTCCCGCTGCTGGATCTCATCCAGGAGGGCAACCTCGGCCTGATGCACGCGGTCGAGAAGTTCGACTGGCGCAAGGGGTTCAAGTTCTCGACGTACGCGACGTGGTGGATCCGTCAGGCCATCACCCGGGGCATCGCCAACACCGGACGCACCATCCGCCTGCCGGTCCACGCCGGTGACACCCTGGCCCGGTTGCAGAAGGCCCGGTCCCGCCTGGAGCTCAAGTTGGGCCGGCCGGCCACCCTGGCGGAGTTGTCCGCCGAAGTGGAGATGCCCGAGGACAAGGTCACCGAGGCGCTGCGCTTCGCCGCCGAGCCGCTGTCGTTGTCCGAGCCGCTGCGCGAGGACGGCGACGCCGAGTTGGGCGACGTGGTCGAGGACCGCTCGGCGGAGTCTCCCTTCGAGGTGGCGGCGACCGCGCTGCTGCCCGAGGAGATCGCCCGGCTGCTGTCGCCGCTGGACGACCGCGAGCGCGAGATTCTCAAGTTGCGGTTCGGTCTGGACCGCGGCGAACCCCGCACCCTCGAAGAGGTCGGCGAGCACTTCAACCTGACCCGGGAACGGATCCGTCAGATCGAGGCCCGGGCGATGTCCAAGCTGCGCCACCCCTCTTCGGACACCGGCGCCCGCGACCTGCTCGCGGTCTGACGCCGGGGCTTTCGCGCCACGGCGTGCAACTGGCACTGGACGACGCCTGGTCGATCGACCTGCCCGACGACGGCTCGGGACGACCCGACGACGAGGGCAACCTGGTGGTGGTCAGCGAGCTGGGCACCACGGTGGTGGCGGTGTTCGCCGCCCATGACGGGTTCGACCCCGACACCGCCCTCGACGAGCTCAAGGCCGGCGACCGGCCCGCGCCCCGGGCCGAGTTCGACGAGTACGGCCCCGACGGCACGGTGCGGTGGGCGTTCCTCGTCGACGAGGATGACGACGACCACGCGGTGGGCCTGTACGGCTACGTGATCGCCGAGGGGGGCTGGGTCCAGGTCGCCGTGCAGTACGCGGACCCCCACGACCACGACCGCGCCCTGGCCATCTGGCGCTCGGTCCGCCACACCCCCACCTGACCCCGCCCGACCCCGCCCGGTCCCCGCCCCACTTCCGACGTGACCTAGCCCCCTTCCTGCGAACTTCGGGAGGTGGGGGGGGGCGGGGGCG
>CAYVAS010000094.1:0-7075 GCA_964449375.1 uncultured Iamiaceae bacterium | reverse complement strand
CCCCCCCCCCCCCCCCCCCCCCCCCCCCCCCCCCGCCCCCCCCCCCCCCCCCCCGCCCCCCCCACCGGGGGGGGGTGCGCGCCCCCCCCCCCCCCCCCACCTCCCGAAGTTGCGGTGGGTCGTGGATGGGGTGGGGCGTGGATGGGGGTGGGGCGTGGATGGGGCGGATCGTGGATGGGGGCGGGCGTCGGGGTGCTCTCTAGCCTCGGCAGACGTGCTCTTCGCCACGCTGCTCGCGCTCGGCTCCGCACTCGGTCACGCCGTCTGGAACCTGATTCTCAAGGTCGGAGACGACCGCGACGCGGCCGCCCTGGCGGGCAACCTGATCGGCGGAGCGGTGTCGCTACCCATCCTGTTGCTCGTGGGTCCGCCCGCGCTGGAGGTGTGGGCCTTCATCGTGGGCGGCGCGGTGATCCAGATCCTCTACATCTACGGGCTGGCCGCCGCCTACACCCATGGCGACTTCTCCCTGGCCTATCCGGTCACCCGGGGCACCGGGGCGCTCGTGGTGGCCGTGGTCGGCACGGTGGCCCTGGGTGACCACCTGCCGCCGCTGGCCTGGGTCGGGGTGGCGGTGGTGGCCGCCTCGCTGTTGATGATGGTGGGCCGCGGCGCGTCGCTGGCCTCCATGAAGTGGGCGCTGATCACGGGCCTGGCGATCAGCGGCTACCAGGTGGTCGACGCCATCGGCACCCGACGGGCGACCTCGGGGCTGGCCTACGGCTTCGGCGTGGCCGTGGCGGTGTCGATCACGGTCAACGTCTTCGGGTTGCTGCGGGGCAAGGGCCCCGCGGTGATCCGCGAGCTTCGGTTGCACCCGGTGCGCATGGCCGTCGCCGGGGTGCTCATGCCCACCGCCTACACGATGGTGCTGGTCGCCTTCCGCGAAGCGCCCATCGGGTACGTGTCGGTGCTGCGGGAATCGTCGGTGGTGATCGGGGCGCTGCTGGGCTGGCTGTTCCTGCGAGAGGGTCTGGGCCGCTACCGCGTGATGGCGTCGCTGGTGATGGTGGCGGGCATGGCGCTGTTGATCACCGGGGCCTGAGCGGGCCATCTCAGGGGAAGCCGGGCCGAGCATGGGCGGCACTAGTCTCTGACCACGATGACAGCTCGCATCCTGGACGGCAACGCGGCGGCGGCCGCGATCAAGACGGAACTGGCGGGCCGGATCCAAGCCCTCACCGACCGGGGCGTCACCCCCGGGTTGGGCACGCTGCTGGTGGGCGACGACGGCCCCAGCGCCCGCTACGTGGCCATGAAACACGACGACTGTGAGGAGCTCGGCATCGCCTCGTTCGGCGTGCACCTCGACGCGGACGCCTCGCGGGCCGACCTCGACGCGGTCATCGACGACTTCAACGCCGACGGGCGCATCCACGCCTGTCTGCTGCAGTACCCCTTCCCCGGGGACCTGCCCTATGAACCGGTGGTGCTGCGCCTGGACCCGGCCAAGGACGCCGACGGGTTGCACCCGGTCAACCTGGGTCACCTGGTGATGGGCGTCGACGCGCCCCTGGCCTGCACCCCGGCGGGCATCGTGGAGCTGCTGGTCCGCAACGAGGTGCCCATCGAGGGTCGCCACGTGGTGATCATCGGCCGCGGCCTGACCATCGGGCGGCCGCTGGCGAACCTGCTGGCCCTCAAACGCCCCCACGCCAACGCCGCGGTCACCGTGGTCCACACCGGCGTCGACGACCTGGCCGCCCACACCCGCCAGGCCGACATCCTGGTCGCCGCGGCGGGCGCTCCCGGCCTGGTCACCGCCGACATGGTGCGGCCCGGTGCCGCGGTGGTCGCCGCCGGGGTGCGTTATGTGGAGGGGCGCGCCGTGTCCGACGTGGCCGACGAGGTCGCCGAGGTCGCCGGGTGGCTGTCGCCCCGCATCGGCGGGGTCGGCCCCATGACCCGGGCCATGCTCATGGTCAACACCGTGGCCGCCGCCGAACGCGCCGCTGCAGCCGCAGCCGCGCCATGACCCACATCGCAGAGCTCTTCGGAGCCGGACCGACCCTGTCGTTCGAGTTCTTCCCACCCAAGACCGAGGCGGGCTTCGTCAAGCTGCACCAGACCACCGACGTGCTCAAGGAGCTGGCGCCCACGTTCGTGTCGTTGACCTACGGCGCGGGAGGCACCACCCGGGACACCACCCGGGATCTGGTGATCGAGATGAACGACACGCTGCCGTTCCCGGCCATGCCGCATCTGACCTGTGTGGGCCAGTCCAAGGCCGAGATCCGCGCCCTGCTCGAGGACTACCGCGACGCCGGCATCCACAACGTGCTGGCCCTGGCCGGCGACCCGCCAGCGGACGGGTCGCCGCCGACCGGCGATTTCACTTACGCCACCGAGCTGATCGAGCTGATCGACGACGTGGGCGACTTCACCATCGGCGTCGCGGCCTTCCCCGAACTGCATCCCCGCTCCACCGATCGTGCCGAGGACCGTCGCTACCTGGCCGCCAAGCTGGAACGGGCCGACTTCGCCATCACCCAGTTCTTCATGGAGACCGAGCCCTTCTTCCGGCTGCTGGACGACATGGACGCCCTGGGGGTGGACAAGCCGCTGCTGCCCGGGGTGATGCCCTTCATCAACGTCGGCGGTCTGCGGCGCATGGCCAAGATGAACCATTCCCACATCCCCGCCGACCTGCAGCGCCGGCTCGACCAGGTCGACGGCGACCCGGACGCCACCCGGCGCCTGGGCGTGGAGCACGCCGCGGCCCAGATCACCGAGTTGCGTGAAGCGGGCGTTGCGGGGTTGCACCTGTACTCGATGAACCGTCCCGACTCGATCCAGGCCCTGGATGAGCTGGTGGGGCTGCGGCGGGACTGATCAGGGTCGACCCGGTGGGTCGATGAGGACCCCCGGGTTCAGGATGCCGGCCGGGTCGAGGGAGGCCTTGACCGCGGTGAGCGCCGTGGCGAAGGTGTCGGGACGCTGGCGGTCGTAGCCGGGCCGGTGCACCCGACCCACCGCGTGATGGTGGGTGACGGTGGCCCCGTGGCGGACCAGCAGCTCCATCGACGCGGCCTTGATCTGGTCCCACATGGCCACCTCGTCGCCGCGACGGGCGGCGGCGATGACCGTGAAGTACGGCGCCGCGCCGTCGGGGTAGACGTGGGTGAGCCGGCAGTTGATCAGCCCGGGGGCACCGGTGACCCGCTCGATCTCGGCGCCGAGTTCCGAGCGCACCGCCTGCACGAGTGCCTCGAGGCCGTCCCAGGGCACCGCGGTCTCGAAGGTCTCCGAGATCACGTCCATGCGGGCCATGGCGTCGCGCAGGTACGGCATGGCGATGAACGACGACCGCCACGACTCGGCGGCGCCGTCGGACCCCTGGTCGTCGCCGGTGCCTCGGCCGGAGGGCCCGGAGCCGCCGGTGCTGGCACCTGCGTCCCGGGCGGCCTCGACCAGCGCACCCAGGGCGTCGTCGACGGGGTGGTGCGCGGACTCCTCGCCCAACACGAGCACCCACTCGCCCTGCTGGTTGGCGCCGGCCATGGCCGCCTCGCCCGGGTCCAGCAGCCGGCAGTTCGCCGGAGTGAACCCGGCCTGAACGATGCTGCGCACCGCGGCGAACGCCGCGGACCCGTCGGCGAAGGTCACCGATGCCGACCGCTTGTGCACCGGCCGGTCCTGGAGGCGCATCCAGGCCGAGGTGATCACCCCGAGGGTGCCCTCGGATCCCAGGATCAGCCGGTCCGGTGAGGGTCCGGCCCCGGACCCGGGCAGGCGCCACGATTCCATCGGCCCGGCCGGGGCCACCAGCCGGATGGACTCGACGAAGTCGTCGATGTGGGTCCGGGCCGTGGCGTAGTGGCCGCCGGACCGGGTGGCCAGCCAGCCGCCCAGGGTGGAGAACTCGAAGCTCTGGGGAAAGTGCCGCAGGGTCAGCCCGTGCGGGCGCAGCGCGTCTTCGAGCGCGGGTCCGTAGATGCCCGCCTGGATCCGGGCGGCGCGACCCACCCGGTCGATCTCGAGCACCTCGTCGAGTCGCCCCAGGTCGACACAGACCACCCCGGCGTGATCGGCGCCGTCGTATTCGGTGCCCCCGACCACCGAGGATCCGGCGCCGTAGGGCACGACCGCGACCTCGGCGTCCGCGGCCCAGTCCAGCACCGCCACCACGTCGTCCTCGTCGCGGGGAAAGGCCACCAGGTCCGGCGCGGGGCCGAGGTCGCCCTGCAGTGCGCGGACCACGTCGCGGTAGGCCTTGCCGTAGGTGTGGGCCGCCCGGTCCTCCACCTCGGCGCTCATGATCGACGCCAGCGCGGCCGGGGCCCGGACCCGGGGCGGACGCAGCTCGACGTCGGCGAGATCGGGTACGGGCCGGGGATCGGTGGCCGCGCCCGGCACCAGCGCGCCCCAGCTCCGGCAGGCGTCGTCCGACAGCGCCTGGTCCGCCCACCCCCAACCCCACCAGGACCGACGCCGAAGCGACGCTGTGGTGCTCACGGGCCCGCCGGGGGAGTGGGGCGAATCCGATTGAGCATACAAGTACCATACAAGCTAGCCTGGGCGGTCATGGCTACCCAGATCACCCGCGCTGCAGACGGCACCCTGAACGTCCCCGACGACCCGATCATCCCCTACATCGAGGGCGACGGCACCGGGGTCGACATCTGGCCGGCGACCCAGCTCGTGCTCGACGCCGCGGCCGAACGCACGGGCCGCAAGATCGCCTGGAAGGAAGTGCTCGCGGGCGAGAAGGCCTACGAGGCGACCGGCGAATGGCTGCCCGACGCCACCGTCGAGGCGTTCCGTGAGGACCTGATCGGCATCAAGGGCCCGCTGACCACCCCGGTGGGCGGCGGGATCCGTTCGCTGAACGTGGCGCTGCGCCAGCTTCTGGATCTGTACGTGTGTCTGCGCCCGGTGCGCTACTTCAGCGGCGTGCCCTCGCCGGTCAAGCGACCCGAGGACGTCGACATGGTGATCTTCCGGGAGAACACCGAGGACATCTACGCGGGCATCGAGTTCGTGGGCGGCTCCGAGGAGTCCGCGAAGTTCCTTGACTTCCTGGGCGAGACCTTTCCCGACCAGCTCGCCAAGATCCGTTTCGGAACCGAGGCCCAGACCGGGGCCTGGCAGGACGAGCTCGCCGCGATCGGTGCGCCCGGCGGAGCCTCCGACGTCGAGGTGGGCATCGGCATCAAGCCGGTCAGCCGGGCGGGAACCACGCGGCTGGTCAGGTCGGCGATCGACTATGCGATCGAGCACGGCCGCTCCTCGGTGACGCTGGTCCACAAGGGCAACATCATGAAGTTCACCGAGGGGTCGTTCCGGGACTGGGGCTACGAGGTCGCCCGGGACCACTTCGGTGCGGTCGATCTGGACGGGGGACCCTGGCAGGTCATCCCCGAAGGTCGTCCGGGGGCGGGCATCGTCATCAAGGACGTGATCGCCGACGCGTTCCTCCAGCAGATCCTCACCCGTCCCGCCGAGTACGACGTGGTGGCCACGCTCAACCTGAACGGTGACTACATCTCGGACGCGCTGGCCGCCGAGGTGGGCGGCATCGGCATCGCTCCGGGCGCCAACATCAACTACGTGACCGGCCACGGCATCTTCGAGGCCACGCACGGCACCGCTCCCAAGTACGCCGGTCAGGACAAGGTGAACCCCGGATCGCTGCTGCTGTCGGGGGTGCTGATGTTCGAGCACCTCGGCTGGCAGGACGCCGCGGATCTGATCACCACCGCGATGGAGAAGACCATCTCGGCCCAGATCGTGACCTACGACTTCGCCCGGATGCTGGACGGCGTCTCCCCGGTCAAGTGCTCGGAGTTCGCTCAGGCCATCGTCGACCGCCTCTGACCCGACCCCTACCGCGACCCCCCGCCACCCGGCAACCCACCCCCCACTCACCGAAATTCGGAGCGAAAAGGTTGCCATTCGACCTTTTCGCTCCGAATTTCGCTCTGGGACGGTGCGGGGGGCGTCGGTCGCGGTGGTGACGCGCGAGGATGCGGAGCGATGAGAGTCGCCGAATGCGCTGAGTTCGGACCCCTCGACGGCCTGGCGATCGTCGAACGTGACGACCCGGTCCCCGGACCGGGCATGGTCGTGGTACGGGTCGACGCCGCCGGGGTCAACTACGTCGACGCGCTCTTCGTGCGCGGCGAGTACCAGATCAAACCGCCGCTTCCCTTCGTGCCGGGCAGCGAGATCGCCGGCGAGGTGATCGCAGCGGGCGAGGGCGTCGACGCCGACCTGGTGGGTCGACGGGTGGTGGCCCTGTGCGGGCTGGGCGGCTTCGCCGAGCAGGTCGCCGTGCCGGCGGCCGCCGCGGTGCCGATCCCCGACGTGCTGGACCCACCCCGGGCGGCGGCCTTCATCCAGAGCTACTGCACCGCCCGCTTCGCGTTGTCCCGGCGGGCCGGGCTGAGAAGCGGCGAACGGGTCCTGGTGCTGGGCGCGGGAGGCGGGGTGGGCCAGGCCTGTGTGCAGGTCGCGGTCGCCGCCGGAGCCACCGTGGTGGCGGTGGCCTCCACCGCCGACAAGCGGCGCGCCGCGTTCGCGGCCGGTGCCGAGGTGGTCTTCGACGACCGGGGCCGGCGTGCCGAACCGGATGGGACGGTGGGGGAGATCCCACCCGAACGCGCCACCGACGACGCCACCGCGCTGGTCCACCTGCTCCGGGGATGGTCCAACGGCGGGGTGGACGTCGCGGTCGATCCGGTGGGCGGTGACCTCAGCCTGGTCGCGCTGCGCAGTCTGGGACACTTCGGGCGGCTGTTGGTGATCGGCTTTCCGGCGGGGATCGCCAAGTTGCCCGCCAACCAGGTGCTGTTGCGCAACCGGTCGGTGCTCGGGGTGGACTGGGGCGCCTGGTCGATGCACGAACCGGACGCCCAACGGGAACTGCTCGAGGGCCTGCTGGCCGACGTCGCCGCCGGCACCCTCGTCCCGCCCGCGCCCGAGGTCCGTCCACTCGATCAGGTGGTCGACGCCCTGGAGGACCTCGTGTCCCGTCGGGTCACCGGCAAACTCGTCCTCGCCCCCTGAACCCCCCCCACAGCGAAATTCGGAGCGAAAAGGCTGACATTCGACCTTTTCGCTCCGAATTTCGGGG
>CAYVAS010000093.1:0-8282 GCA_964449375.1 uncultured Iamiaceae bacterium | reverse complement strand
GCCGCGATCACCCCGTGGAACTATCCGCTGCACCAGATCGTGATCAAGGTCGCCGCGGCGTTGACCGCCGGGTGCACGATCGTGGTCAAGCCCTCGGAGGTCGCGCCGATCAACGCGTTCATCCTGGCCGAGATCGTCGACACCCTCGGGCTGCCTCCCGGGGTGTTCAATCTGGTCTCGGGGACCGGGCCTGTGGTGGGTGAGGCCCTCGCCGCGCACCCCGAGGTCGACATGGTCAGCTTCACGGGTTCGACCCGGGCGGGCCGTCGGGTCGCCGAGCTCGCGGCGCGGGACATCAAGAAGGTCGCGCTCGAGCTGGGCGGCAAGTCGGCGAACATCCTGCTGGACGACCTCGAGGGCGACGAGCTGGCCAAGGCCACCCGGGCCGCGGTCGGAGCGTGCTATCTGAATTCGGGTCAGACCTGTTCGGCGCTCACCCGTCTGCTGGTGCCCGCCGACCGCCACGACGAGATCGTCGAGCTGGTCCGCGACGACGTCGAATCGACCTGGACCGTGGGTGACCCCGCCACCAACGGGGGGCGACTGGGTCCGGTGATCTCCGCGGCGCAGCGTGACCGGGTCCGCGACTACATCGCCAAGGGGATCGACGAGGGTGCGACGCTGGTCACCGGCGGCGCCGAGCCGCCCGAGGGTGTCGAGTCGGGCTACTTCGTGCGGCCCACGGTGTTCGCCGACGTGACCACCGACATGACCATCGCCCAGGAGGAGATCTTCGGTCCGGTGTTGTCGATCCTGCCCTACGGCGACACCGACGAGGCGGTGGCGATCGCGAACGACTCGGTTTACGGACTGGCCGGCGGGGTGTGGTCGGCGGACCCCGAGCGGGCCAAGGACGTGGCCCGTCGGATCCGCACCGGACAGGTCGAGATCAACGGTGGGCGCTTCAACCCGATGGCGCCCTTCGGGGGCTACAAGCAGTCCGGTATCGGCCGGGAGCTTGGTCGGTACGGTCTCGAAGAGTTCCTCGAGGTCAAGTCGCTGCAGCTCTGAGCGGCCGGGCTCAGTTGCCGGACTGGAGCTGCTCGCGCATCTCCTCCATCCGCTCCCGGGCCTCGGGCGGCAGGTCCTCCATCGCCTCGTCGAGCTGTTCCTGGAGTTCGGCCTGCGCGTCGGCGGCGTCCCGCACCTCACCGTCGCCGTCCAGGTCACGGCCGGTGATGAGTTCGGTGTCGGCCAGGATCTTGTTCCAGGTGCACTCGGGGATGGTCATCGACGACACGATCGCCTCGATGTCCTCGTGGGCGAGGTCGACCTCGTCGGCATCGAACTCGACGGTCACCACGAAGGAGAACTCGGTGAGGTCGCTCGGATTGGTCGGGCTCATCGGAAGCGCGTAGGCCTCGACGCGCGCCTTGTACTGGGCGGTGGTGCCCAGGTCCTCCTCGCTCTGGGCGGGGTCCCGGTAGAACAACTCGGTCTCCCGGTCGCCGACGTCGAAGGTGCCCACCGACTCGTACGAGATGTCGGTGCTGCGTTCGTCGCCGGGGCCGCCGTACACCTCGATGGTGTAGTCGAAGCTCTCGAAGGGCTCACCGTCATCTCCCAGCACCGTGCCGTCGGGGCCCATCGAGTCCCACTCGATGTCCACATCGACCCGCGGCGACCTCGGGTCCTCGCGGTCGATGAGGAACGTGAGGTTCTCCGAATCGTTGGGGCCACCGGAGCCGCCGGAACCCATGGCGGTGGGCTTCCAGGCCTCGTCGACGTCGTAGACGATCCAGGTGCGGTAGTCGGTGTCGTCGTTGCCGTCGCCGTCGTCGGCGTCGTCGTCACAGGAGGGCGCAATCTGGATCATGCCCTCCTGGGGCTCGCTGCCGATGGGCAGGTACGCGACCGCTTCTGCGGTTTCGGCCTCGCCGTCCGCGTCGTCGTCCGCGCCCTCGTCGACGGGAGCCACGGTGGTGGGCGCATCGGTGGGCTGGGCGTCACCGGCCTCGTCGTCGCCTCCGCCGCCGCATCCGGCAGTGATCAGGACCAGTGCCAGGCAGACGGCCGGGAGACCCCGGCGAAGGAGGGAGTTCGACAGGGTTCGGGGGATCATTTCGGGGACACTAGTTGCAGTCGTCGATCGTGCCGAAAAAAATGTCACCGCCGCGCGCTCCCGCCGACGACTGGGAACGGGTCGGGCCGGTACGTGACCGGGGCGGTGCGGTGGAGCCGACACCGCACCGACCCGGTCAGTGCTTCACCCCCGGCGGACCGCCACCATCGCCACGGCCCGCAGGTGAGGGGCGTTGCGGCGCATCGCGGTCCGCATGTGGGTGATCCTCCGGCGGACCTGACGGTCCGCCAGAACGTTCGCGGCGAAGCGGGCCGCGCCGGCGACCCCTTCGTCCGCGACGATCCGGTCGGGCTCGAGCAGCCGCAGCGGTGCCCGTGCCTGGGTCTGCAGGTCGAAGCCGGCCTCGTCGAGCAGGCCGGCCCAGTCGTCGAGGGTCATGGCGTTGAACGCCACCTTGAAGTGCGAGGTCAGCTCGGTGGCGATCCGGGTGGTCTCGATCTCGGGGATGTCGATGCACGCGTCCGGATCGTCCAGGCGGTAGGCGACCTCGTGGAGTCCGAGGCGACCGCCCGGGCGCACGATGCGCGCGAGTTCGGTCAGGATCGACCGCTTGGCACCGAGAGGGTGCATGGTCAGCACGGCCTCGCCGATCGCCACCGAGGCGGCGCCGTCGGCCAGGCCGGTCCGGCTGACCGAACCGAGCCGGAACTGCCTCGTGGGGCCGTCGAGAAGGGGGACGATGGAGGCTTGCGCGGCGGGGTCCCGGTCGACGCCGACGTAGCTCGCCGGTCGGCGGTCCAGGATGAGCTGCGCGGTGCGGCCCCGGCCGGGCGCGATCTCGACCACGTCGTCGGAGCCGTCGATGGCCAGCGCGTCCAGCAGCCGGTCGGTCAGCTCGGCACCTCCTGGGCGCAGCACCCGTTTGCCGAGGCGTCCCAGCAGTGAGAATCCGGCGATCCGGTCGACGTCCTGTTCGGTGGTGGCGAGGCTCACGGCGGTCCCCTGTCTTCGACCCGGCGGCTTCCGGTTCGTCACCCCATCCAAGTGGCCGCGGCCCGACACCGGACAGGGCACAAGGTCCCGGTCCGGGCCCGGCGTGACCGATGACCGCGCCGGCGCGGACCTCCCCGTCGCTCAGCCGGCGTCGATGATCTCGGCCAGCGCCGTCTCGGGCACCGGGGTGTGGTCCCACACGTCGACGCCCACGTTGATCTGCCGGCCGTTCACCTTCCAGGAGGTGTGGACGTGGCCGTGGAGCAGCCATGAGCCGTCGTCGGTGGGACGCCAGGGAACGAAGCGGTCCGAGTCGTGGGAGTCGCCCTCGTAGGGAAAGTGGCTGGCCAGCACCGGCCGGCCGGCGACGGTGATCGACACGGTCCCCTGGTGGATCTCGTCGAATCCTGCTTCGTGGTAGCGCTCGGTCCACACGTCGTCGCCGCGCTCGTGGCCGGCCCAGCACCGGTCGTGGTTTCCGGCGACCAGGATCTTGCGTCCGTGCAGCTCCGCGATGTTGGCCAGGCTGTCGTGGATCGGGCCCAGTGCCACGTCGCCGAGCACCCACACCTCGTCGGATCCGGTGACCACCGCGTTCCAGTTGTCCACCAGCGCCGCGTTCATCTCGGCGACCGAGCCGAAGGGACGGTCGCAGTAGCGGATGATGTTCTGGTGGCCGAAGTGCAGATCCGCGGTGAAGTAGCGCACCTCAGGCCTCTGGTGCTGCGATGAGCCGGCCCCGCCAGCCGCGGGGTTCGTCCGCGGATCCGTCACAGGCCACGAGCCTGAACCCGCCGGGTTCGTTCAGCCATTCGAAGATCGCCCGCTGGTCGTGACGGGTGGCGATGCCCACCGCCTCGTCGCGGGTCAGCCCCTCCACGGCGAAGCTCGCCTCCTGCCAGGTGTGGGCCGACCCGATGGGCCCGCCGCCGTAGCCGGTGGCGGGCCACACCCGCAGCGCGTCGTGCGCGGCGAGGTCGTCGGTGAGGCGGCGGTTGGCGGCCCGGTTGTCGGCCTCGGAGGCGGCGAGTCCCATCGGGTTGTGGCCGGTCAGCACGTGGATCGGCCCGGTCGCGCCGGGCAGGTAGGCCCCGGGGTCGCCGGTCGCGGTCGGCTGCACGTCGAAGTCGCCTTCGCTTCGGTGCACCCGCACGTTGGTCCGGCGGAACGCTTCCCACACCTCGTCGGCCATGAGGGGAAACCTAGCCCGGGCGTGCGCGCCCCCCCCTCGTTGGGGCCGCCGCCCGGCGCGTGGGTACCATGCGGTGAACCCGCGCCATGACAGGAGTGTCCCCACCGTGACAGACAACGATGCCGTCCGAATCGCCGTCACCGGAGCCGCCGGCAACATCGGCTACGCCCTGCTGTTCCGGGTGGCCTCCGGTGCGGTGCTGGGCCCCGACGTGCCCGTCGAGCTGTCGCTGCTGGAGATCACCCCGGCGCTGGGAGCCCTCGAGGGTGTGGCGATGGAGCTCGACGACGCGGCCTTCCCGTTGCTGCGGTCGGTGGACCGTACCGACGACGCGGTGCAGGCCTTCGAAGGTGCGGATCTGGTGTTCCTGGTGGGGTCGCGCCCGCGGACCAAGGGCATGGAGCGGGCCGACCTGCTGGAGGCCAACGGAGCGATCTTCACCGAACAGGGTCGGGCCATCGACGCGGGCGCCGCGTCGGGCGTCAAGGTGCTGGTGGTGGGCAACCCGGCCAACACCAACGCGCTGATCGCGCAGCGCAACGCCCCGGGCACCCCGGCGACGGCGTTCACCGCCATGACCCGTCTGGACCACAACCGGGCAAAAGCCCAGCTCGCCGCGAAGCTCGGGGTGACCGTGGCCGACATCACCCGGATGACGATCTGGGGCAACCACTCGGCCACCCAGTACCCGGACCTGTTCCACACCGAGGTGAACGGCCGCATCGCCGCGGAGCTGGTCGGCGACGACGCCTGGATCGCCGACGAGTTCATTCCCACCGTCCAGAAGCGGGGCGCCGCGATCATCGAAGCGCGGGGCGCGTCCTCGGCGGCCAGCGCGGCGAGCGCGGCGATCGACCACATGCGCGACTGGGTGCAGGGCACCCCCGAGGGGGACTGGGTGTCCGCCGCGGTGGTCTCCGACGGGTCCTACGGGGTCCCCGAGGGCCTGGTGGCGTCCTTCCCGTGCACGGCCGCCGACGGCGAATGGTCGATCGTGCAGGGCCTGGAGTTGAACGAGTTCAGCCGGTCACGCCTCGACGCCTCGGTCGCCGAGCTGGTCGAGGAACGCGACACGGTCGCCGAACTCGGCCTCATCTAGACCCCCCGACCTGCCCGGCGGCGGCCCGGGCGAAGTAGCGGTCGACCGAACCGCGCACGTAGCCGGCCAGGGTGGTCGCCGGTGCTCCGGCGCCGAGGTCGCGGCGGCGCACCAGGTGCGCGGCGGCCACGAACAGGCTCAGGCCGATCCAGGCGCCCAGCACGTTGTCGACGATGTCGTTGACGTCGAAGGTGCGGTACACGAAGCCCAGCACCAGCGAGATCGCGAGCTGGACGAGCTCGAGTGACACCGCCCAGGCCAGACAGGCCAGGACCACCCGACGGACCCCGAACCGGGGTGCCAGCAACCCGAAGCCGAAGCCGAAGGGAATGGTCAGGGCCACGTTGCCGATCCGTTGCCACACGATCTGGCCGTCGACGAGGGGCGAGCGGAGCTGCATCCCCCAGTACCAGGCCCGGGTCAGAGGTTCGGTGCCGCTGTAGGACGCTGCGGCGGCGCGCACCCCGTGGAGGGGCAGGAACAGGATGCAGGCCAGCACCACCAGGTAGGCGGCGAACACGGCGTGGGCGGCCACCGCGGCGGGGTTGCGGGTGCGGGTATGGACGTAGGCCACCCAGACAGCGGCGAGCGCCGCGAAGCACGCGGCCATCGCGATCTGGACGGCGAGCAGCGCCGGCGACGGGGACACCACGGGAAGCCGGTCGAACATGGCGGGCGCTGGCGGGTCGGGGAGACGGGCCGAAGCCGTCGGGTCAGTACCGGGTCGAAGCGCGCAGTGCGTCGAACAGGTCCGCCAGCTCGTCGAAGGCACCGGCGTGTTCCATCAGCTTGGCGGTGTCACCGCCGACCCGCAGCCGGCCGATCATGAAGGCGGTCTGGGCGCTGATGGTCCCCGCGCCGATGGAGCGGGCGGTTTCGTCGTCCTGGACGAAGGTGACGTCGGCGTGGTCGCCGGGACCGGGCAGGACCCGCACCGAGCCGTGGTCGACCACGATGTGCCAGGACACCTCCCCGGAGGGGCCGTCGGTGAGGGTCTGGCGGATGGTCAGCGCGATGTCGCGGGTCGCCTCGGCCAGCGCCTCCGAGGCGCGTACGGTGTCGTCCAGGGCGCGGATCCACTCCGGGGACGCGAACTCGAGCATCGCCACAGCGTACCGGCCGCCTCAGTGGTCCGGGTCGCCCGCCATGACCTCGGCGGACGCGGCGACCTCGGCTTCCCGCAGCTTCGCCGCGCGGCGGTGCCGCAGGGCGCGGAACCCCTCGACGAACATCGGGGTGAGCGACAACAGCACCACCAGGATGATGGCGTACTCCAGGTTGTCCCGGACGAACTGGATCTGGCCCAGGTAGTGGCCCAGCGTGGTGAGACCGACCGCCCAGACGAACCCGCCGAAGATGTTCCAACGCACGAAGGTGCGGTAGTCCATGTGGGACACCCCGGCGACGATCGGGGTGAAGGTCCGCACGATCGGCACGAAGCGGGCCAGGAAGATCGACTTGGGGCCGTGCTTTTCGAAGAACTGGTGCGCCTTGGCGACGTTCTCCTGTTTGAACAGCCGCGAGTTGGGCCGTTTGAAGATCGCCGGGCCGACCTTGCGACCGAAGATGTACCCGACCTGGTCGCCGGTCACCGCCGCGACGAACAGCAGCGGCAGGACGAACCCCAGCGGCGGCAGGTGCTTGGCGAAGGGCGCGAAGGTGGGCGAGTCCAGCGCCGCGGGCGAGGTCAGGAACCCGGTGAAGAACAGCAGCGAGTCGCCCGGAAGGAAGAATCCGAAGAACAGACCGGATTCGGCGAAGATGATCGCGGCGACGACCCAGACCGCCGCGGCGCCGGCCTTCTCGAACCAGAACTCGGGATCCAGAAAACTGGGACCGAGCGCGAACAGAAAGCTGAGCATCGCCGGATCCTAGCGCTCGGTCGCCCGTGTCAGGCCAGCGCCCGGGTCGGTCACCTGGGGTCGTCGGTGAGGGTGGAGTGCACCTCGAGGAGGCGCTGTTTCAGGTCGTGTTCCTCACGACCCAGATCGCCCAGCCACATCTCCACGGCCTGGAGCAGGATCGCGTCCCGGTCGCCTTCCATGACCGCGGCGGCCTGCTGGGCGTCCTCCTCGGTGGCGGCCGCGGCCTCGGCGGCGACCTCCAGGTCCAGTGCCGAACCCTGCCGCTTGGAGTACACCAGGAACCCGGCGACCACGGCCAGGGCGCCGATGGCGATCACGATCGCGATCGGCTCCATCGACTCCTGCAGGTTGGCGAGCTTGTCCAGGTCGCTGAAGGACAGCACGGCGGGCAGGATCAGCAACGCCACCAGGTTCATCACCTTGATGAGCGGGTTCAGCGCGGGGCCGGCGGTGTCCTTGAAGGGGTCACCCACGGTGTCTCCCACGACCGCGGCCTTGTGGGCCTCGGAGCCCTTGCCGCCCTCGTTGCCGTCCTCGATGTACTTCTTGGCGTTGTCCCAGGCGCCACCGGAGTTGTTGAGGAAGTTGGCCATCAACAGTCCGGTGATGATCGCGGCGGCCAGGAACCCACCCAGGGCCAGCGGGCCGAGCCCGAAACCCACCACCGCGGGCATCAGCACCGCGATGATCGCCGGGGTGGCCAGCTCACGCAGCGCCGCGGTGGTGCAGATGTCGATCACCGGGGCGTGGTCGGGCTTGCGCTTGCCGGCCATGATCTGGCCGTCAGCGAACTGGCTGCGGACCTCCTGGACCACGGTGCCCGCGGTGCGCGAGACCGCCCGGATCGCCAACGACGAGAACATGAAGGCGATCGAGCCACCCAGCAGGGCGCCGATGAACACCTTCGGGTCGGCGATGTTGATGGGGAAGCCGCGGGCGAAGGCCGCCGCGTGGCCGCCGATCTCCTCGATGATCGTCTCACCGAAGGCCGAGAACAGCGCCAGGGCGGCGATGACGGCGGAGCCGATCGCGAAGCCCTTGGTGACGGCCTTGGTGGTGTTGCCCACCGCGTCCAGGCCGACCATGATCTGCTCGGCCTCGCCGTCGAAG
>CAYVAS010000092.1:0-8321 GCA_964449375.1 uncultured Iamiaceae bacterium | reverse complement strand
GAGCCTCCCTTGAAGATCACGCCCTCTTCGCGGTACCAGTTGAGGATCGAGTCCATCTTGTCGTCGACCGACAGGATGAAGCAGGCCGAGGCCTGCTGGGGCACCCCGGCGACACCGATGTTGAACCACACCGGCGAGTTGAAGGCCGCCTTCTGGGTGATGAGCAGGTACTTGAGCTCGTCGCTGAAGATGCGGGCCTCACGGTCGTCCGCGAAGTAGCCGCCCTCGACCCCCCAGGTCGTGATCGTGTCGACGACCCGGTCGACGACCTGTTTGAGGGACCATTCACGTTCGGGTGTGCCCAACGTGCCTCGGAAGTACTTCTGGGCGACGATGTTGGTGGCGTTCTGGGACCAGGAGGTGGGGAACTCCACCCCGAGCTGTTCGAACGCGACCGACCCGTCCTGGTAGTTGGTGATGCGGGCATCACGTCGCTCCCAGTCCACCAGCTCATAGGGATGCACCCCTTCGGTGGTGGCGCGGCGCTGGAAGTCGAGTCCGGTCTGCGTTGGGGCCAGGGTCATGGATGCTTCCCTCTTGCTGTGGTGGGTGGAGTTCTCACGGGGACCGGTCGTCTCATTCGAGGCTAGCGACCACAACCCCTCGTGGTGGTTCAGAGCCCCCGAGCGGATGAACCACAAGATGTAGCGGTAAATTACAGCACGGTAGTTCCCCCCGTGTCAACGGTCCTCGCGACGCGAACACCCAGGTCCAAGGGGGTTCGCGAAATCTCGCACCTGCGGCCACGCTGCCGCTTGCCCTCACACGTCGACCTGACCGTCGCCGGCCCGGCCACGCTCCAACTCTTCCGGCTGCCCGCACCGCGGGACCGTGACACGCCTAGGACTCTAGAGAGCCGGGCCTGTGGAACGATAGGGGGTCTTCCCTGTGAATTTCGCGGGTCGCGCCGTGGACGAGAGGTGGATCGGCTGGGGACGACGGCGACGTTGTCCACAGGCCCACCGGCGGGCCGGGTCACCCGCCCCGACGCCGGGGCGTGCCCTCAGTGCAGGGCGAGCGCGCGTTGCGGCATGGCCGTCGGCACCGCCGCGCCGGGGGAGACCGGCAGGCTGGTGACCGGGCGGCCGTGGCCCGCGAGCCCGTCGATCGCGGCGAGTTCCTGGGCGATCGAGGTCGCCAGCGACGCGGCCAGCATCACCGACAGGTGCCCGTGGTCCTTCATCAGGATGTTCGTCGCGCCCAGGGCGTGCTCGAGCATCATGGCCCGACGGCCCGGCACCAGCAGGTCCAGGTTGGAGTAGTAGGCGACGTAACGGGTGTCGGGCAGCGCCGACGTGGTGGCCCACATCGACCGCAACCACTCCGATCCGGGTCGCAGCTGCCGGGCGATCGTGTTGCGTCCGCCGATGAGCGGGCCGAACCGGGCCAGGTCGACCCCGCCGTGCGGCGTGGCCACGGTCACCACCGAGGCGGCTTCGTGCAGGCCGAAGGTCTGGGTGGCACGACGGATGACCAGGCCGCCCAGCGAGTGGCCCACCAGATGGATGCGCTCGGACCCGGCGGCGGCCATGACCTCGTGGGCCCGGAGCACGCACACCCGGGCCAGTTCGTCCACGTCGGCGTTGCGGGGGCTGTAGTTCAGCCCGTGGATCCCCTCGTAGCCCACCTGACGCAGGGCCCGTTCCACGAAGTACCAGTTGGACTTGTTGGCCAGATACCCGTGCACCAGCAGCACCGGCGTGGTTCCCGAACCCGTCGAGGTCCGGGCCCGCACCCGTCCACCGGGCCCGGCGTCGAAGAACCCGAACGGGTACAGGGCGCCCGTGATCAACCCGGAGGCCAGCTCACGAGCCTGGGTGGGAAGGGTCTGGGGCCGGCGTGCGCCCCGGGCGATCGCGCCGACCACCTTCGCCGTGCGTTCCACCAGCGGGTTCACCATGTCGGCTCCTCGTTCCGATCCCGGCACCGGTCGCCCCAAAACGCCCGTGGGACACCCCGAGTGCAGCTCCGGTTCATCTGTCGGACACCCGGGCCCGGAACTCAAGTGCTCCGGGGCGGTCGTAACCCGAATGACATCTTTGTGATTCGGCGCGGCGGGCGTGCGGGCAGGCCGTACGCTGGGCGACCGTGCGACAACTGTGGCCAGAACCCCGCGACGGTGTGGATGCGGTCGCCACCTACCTGGCCGACGACCGCGAGCCGGTCGCGGGTCGCCCCTGGGTGGCGGTGAACATGGCCACCACCGCGGACGGGGCCACCGCGTTGTCGGGTCGTTCCCGGGGCATCGGCGGCCCCGGGGACCGTGCGGTGTTCCACGCGCTGCGCAGCGCCGCCGATGTGGTGCTGGTGGGCGCGGGCACGGCTCGGGCCGAGAACTACGGCCCGGTGCAGGTGCCCGCCGAGCACCGCGCCGCCCGCGCTGCGGCCGGCCGACCCGGCCCGGCCCGTCTGGCGGTCGTGACGGCGAGCGGTTCGCTGGATCCGGGTGCCCGCATGTTCGCCGAGGCGGTCGAGCCGCCACTGATCTACACGGTGGAGCGGACCCCCGCCCCGGTGCGGGACGCCCTGGCCGAGGTCGCCGAGGTCGTGGTGGCCGGCACCGACACCGTGGATCCGGCCCGGATGCTCGACGATCTGGCGGCGCGGTCGGTGCGCTGTGTGGTCTGTGAGGGCGGCCCGAAGCTGAACGCGACCCTGATCGGGTCCGACGTGATCGACGAATGGTGCTGGACGATCGGACCGTTGCTGGTCGGCGGGGACTCGCACCGGGGTTCGGTGGGGCCGACGGCTCCCGAGCCGCGCCGGTACCATCTGGACCGACTGCTCACCGACGGGCGGGACCTGGTGACCCGGTATCTCGCCGAACGGGTCGCTCCGGCCCGGGCGACTCAGCCCGGCGGGGAGGGCTGAGTGCCGCCGCGGGTCTTGGGTCGCGTCGACTTGGTCAGCAGCCGGGCTTCGCGGGCGAAGTCCGCGGCGTCGGTGAACTCCTTGTAGACGCTGGCGAAGCGCAGGTACGCGACCTCGTCGAGCTCGCGGAGTCGTTCGAGGACCTCGATGCCGATGCGCTCGGTGCTCACCACGCCCAGGCCCTCGGCCCGGATGGCCTCCTCGACCTGCACGGCGAGTTCGTCGATCGCCGGGTCGGGCACGGGACGGTTCTTGCACGCGGCCCGCACCCCGGCCACGATCCGTTCGGCGGCGAAGGGCATCCGCTCACCGGAGCGCTTCACCACGAGCAGTTCGACGGTCTCGATCCGTTCGAAGGTGGTGAAGCGCGAGGCGCAGCGCAGGCACTTGCGGCGGCGCCGGATGGCCCGACCCTCGTCGACACTGCGCGAGTCGATCACCTTGTCGTCGTCGACACCACAGCGGGGACACTGCACCCGTTCCACGGTACTTCCTCGCCGAGGGGTCCCCCAGGGTCCTCGGGCCGCTGCCTGGTGGATCGCCCTGAGGCTCAGGACACCAGGTCGCCCGGGGCGATGCCGAGTTCGGCGATGGGCAGACGGTCCCCGGCCTGCAGGGGCGCGGGCCCGTGCACCGCGGCGAGACGCTCCACCAGGGCGCTCACGTCGCCGGTGGGCTGGAGGCGCCGGGCGATCGAGGTCAGCGTGTCGCCGGACTGCACCACGATGACCCCGCCGGTGTCCGCGGCGCCCGGGCCGGTCACCGGGGTGACCGCGGGTGGCCGGGACAGCGAGTCCACCGCGGCGAAGCCCACGGCCAGGGTGAAGATCGTCACCACCAGCGCGCCGGCCACCGCGGCGACCAGGGTCAGGTTGCGGCGCCGGATCGCACGGCGCACCCGCCGGCCCCGATCCGGGTCGAGGCGCACCACGGTGCCTGCGCCGCGTTCCTCGGGAAGGGTCGGGGCCGTCCGGGGCGCGCGGCGGTCGTCGATCTGGACGGGGATGGGAAAGATTGCAGCCATGGGGTCATCGTCTCCGACGGGTGTGACATCGCGGGTCTGAAGGTGGGTCCGAGCGGGCGGCGCCGACGCTTGCCGTTCCGGCTCAGAACATCTGTTCGACACCGATCCAAGCACGAACAACTGTTCGGGTCAAGCCCTCGATCGAACAGATGTTTGTCATTTGCGTCACGCGCGACTACGCTCCGACGAACACCAGTTCGCAACTGCGACCGTGCCTGGGGCACTGACTCCGGGGGAAAGGTGATCCATGACCACCAACCTGTCGAAACGACAGCTCCAGATCCTGGAATGCATCGAGGCGGCGATGCGCGACCGCGGGTACCCCCCGTCGGTCCGCGAGATCGGCGAGGCGGTCGGTCTGACCTCCCCCTCCAGCGTCCACGCCCACCTGTCCACGCTGCAGAAGTTGGGGTATCTGGTGCGCGACCCCACCAAACCCCGGGCGCTGCAGGTGCGCTACGACCCGTTGTCGGGTGCCTCGGTGGAACGGCGGCCCTCCCGCCACGTCCCCCTCGTCGGTGACGTCGCCGCCGGTACCGACGTGCTGGCCGAGGAGAACATCGAGGAGACCCTGCCCATCGCCGAGGACTTCACCGGCGACGGCGACCTGTTCATGGTCCGGGTCCGCGGCGACTCGATGATCGACGCGGGCATCTTCGACGGTGACTTCGTGGTGGTGCGGGTCCAGCCCACCGCCGAGAACGGCCAGATCGTGGTCGCCGGGATCCCCGGCGACGAGGCCACGGTCAAGACCTTCCGCCGCGATGGGGACACCGTGACCCTGGTCCCGCACAACGAACGCCTGGCGCCGATGGAGTTCTCCGGCGACGAGGTCACCATCTACGGCCGGGTCGTCACGGTCCTGCGCAAGCTCTGAAGCACTCCCCGGGGCCCGGCCCGGGGTTCACAGACCCTGCGTGAGCAGGGCCCGCAGCACCCGGAAGCACCATTCCAGCGGGGCGCGTCCGATCCGTTCGTCCGGAGCGTGGGCCAGGGTCGCCGAACCCGGTCCGAAGTTGACCGCGGGAATGCCGTGTTCGGCGAAACGCGCCACGTCGGTCCAACCCAACTTGGCATCCACCGCCAGGTCGGCCCGCCCCACGAACGCCGCGATCAGCGGGTGGGACAACTGTGGGAGCGCGCCCGGAGCCGAGTCGGTCACGGCCAGCTCGTCGTCGGGCTCCAGGTGGGGCTCGAGCACCGAGCGGACGAACGCCTCGGCCTCCTCCGGGGTCCGGTCCGGCGCGAACCGGTGGTTCAGCGTCAGGGTCGCCTCGTCGGGCACGACGTTGCCGGCCACTCCGCCGCGGACCGCCACCGCCACCAACGCCTCCCGGAACTCCAGCCCGTCGATCAGGGGCCGGCGCAGCGGCGCCGCTTCCACGGCAGCGAGCAGCGGACCGAGTCGGTGCACCGCGTTGATGCCCATCCACGGCCGGGCGGAGTGGGCGCGCCGGCCGCGCAGGGTGACCGTGGCGCGCATCGTGCCCTGACAGCCCGCTTCCACCGACCCGTCCGTGGGTTCACCGATCAGAGCCACGTCACCGACCAGCAGGTCCGGGCGCGTCGCGAACAGCTCGGCCAAACCGCTCTCTGCGGAGGCGACCTCTTCGCGGGCGTAGAAGACGTGGGTGACGTCCACCGCGGTGCGCGGCAACGAACGGGCGAGGGCGAGCTGGATGGCCAGGCCGCCCTTCATGTCGGTCGAGCCGACCCCCCACAGGGTGTCGCCGTCGATGCGCGCGCCGGCGTTGCCGTTCGCCGGCACGGTGTCGGTGTGTCCGGCCAGGATCACCCGCTGGGGCGCTCCCAGGTCGCTTCGGGCCACCAGGTTGTCTCCCACCCGGGTGACCTCCAGGTGCGTCAGGGCCCGCAGTTCGGCCTCCAGCCAGTCAACGAAGGGCCCCTCGGCGCGGCTCTCGGAGGGCTGGTCCACCATGACGGCGGCCAACGCCAGCAGGTCCTCGGGCAGGTGGTCCCCCGGGTCCACGGTGCTCACCGGTCCTCCGGGCAGGTCACACCGTCGCCCCGTGCTCGCGCAGGACCTGGTTCAGGGCCGACTTGTCGTGGCGTTCCCCGGGCTCCAGGCGCCGGATCACCAGCACACAGGGCAGGCCGAAGTCGCCCCCGGGGAAGGACCGCGGACGGCTGGCCTGGACCGCCACCGACCAGGGAGGAACCTGGCCCCGGCCCAGTTCGTCGCCGGTCGCCGCGTCGATCACGGGAATCGAACCGGTGAGGATGCAGCCCGCGCCCAGCACCGAACCCTCCCCCACGGTCGCCCCTTCGGCCACGATGCACCGGCTGCCGATCAGGCAGTCGTCGCCGATCATCACCGGCGCGGCCTGGGGCGGCTCGAGCACCCCGCCGATGCCCACGCCGCCCGACAGGTGCACGTTGGCGCCGATCTGGGCGCAGCTTCCCACGGTGGCCCAGGTGTCGACCATGGTGTTCTGGCCCACGTGGGCGCCGATGTTCACGTACGAGGGCATCAGCACCACGCCGCGGGCCAGGTGGGCCCCCCGGCGCGCCGACGCGCCGGGCACCACCCGCACGCCGTTGGCCAGGTGTCCGGTCTTGAGCGGGATCTTGTCGGCGAACTCGAAGGGACCGAGCTCGACGGTGGCCATCCGGGACACCTTGAACAGCAACAGGATGGCCTGTTTGCACCATTCGTGGACGACCACGCGGCCCGAGTCGTCGGTCTCGGCGACCCGCCAGGTGCCCGCGTCGAGCCCTGCGATGGCCTCGTCGATCGTCGCGGTCGCCTCGGGATCGTCGGGCCGCAGCTCGTCCCGCCGTTCCCACAGGGTGCGGACGCGGTCGGCGAGTTCGGTCACCGGAAAAGCGTAGTGGTCACCAGGGCGGATCGCCGTCCCGGTTCGGGTCGGCCCGGCCGGGCCACCCGGGACGGGGTGGACCCTGCGGGGGTGTGCCCGGCCACTGGGAGGGCGGCCCGGTCCCCCCGGGCGGCGGGCCCGGAGGTGGCGGCGCGCCGTGGGCGGGTGGGGCGTGGCCCGGGTGGCCGGAACCGGGCGGCGGGAAGTCGTAGCCGTGGGGTGGGGAGCCGTAGCCGGGAGGTGGGGAGCCGTAGCCCGGCATCGGCTGGCCGACACCCGGATACCCGAAACCCGGATAGGGCATCGGCCCCGGTCCCCACGGCGGTTCCCGATGACGCCGCCCGCGGCGCACCGCGGTGACGATCACGACCACCAGCCCGGCGAGGCCCGCGACGCCGGCGCCGACCACGACCATCGCGAGCGACCCGAAACCGCCGCCGGCCCCCTCACCCACCCCGAGGCGGGCGTCGGTCTCCAGGGTCGGGGCGGTGACCCGGTAGGTCCCGGCCGATTCGGCCTCGAAGGTCGCCACCGCGGTGGCGTGCCAGGTCACACCGGTGGTGGGATCGGTCCGGGTGGCGGTCCGGGTCGACGAATACGACCCGGTGGGCACCGCATCACCGTCGGGGTCGGTGACGGACACATCCGGGTGCCACGACACCGGCCGGGTGTCGGTGCGGATCACGAAGACCACCCGGCCACCCTCGGAGTCGATCCACACCGACCCGTCCGAGGAGACCTCCTCGGGGAAGGCCAGCAGGTCCACGGCGCGGCCCACTCCCACCACCGAGGCGACGATCACCGCGATCACCGCTCCCACCATCAACAACGCCCCCAGCCAGTAGCCCAGCGTGCCAGGCTGCTCGGGGGCGGCCGGGGAGCCGGGAGGCACGGTCGGTGGCGCGCCCGGGACCGGCGCGCCGGGCTGGGCATGGGAGGTCAGCGGCGGATACGGGCCGACCGGCGGCTGGTCGGTCACCGGGTCACCTGCACCGGTCGGTCCCCTTCGGCGATGCGGGATTCGAGCAGCTCCAGGCGGTCCTCACCCTGGACCGCCGCGACCCGCACGTACCCGGCCGCGGCGCTGCCGTAGAACTCGCCCGGGGCGACCAGCAGGCCGACCTCGGCGGCGAGCCGGCGGGCCAGGCCCCAGGCGTCGCCTCCGGGCGCGGGGACCCACAGGTAGAACCCTCCGGCGGGCATCGGGGCGTCCACACCGAGGGCCGCGAACAGGTCGACGAGGCGGGCCAGACGGCGCCAGTACCGCAGGCGTTGCGCGTCGACGTGCCCGTCGTCGCCCAGGGCCGCGACCGCGGCGTCCTGGACCGGGCCGGGCACCATGCGGCCGGCGTGCTTGCGCAGCTCCGACAGGGGGTGGACCAGGTCGGGGTCACCGGCGAAGAACCCCGCCCGCGCCCCGGCGAAGTTGGACCGCTTCGACAACGAATGCACCGCGACCACCCCCGCGGTGCCGTGTTCCAGGATCGAACGTCCCGGCACCGTCCCGCGCTGGGGTGCCACCGGTCCCCGCCCGTCGCCGGCGTCCCAGGTGAACTCGATGTAGCACTCGTCGGAGAACACCGGCA
>CAYVAS010000091.1:0-8789 GCA_964449375.1 uncultured Iamiaceae bacterium | reverse complement strand
GGAACATCTGCACCGGGGTGCCGTAGCGCACGACCTCGTCGGGCATCGTGGCGGGACGTTCGGCCTTGTAGGCCTCCCAGGTCTCGGGATCGTCGAAGAACGCCTGCATGCCGTGGCTGATGGCGTTGCGGGTGGTCTCGTTGCCGGCCACGGCCAGGATCAGCACGAAGAAGGCGAACTCCTCGGAATCGAGCACCTCTTCGCCTTCGGCGGCGACCAGCCGCGACACGATGTCGTCGCGAGGGTGCGCCTTGCGGTCGTCGCCCATCTCGGTGGCGTATCCCAGGATCTCCGCGGCGGCCTGGGCGGGGTCGACGTCGTAGTCGGGATCGTCGTAGGCCATCATCTCGTTGGACCAGGCGAAGATCTTCTTGCGGTCCTCCTGGGGGAAGCCCACGAGCTCAGCGATCGCCTGGAGTGGCAGTTCACAGGCGATGTCCTCGACGAAGTCGCCCGAGCCCTTGGCCCGGGCCTCGACCACGATGCGTTCGGCCCAGGTGCCGAGCAGCTCCTCGAGCCGCCCGACGGCCCGGGGGCTGAACACCCCTCGGGACACCACGCCACGGACCCGGGTGTGCTTGGGCGGGTCCATGTTGAGGATCATGTGCTTCTGGATCTCCCGTTCGGGATAGCCGACCGTGTCGCCGTCGAAGCGGACGATCGCGGTGTTCTTCTCGGACGACCACAGGTCACGGGTGGTGGAGATGGCCTTGACGTCGGCGTGCCGCGACACGATCCACAGCCCGCCGTCGTCGAAGCTGGACGCGGGGGTCTGAGCGTTCCAGAACACCGGCGCACTGCGCCGCAGCCAGGCGTACTCGTCGAGGGGGACCCCGGCGTGGAGCACATCGGGGTCGGTCAGGTCGAAGCCCGCGGGAACGGGAACGGGCATGGCGGTCACTCCTCCTGGGTGGGCACGGGACGCGGCTCCTGGCGGCTTGTCTAGCACCAGAACTGAAACCCGTTCTCGTGACGTGTGCCACGTCACGACCTCTTGCGGAGTGGGAGTTAGGAATACTTACTATAGGTCATTCGGTATGCCAGCTTCCGTTCTCGCTCCCATCGTGCTCGACGGCCTCGGCCTGCAGCGACGCGGCCAGTGTCTGCTGCGGGACTGCAGCCTGGTGGTGGAACCCGGCGAGATCCTGGCGATCATGGGGCGCTCCGGGGCCGGCAAGACCACCCTGTTGCGCACCGTCGCGGGCCTCGACGCCCCCACCGCGGGCTCGGTGCACCGCACCCCCGGTCCGGTGGCCACCGTCTTCCAGGACCCCCGACTCCTGCCCTGGCGAACCGCACGGGCCAACGTCGCCCTGGTGCTGGACGCCGCGGATTCCGACCGCGCCGTGGACTGGCTGGAGCGGGTCGGCCTGGGCGACGCGCTCGACGTGTACCCGGGCGCGCTGTCCGGCGGGATGCGCCAACGGGTGGCCATCGCCCGGGCCCTGGCCAGCGGCGCCGCGACCGTGCTGGTCGACGAACCCTTCGCCAGCCTCGACGTCGGCACGGCCGAGCGGCTGAGAACCCTGTTGCTGGCCGAGCTGTGCGCGTTGGGTCGGCCGGTCCTCTGGGTCACCCACGACGCGGACGAGGCCGCGGCGGTGGCCGACCGGGTGCTGACCCTGACCGGGCCGCCCGAGGGGACCTGGGAGCTGCGCACCCTCCACCGCGCCCCGTCACCTACAGCGTCCGCATCGGGGTCCGCGCCCGCGCCCAGCGACGCACCCGCCCAAGGCGCACCGATCCCAGCAGAGCCGACCGCACCGGTACCCGAACTCATCGGAAAGGCCACGCCATGACCCGTTCCCCCCGTCGCATGCTGCGCGCGCTGGTCGTCGTCGGTCTGCTCGCCGTGTCGGCGTGCGGATCCTCCGACGCCACCACGACCAATGCCCCGGCTTCGGCCGACCCCACCGCTCCGGACGGGACCGTCGCACCACTGGACCGACTGCGGATCCACCACCCTGAGACCCTGGCCTTTGCCGCGCCCTTCTCGCTGATCGCCGACGATGGTCCCCTGGCCGGCGTGGCCGACGAGGTCACCACCGCGACCTGGTCCACCCCCGACGAGCTGCGGGGACTGCTCACCAGCGGTCGCAGCGACATCACCGCGGTGCCCACCTACGTGGGTGCGAACCTCGCCGCCAAGGGCGTCGACGTCCAGCTCGCCGCGGTGACCGTGTGGGGCCTGCTGTACCTGATCGGCCCCAACGGGGCGGCCACCGACTGGGACGGCCTGCGCGGCCAGACCGTGATGATGCCCTTCCCCAACGACATGCCCGACCTGGTGTTCCGCACCCTGGCCGAGGAGCACGGTCTGGAGCCCGGTGAGGACTTCCAGATCGAAAACTACGCCACCCCCCAGGAGACGGTCATGCGCCTGGTGACCGGCAAGGGAACCTGGGCGGTGCTACCCGAACACGTCGCCACCGTCGCCCTGGCCAAGGCCGGCGACGGCGGCCACGACCTGCAGCGGATCCTGAACCTTCAGGACGAATGGGCCGAGATCTCCGGCGGTTCGCCGCGCATCCCCCAGGCCGGGCTGGTGGTCTCCTCCGAGATCGCCGCGCGCGACGACGTGATCGCCGCGTTGCTCGACGAGCTCGAGGCCACCGTGGACCAGGTGAACGTGGCCGCGCCGGCCACCGTCGCCGAGCTGGCCGGCACCTTCGCGCTGAGCGAAGACGTGGTCGCCGACGTCATCCCGAGGCTGAACCTGCAGGTCGTGCCCGCCGCGGAGGCCCGCGACGAACTCGAGACGTTCTTCGCCAAGCTCGCCGAAGGCAACCCCGACATCATCGGCGGGGACCTGCCCGGCGACGGGTTCTACCTGGCGGATCCCCGCTAGAGGCCACGCCATGAGCGCCCCAGCCACCCCGGTTACGGCCCCCACCGATGGCCACGCCCACGGTCGTCGCGCCGGTCACCACGACGACCCGGCGGCCCCCCGGTCCGCTTCCCTGGCCGGGTTGGACGCCGCGCTGGGCCGCCGGAGGAACCTCGACGCGCCCTGGGTGATCCTGGGCGCGGTGGTGCTGGTGACGGTGTGGGCGCTGGCGTCGCAACGACAACCCGAGCTGATCCTGCCCTCCCCCGCCCAGACCTGGGACGCGTTCTGGGTGCTGCTCACCGAGGCCGGACTGCTCGGCGAGGTCGCCCACACCCTGGGCCAGGCCCTGATCGGGGTGGCCCTGGCCTTCGCCATCGGGCTGGTCTGGGGCGGGATCGCCGGTCGGTTCCGGTGGTTCTCGAGCTTCACCCAGCCGCTGCTGTCGGTGCTCATGGCCCTGCCCCCGGTGATCCTGGTGGCCCTCGGCATCGTCTGGTTCGGTCCCGGTGGCGCGGTGACCCGTCTGGTGGTCGCCCTGGTGGCGCTCCCTCTGATCGTCATCGCGGTCACCGAGGCGGTCCAGGACATCGACTCGGACCTACTGGAGATGGCCCGCTCCTTCGAGCTGTCGCGGACCAAGGTGCTGCGGCACGTGGTCGCCCCGGCGATCGCCTCACCGGTGCTGGCCGCCACCTCGGTGACGGTGGGCCAAGCGCTGCGGGTCGCGGTCATGGCCGAGCTGTTGTCGGCGACCGTGGGCGTGGGCGGACAGGTCCGCCTCGCCCAGACCAACCTGGACACTGCGGCGCTGTTCGCCTGGGCGATCACGCTGGTGGTGGTCGTGATGCTCATCGAGACGCTGCTGGTGCGCCCGGTGAGTTCCCGGCTGCTGCGCTGGCGGACCGCCTCGACGGCCTGAGACGATCGGCGAAGCGGGCCCGGACGGCCCGCCGGTCCGGGATCGCGGCGCCGGTGCCCGGGCCGGATCAGGTGTCGGCCAGACCCGCCCGGGCCCGCTTCGCCGCAGCGACCAGGTTGGCCAGCGAGGCCTCGGTCTCGGGCCAGTCCCGGGTCTTGAGCCCACAGTCCGGGTTCACCCACAACCGGGTCGCTCCCAACTTGGCGATCGCCCGGCCCAGCAGATCGTCGAGCTCCTCGGGACCGGGAACCCGGGGAGAGTGGATGTCCCAGATGCCCGGGCCGATCTCGTTGGGGTAGTCGCCGAAGTCGTCGAGCAGCTCCATGGCCGAACGCGACGCCTCCATCGAGATCACGTCCGCGTCCAGGGCCACGATCGCGTCGATGATGTCGCCGAAGTCGGCGTAACACATGTGGGTGTGGATCTGGACCTCGTCGGGCGCGGAGCCCGCCGCGATGCGGAACGCCTCGGTGGCCCAGTCCAGGTACGAGGCCTGGTCACCGCGACGCAGCGGCAGCCCTTCGCGCAGGGCGGGCTCGTCGATCTGCACGATGCGGATCCCGGCGTCGACCAGGTCGTCGACCTCGTCGCGCAGCGCCAGGGCCACCTGGGCGGCGGTGGTCGCCTCGGGCTGGTCGTCGCGCACGAAAGACCATTCCAGGATCGTCACCGGACCGGTCAGCATCGCCTTGACCGGCTTGTCGGTGAGCCCGGCGGCGTAGGTGGTCCAGTCCAAGGTCATGGGGCCACGGCGGACGATGTCGCCGAAGAGGATGGGCGGCTTGACCCCGCGGGACCCATAGGACTGGACCCAGCCGTGGGCGGTCGTGGCGAAGCCCTCCAGGTGCGCGCCGAAGTACTCGACCATGTCGGTCCGTTCGAACTCGCCGTGCACCAGCACGTCGAGGCCGAGGTCCTCCTGCAACCGGATCACCTCGGCGATCGCGGTGCGCAGACCCGCCTCGTAGGCATCCCGGTCGATCTCGCCGGCCCGGAACTGCCGCCGCAGGTTACGGATCTCGGCGGTCTGCGGGAACGACCCGATCGTCGTGGTCGGCAGCTCGGGCAGTCCCAGCTCGGCCGCCTGACGTTCGGCGCGCCGCCGATACGGCGAGTTGCGCCGCGACGCCTCGGGGGTGAGGCCCGCCAGACGCTCGGCCACCGCAGGGTTGTGCACCCGGGTCGAGGCCCGCCGGGACGCCGCGGCGGCCCGGTTCTCGGCCAGTGCATCGTCGATCGAGTCGTCACCGGCGAGGACCCCGGCGACGATCTGGAGCTCATCGAGTCGTTCGGTGGCAAAGGCCAACCAGGACCGCAGCTCGGGGTCCATGGCGTCCTCCGCCGACAGGTCGACGGGCAGGTGCAGCAACGAGCACGACGGCGCGATCTGCACCGCGGCCGCGCCGAGCCCTTCGACCACGGGGCGGACCCGTTGCAGGACCGTGTCCAGGTCGCTGCGCCACACGTTGCGACCGTCGACCACCCCGAGTGACAACCCGACCCCGTCGGGTCGGGCGGCGAGCACCGCGTCGAGCTGGTCCGCGCCGCGCACCAGGTCGACGTGGACCAGATCCACGGGCAGACCGAAGGCGAGGTCGGTGTTGGGCCCGAGCGCGCCGAAGGGTGCACTGAGCGTGACCTCGGCGTCGCCGGCGGCGGCCCGGATCGCGCCGTAGGCGGCGGCGAAGGCGGCCCGGGCGGGTTCGGCCAGGTCGGTGACCAACAGGGTCTCGTCGAAGGCGAACGCCTCGGCTCCCGCGGCGCGCAGCGCGGCCACCAGGTCCGCATACGCGGCGACGAGCCCGTCGACCAGCTCGAAGGGGTCACCACCGTCGGTGCGCTTGGAACGACCCAGGAACGTGACCGGACCCACCAGGGCCATCCGGGCGGGCACGCCGAGGGCGAGCGCCTCGGCGAGCTGGTCGGTGAACAGCGCGGGTCGGGCCTCGAAGATCTGGTCCGGGGCGAGTTCGGGGACGAGCTGGTGGTAGTTCGTGTCGAACCACTTGGTCATCTCGAGAGGGGCGACCTCGGTGCCGTCCAGGTCGCCGCCCCGGGCCATCGCGAAGGCCCGGGTCAGCCCGGCGTCGTCGACGGGGTCGAAGGCTCGGCCGCCGAAGCGCTCGGGGACGGCGCCGACCGACAGGGCGGCGTCGAGCATGTGGTCATAGAGCGCAAAGTCCCCCACGGGCACCCGGGAGATGCCACGCTCGACCTGCAGGGCCCAGTGGCGGGCACGCAGTTCGGCCGCGGTGGCCCGCAACTCGTGGTGGTCGCCGCTTCGCCAGGCGGCTTCGAGAGCCCACTTGAGCTCGCGTGCCGCGCCGAACCGGGGAAAGCCGAGATTTGCCGTGGTGACCATGTCGGCACCCTACCGACACCGATCGCAGGACGATCAGGGGCGGAGGTCCCTGCGCCACCCGGCCGCCACGACCGCTCCGGCGCCCAGGGCGGCGAGCAGCAACCCCAGCCCGACGGTGCCGGTCAGGTCAGCACCGGTGCGGGCCAGATGCGCGCTGCTCGTGCCGACGGGGGGACTCGACGTGGCGCCGCTGGCGACCCCGGAGTGCTCAGCACCGCCGCCGGACGGGTCGGACGAGGTCGTGTCGGTGCCGCCGGCCCCGATGTCGATGGTGGTCGTCGACCCCCCTGGTGCCGTCGTCGCACCCGACGGCACGGTCGAGGGGACCGTCGCCCCCGGTGGCACCGTCGTCGTCGTGGGAGACGTGGTCGGAGGCACCGTCGTGGGTCCGGTCGTGGGCGCCGTGGTGGAGGACACCACGGTGGTCACCCGCCCCGGGGTCGTCGTCGACGTGGTGGTCGGCGTCGTGGTGCTCCCCGGCGTGGTGCTGCTGGTCGGTGTACCCGGAATCGTCGACGCCGGAGTCGTGGAGCTTCCCGGCGTGGTCGACGCCGGCGCCGTCGAGGAGGGCGCCGCGGTCGTCGACGAGGGCAGCGTGAGCGGCGGCGACGTCGTCCCCGAAGGCAGCGACGTCACGTAGTAGCCGACCTCCTGGGTCAGGGTCGCTTTCGCCGTGCCCCTGCCCCCCGGCTGTTGGCTGAAGTCATAGACCGCCTCGACCTCGTAGCTCCCCACGGTGGAGAACGTCTGGCTCAGGTGGCCGGTGGTGTTGTCGGCAACCAGGACACCGTCGATGTAGAAGTCGATCGTGTGTTGCTGCGGGCCGAGCGTGTCGGTGACCGTGGCGGTGAAGTCCACCTGCTCACCCGGAGCGGAAGGGTTCTGGTCCGAGGTCAGCGTCACCGTCGTCGGGTAGCGGAACCACAGCGTCACGAAGCCCTCGTTCGATTCGCACGACGGGTTGGTCCGATCGCACCCATAATCGATGTACTCGAGGGACCCCCGGACCCAGGTGCTACCGCCACCGCCACCACCGCCGCCCACACAGCCGGTGCTGGCACCGCTACCCGCCCCGCCGCCGCGGTAACCGCCGCCTCCACCGCCACCCACGACGTTCACCCCGGCACCGCCCGAGCCGTTCGCGGAGGAATCGCCGTGCACACTGTGGAGCACGTCGTTGACACCACCGGCGCCACCGGCTCCGTTCGACGAGGTCCCGTCGACACCCGACTGGCCTTCTCCGCCGTTCGCCGAGACGACGGAGCCGCCGCCGCCCGCGCCACCTCGACTGTTGGTCGCGTCGACCGTCACGCAGTTGCGGACCCCACCACCACCGCCTCCACCCGACACCAGTTGCAGGGTCGACCCGGCCTGCGCGGGTGTGCACACCGACGAACCGATGCACAATCCGGTCGATCCGCCGCCGGCGCCGCCCGATGCGCCGCCCTCGAACGCCGAGGTCGAGCCGATGCCCGCTCCGCCGCCGTTGGACCATCCCGGTGTCGGCGTCGCATTCGGCGCGGCCGAGCCGTCCGCGCCCCGGCACCCCACCACCATCGAGATGACCTGCCCCCCGCTCACCGCGAGCGTCTTCTGCTCCCGGGTGCCCGGGCCGCCCAGACCACCGGAGGCGCCGAACTGGCTACCCGCGTCGCCGCCACCTCCACCGCTGGCGACGACCCAGACCTCGGTTGCTCCGGGCGGGACGACCACCGTCTCGGTCACCCCACAGTGCTCGGACTCCCATCCCAGGCCGGTCATGGTCCAGGCGGCCTCTGCGGCCGGGGGCGAGGCGCTGATCGCGGTGAGCGAGACCACGCCGACGATGAAGAACACCGCGGCGCTCACCGCCGCGCGGCGCAGCCCGGGTCGTTGGGTGAGAGGGGGTCGTGGATTCACGGTGCGCGCTCCTGGGCCGATCACGGATCGCTGCTCATTGGACCTCGATCGTCCCGACGGTTCCTGAGTAGTGATTACTCAGTGGTGATGCCGCGCCGGTCCGTGCCCGCTGATCAGGCGTTCGGTGACGTCGGTGCGATCCCCAACGCCTCGGCCAGGTCGACCCGTCCGCCGATGCCCAGCTTCTGGTACACGTTGCGCAGGTGGTTGTCGACCGTGCGGTTGGCGATGCCCAACCGCTGTGCGATCTCCTTGCTGGAGAGGCGTTCGGCGGCGAGCCGGGCCACGTCGAGTTCCCGAGACGTCAACGGCGCGGCGGTGGACAGATCGACCAGCAACGGGGTGCGTACCCGTTGGCAACGAGCCAGCCGCTCGCGGCCCCGGGACGCCTCACGGGCGGCGAGGCGGGAACGACCGGCCCGACGTAACGCCCCGACAGCGCACGCGGTCAGCTCGGCGGCCTCCACGACCAGCCCCCGGTCCTCACAGTCGGCGGCGAGATCGAGGGTGGCCTCGGGGCTCTCCGGGTTCGCCAGGGCCGCGGCTATGGCCGCCTGCAGACCGATCAGTTCGCCCTGGATCGCGGTGGTCAGCCGCTCCAGTTCGGGGAGGGCCTGCGCGGGAGCTCCGGTCCGGGCCAGGGCCGTGAACAGTTGGGAGGCGCCGAGCCGGTCACCCATCGCGAGCGCGGCGGTGGCGCCCCGGGAGAAGCGGTCCCGGGCGACATCGCCCATCCCGTCGGCCACCGCCAGCCAGCCCTCGGCCTCGGCGCGTAGGGG